>CAZOHS010000036.1:0-6454 GCA_964579285.1 uncultured Rhodospirillaceae bacterium | reverse complement strand
GGTCGGGTTGCACCAGAAAAATCGCGGACTTTTTGGCTAGGCATTGTTACCGCGGGGGGTTCGGCCGGACAATTCACCTTTGCACCAACGAGCATAGGTTTGATTGATTTTTTCGGATGGTCTCAAGGTCTTATCGTACTTTCGATAATTGTGGCGTTTGCAATTCCACTCTCCCTTACGATGAGGGCTGGCAGTGCGGAGACACTTGCTAAACCAGACAAACAAAGCCTTTTTCAAGCGCTCGCAAAAGCATTTCAACATCGTGGATATGTATTATTGGTAGTCGGTTTTTTCGTTTGCGGGTTTCAAGTGCAGTTCATTGGTACACACTTACCTGGGTTTCTTCAGGACTCCGGGGCAGACAACTGGTTGGCTGCATGGGCTTTAGGCACAATTGGGTTGTTTAATTTATTCGGTGTCATAATAGCGGGATGGATGGGCTCTCACTGGAGAAAAAAGAACCTCCTTAGCATACTATATTTACTCAGAGGCATACTTTTTTTAGTCTTTATTCAGTTGCCCGTTACTGAAATCACTGTGCTCGGTTTCAGCGCACTACTCGGTTTGTTGTGGCTTTCAACCGTACCGCTAACAAGCGGTATTGTTGCGCAAATATTCGGTCCGCGCTATATGGCAACACTATTTGCTATCGTTTTCTTCAGCCATCAACTCGGCAGTTTCGTGGGTGTTTATTTGGGTGGCCTCTTCTACGATATCTATGGGACTTATGAAGCCGCGTGGTGGCTCGCAATTATCCTCAGCGGCCTTGCGGCTCTTATCCACTGGGGTATCGACGATCGTACTACTGAACGACTCTCTGTCGACCCCGCCAGATAAGCTCTTATCTAAAGGGATCACGGGGACGAAGTGCGCAGCGCTTTTGGGTAAAGCTTTCAATTATTATCTTTCAGACAAGTTTGATCATGACTTTGAAACACGAAACAAACGAAAAATTTTTCATTAATGGGAGATTCGTATGTCTAAAACCGAAGTATCTCTAAAACTAAATCACGCGGGCGCACTCTCGATACTTGAGGCTGGTGTAGCCAAAGCTAGTGAGATGAAGCAGCCACAATGCATCTCGGTTGTCGATAGTGGTGGGCATTTAGTGGCCTTCGTGAGAATGGATGGAGCATTTTACATGTCTCAGGAAACCTCGGTCCGAAAAGCACGCACTGCAGCCTGTTACGGGGAACCCACAGGAGACCTCCCAGAAGGAATTGACCTCAAACTTGCACTCGGCACTGACGGACAACGTATCAATCTTCCCGGGGGATTGCCCATCATAGTTGATGGCCACTGCATCGGTGGCATCGGCGTCGGTTCCGGAACAGGTGAACAGGACAAGGAGGTTGCTGCAACAGCACTTCTCGCAATACCCAATAGTCAACCTTTTTGAAAAATCTCATCTTTGTTTACTGTTAAAATTCTAAAATAAAGTAATTGCGTCACCTATCGTGCAGTTCGTTAAAAATAGTCATTTGTTCGAAAAGTCTGTGGAATTAGAAAATAATTAGAAATTTTGATAAAAAATGCGTAAGAGGTGCACTTTTTTGACGGAATTTTGATTTAGATAGGATATAATAACGGGGTACCGATACGGGATACAAACTAAGGGACAAATTTGTTTGGGCCGTATAAGCGTGGTTTTGCTTTCGGTATAGGGGGCTGAATGCCGAGCGAGAACGTAAAACAACTCTGCAGCCGATCTAGGCGGTGAGCAGGCGTACTATTTGTAAACCAGGACGAAGAGAGGGAGCCAATATATGAGTGAATCGAATACCAGCTCGCTGGAAGTCGAGGAAGTAGTAATGGACCATCGTGCCGCGAGCGATGTGCCTATGGAACGAGCCTGCATGTCGTGCAACGAAACGTTTGCAAGCGAGGGATGGCATAATCGCTTATGCCTGCGCTGCCGTAAACGCAGCGAACCTGATTTCGTCTAAAACTAGACAATGCTCTAAAAAATCCCGGATTTATGCCGGGATTTTTTTTAAAGTAACTGTTCTACTTGATGACGGCCACACCCAACAAATGCTAATATAAGATCGTAACTCAAACCTAGGGAGAAACCTGAATGGCATTAATCGCCGCTGGCGCCGAAGCGCCGGACTTCAGCCTTCCAAATCAGGACGGTACTGCTGTAAAAAGAAGTGATTTTACTGGCCGTTACGTCTTGCTCTGGTGGTATCCAAAAGCCGATACACCTGGCTGAACAATAGAAGGCAAAGGGTTCCGTGATAGAATCCAGGACTTTAACGACCGAAACACTTCAATCCTAGGCATAAGCTACGATAACCCTACGGATAATGGAGCGTTTCGAGACAAATTTTCTTTTCCTTATGATTTATTGAGCGATGCAGATGGCGCTGTTTCAATATCTTACGGTGTATCGGATCCGGATAGCGGCCGGTCGCCTCGAAAATCGGTCTTGATAGGACCAGATGGAAAAGTCGCAGCGTCCTATGACGCTGTAACCCCAGCAGATCATCCTGAACAGGTGATCACTGATATTGATCAATTGTCTTAAGGTAAGATCTACGGGAAATAGGGGCGGCTTTCATGGTCGCCCTTATTTTTTATTTCGATCTACTATGACTTAAAGTGTAATGCTTGGGTTTCTCAAATTTTGATCGTAATTAATTAAGTTAACCTGTTTGACAACAATTTCCCAAGTGCTCCTGCTTCGATGTAAACGGTGACCATACCAGCCCGCCCAAGTCCGAAAGTCACCAGCCTGAAACTCAGTAATAAGGAAATTAGCTCTTGTCATTACGATATTTCTATTTGGGGTGGTAAACCCTACCACGTTAGATACCACTCGATTTGTTCGTGAGGCTGGTTGTTGCGACCAAGCGTAGTCACTTCCAAGCCGGTGTATCCGGTCTTCAAGGCGTCGCCGATCATCAAACGCCGTTGCGACTTCCGACCGAGGATCGCCTCCACCCAAGGACGCGGGTACCCAGTAAAGACATTCGGGGGCGTACAAAGAAAGCCAATCGGTATGGAGGCCATCGTCAAGAAGGCGCGCCTCACGTTCTAGAAAGTTACGTAGTTCATCGCGAACCGCTGGTTTACTGATTTCATTTTCATGCCGCTGCCAGTCAGAAAACCAAAAATTCAAATTTTTATAAAATTCGTCATTTATGTAGTGAGATGTTTTAGACGGGTCGTGAGACATCTATCTCAAACGTCTCTTGTAATTTGAATGTTCGGTTCAGTCGTCATAAGCCGGCGGTATTCTTTAAAATATTCACGCAGAAATACTTCATCGGTTGCCGGACCCTTAATCGTTCCGAGCTCATCCACCGAGAAACGGTCAGGCAACCCCAAACCACGGTGGGTATAGGCCCATTCGTCTTCTTCAGCCTGAAGACCAACTTGGATTTGCTCAAAATTCATCAAGTCGTCTACTTCACCAAAGTTTGGGAAGCCCTCTTGGGTTCTCATACGAATTGCATTGATATCGTTTACTGCACCATCAAGTTCCCCATTTTCATCTACCACTGCCGTGCCCCACCAGGTCGTATCAGTCTCTGAAACTGAAACAGGACGCACAACCTGTATGTGATTTCCGAGAATGTGCAAATTGGGAAAAACATTAATGTTCATTGGTTCGGAAGCAGCAAGATCAAGAAACTCCTCCGCCCGTGAAGGATGGTCACGACGCAATTTTCCTTCAAAGTATTCCATGCCCGGCGCAGCCCCTTCGATATCCCAAAGGGCGCCTGGTTTTTCACGATCCACGTTACCTCGCTTATCCTTAAAGTGATGACCGTTGCCAAAATAATAGACATACATCGGCGCCGCGTCCGGGCTTTCCTTATAGAAAGCCATTCCTTTATCGTCTTCGGTCGCCAATCTATTCTCCATAGCAATTAATGACCGGTGCGAAAAAACTACGTGATAGCCGTCAGCGGAGTTGTCGTAGACCAACTTCCAATTTCCATGCAGCTTAAGCCTGTTCGCATTACAAACTGCTACTCTCTTTCCCGGATGCCGGTCCACCCATTCGGCTAATGGCGTAGCGACCGGGCCCAAATATTCAAGAAGCGACGGTGCATCTATATTTAAGGTTCCAAAAATAAAACCTTTGTAGTTATCAACTCTCGGTAACTGAGCTAGGTTAAATTTTGTATCTGCAAAATCGTCGGCGTACCCATCTGGCCACGGCACACCACTGATCTCACCGGTATTGCGAAACGTCCACCCGTGATAGGGACATTGAAAGGCTTTAGCGGAACCAGAAGACTGACGGCAGATTGTGGAACCGCGGTGCGTGCACCGATTATAGAGCGCTCGGATTCTGCCCTCGGAATCCCTTATGAGAATAATCGGCCTCAAACCTAACCAGGTCTGAACAAAATCGTCGTTCTTGGGTATTTCACTTTCGTGTCCGAGGTATACCCAAACCGCACCAAAAATCCGCTTCATCTCTGCACGAAATATTGCTTCCTCGGTATAAATATGACGATGAACTCGGTCGTCCTGTATCAGATAGTTGAAATCATACCCATCAACGAGAGTACCTGCTCGTGCCGCCAATCCATCCATATCCTACGGCCCTCCTGGGCCTTTCGGCCTATTAGAAAAAGTCGTAATACTCATTTTGTTCCCATTCGGTGATAGCAGTTTCATCCTCACCTACAACCTCATCATTGCAATATTCCCGAAAACGATCCAGTTCTGCGTTTTTAAGTGCCAGGAAATAGTCGAGAAAAAGGTCACCGAATGCGCTTCGGTAAAAGCTATCGTTTTCCAATTCATTTAACCCATCCAAAAATGTTGTGGGCAGTAATCGACGATCGGAAGTGTAGGGTGCCTCTTCTGGAGCCTCTAACGTTAATCTGTTTACCAAACCATCTAGACCCGCCGCAATTTGTGAAGCTATAAATAAATATGGGTTGGCTGAAGGCTCACCGGCACGATTTTCGATCCTCGAAGCTGGATCATCGGCGTTAGAAATAACACGCATGAGTACCCCCCGGTGGTCATAACCCCATGTTACCCGGTTGGGTGCGAGAGAATTAGGTTTAAAACGTCGAAAACCGTTAATTGTCGGTGTAGCAAAGATTGTGCCGGGAATAGCGTGTTTGAGTAAACCAGCGAGAAAATTTCTTCCTTTCTCAGAGAGAAATTCGCCGTTATCTGTCGGTGTTAACAAGTTGGTTTTTGTGTCTCTATCAATCAAAGATTGGTGCAAATGCCAGCCACTCGGGAAATGTCCAGGCAAACCAGGGCAACTCATGAATGTTGCAAAAAACCCCAGCCTTCGGCAGACCTGACGCGTCGCAGTACGAAACAAAACGTAATCATCTGCCGCTCTCATCGCCTCTTCGGCTACAAACGTACATTCTATCTGTCCCGGACCATATTCATTTTCGATAGAACGTAATGGTAAGCCAAGTTTGGTGTACGTATCGGCAAGCTCGCTAATTATCGGCTGCATTATGTCGAGATTCGTTTCAGAGTGATAGGAAAATCCAGGCTCAACAGGCGCAGTCTCAATTGGTTGCCCACGCCTACCCGGTATTCCAGTATTTTCGCTATCGAGTTGTTGTTGAACTACCTTTGACAGGTACCATTCTACCTCCAGGCCTACCACATGTTGAAGGCCAGTTTCATTCAAACGGGTAATCTGTTTTCGTAGCAAATGACGAGACGAAAAATGAAACGGTCTACCGTCCCTGAAGTATTCGTCACATAAAACCCATCCAACGCCGGGAGCCCAGGGAAGATCTCGGTAAGTGTTGGGGTCAGGTACAATTACGAGATTGGGCGAACCTGTCATCTCGTCAAGGTTCATCCCTCCACCGGGAACGAAGGAGCTAAATATTCTCCCCCCAGAAGCGTCTAATGTGGAGGTCGCGACGTTGATGTTATATCCGTCGCTCATCGCCTGGCGAAAAGCATCGGGGCTGATCGACTTAGCCCGGGCAGCCCCATGCGGGTCGGCCCAGGCAAGCCGAATCAATTGCACCCCGCCAATTTCCACCTGCCGCAAGATCTCTCTTGCTCGGGCCTTTTGGTCTTGGTTCCATAATTCGTGGCGATCAATAAACGATCTATTTCCCATATTAATGAAATATCCACTAACAACACGCTTGTCGATATGCAACGGAGGCTAAACAAAAGAAAAGTGGCGCGACCTGCAGGACTTTTATCCTTATTCTGCACACTATAGGGGTACTGCCTTTTTTCAAAAAACGACGGAAACCCATAGAAATCAATATATAATGGTGGAGCCGAGGAGGATCGAACTCCCGACCTCTGCATTGCGAACGCAGCGCTCTCCCAGCTGAGCTACGGCCCCACCGCGCCGATCCCGGAGGATCGGGCGGGCGGATAATGTTTAGGAAGGCCCGTTCTGTCAAGCGATGTTGATGCTTCCGGAACATCATTAAAATTGTCGATTGCGGCTATGGTGAAACCGGTTTTTATCCTAGGCCGGCCC
>CAZOHS010000035.1:11919-19028 GCA_964579285.1 uncultured Rhodospirillaceae bacterium | reverse complement strand
GCGCTTGCCATTAATGGTGCTGCAGCCCATGCATTCGCCCATATTCTTTATAAAGCCTTACTGTTCATGTCTATGGGCGCCGTCCTTTATCGCGTCGGAACAATAAAAGGATCAGAACTTGGTGGCCTCTACAAGTCCATGCCCTTAACCACCATCTTTTGCATAGTCGGAGCAGCGTCTATCTCCGCATTTCCACTATTCTCAGGCTTTATTGCAAAATCACTCACATTATCCGCTGTCGCCCACGAAGGATACCTCGTAGTTTGGCTGATTTTGCTCTTTGCTTCAGCAGGAGTATTCCACCATTCGGGTATTAAAATTCCCTACTTTGCGTTTTTCGCCCATGATTCAGGCAAACGATGCAAGGAAGCGCCACTCAATATGCTTATAGCGATGGGAATTACGGCCTTTCTGTGTATTGCTATTGGCGTTTATTCACCGTGGCTCTACAGCCTTTTACCGTACGCTGTAGATTATAAACCCTATACGGTGAGCCACGTCATTAACCAGACACAATTATTAATGTTTTCCGCATTAGCGTTCGCAGTCCTTATGCGATTTAAGATCTACCCACCTGAATTAAAATCTGTGAATCTGGATTTTGATATCACTTACAGAAAATGGTTGCCCGCGACTTATCACTGGCTCATCACTGTAACCCGCGACGGCTGGCATAGTATTCTCGAGGATTTAAAAAACGCAGTTACCGGAGTGATACGTCAAATGTTTCGTCACCACGGCCCCGAAGGTATTCTCGCCCGTACATGGCCCACAGGATCTATGGCATTATGGGTTGCAGTTCTGTTAGGTGGTTTTTTGTTACTCTATTATCTCTAACACGGATTATTTCTGAAGAATTTTTCTCATAGGTAAACCTAGTGTATGGGAAAAATTTGCCGATATCGCCCAAAAAGGAGATAACTGAGAAACATAAAATTAGTGCAGGTTAAAAAAATGACCGACTACTTTCTCAACAAGCTCATATTTGACCTACAGGGACCTGACGGAAAGGACAACTGGGCCAATCGACGCGATGATATTATTAGCAATTACGAACTAAGACCTGAATTTCAAAAAGCTCTAAGAGAAGATGATATCGGCGTTTTACTGCCCCACGTGAACCCCTATCTCATGCGGTTTTTTCTATTGCTGCTGGGCAACGACGATAAAAAGTCTATCGAAATTCTTAGTCAATTTCAGTCAGACGACGACCGGGAGAAAATAAATGGCTAAACTCGTCGGCTGCTTCGCTGCATCCCATGCACCAAATATTGCTCGATCGTGGGATACACTGACACCGGAAACACGTGCCTGGTTATCAACTAGGTATGGAGAAATGGGTAAGCGTCTAAAAGCGCTTGAACCCGACGTATTAATAATTCATTCAAACGATCACTGGATAAATTTTTTTCTTGATAACATTCCTGCCTTTCTCATCGGTATAGGCGATGAGCATGATCCGCCGCCCGAACCGTTCATGAAAGGCTTGTTTACGCAGAAAAACCTGGCCGGCCACGGCCGCCTTGGACGGCATTTGTTGGAATTTGCGTTAGACTCCGATTTTGACCCATCCTACTCCCACCGAGTGAAAATTGACCACGGCATCGGTATACCGATTTGGCGCATGAACTTAGACAAAATACCTTCAATTATACCGGTATTCATCAACCTGGTGGAAAAACCCTTTCCAACACCCAAACGGTGTATCGCATGGGGTCACATGATCCGAGAGGCGATTGAAACTTTCCCTGATGACATACGTGTAGCGGTATTAGGAACAGGGGGATTAAGCCATTCCATTGGAGAACCAACAATGGGTTGGATAGATGAAGCGTTTGACCGGAACTGTATTGAGCTTTTTAAAACGGCTTCCGACGAAATTCTGTGTCAAGAATTGGGACATTTCCTCAAAGAAACAGGTAATGGCGGTGCCGAATTAAGATCCTGGTCAATAGCACACGCGGTGGCAGGCGGTCGCGGGTTTGACTTAATTGATTACACCCCTCAACCGGAAATACTGATTGGCTGTGGGCTCGCGGAATGGAAACTTACTGCTTAATCAAGGGCTCCAACAAATAACCTGTCGTTTGGACGCGTTTTCGCGTCAATTTACGGGAAAACCTTGCCCAGACAGGGGTAACCATCTAAGTTCCTCCGCAATCTAAGAATGTAAATTTACGGGAGATGTTCGGCATGGAAATGACTGGCGAATACAAAATAGCGGCGCCACGAAGCAAAGTCTGGGAAGCCCTTAACGATCCCGAAACATTGGCCAAATGTATTCCCGGTTGCCAGGAACTTAACAAAGACTCCGACACCGAGCTTTCCGCCACCGTTAAATCAAAGGTTGGCCCAGTATCGGCAACGTTTACAGGAAAGGTTACAATAAGTGATATTGACCCACCAAACGGATACCGTATTTCGGGTGAGGGATCTGGTGGTGTCGCTGGCTTTGCCAAGGGCGGTGCCGAAGTAAAACTCGCTGACGACGGCGATGATACAGTCCTGACTTACGTTGCTGACGCTCAGGTTGGCGGTAAATTAGCCCAAATTGGGTCTCGCCTTATCGACTCAACGGCCAAAAAAATGGCAAAAGAGTTTTTTGGTAAATTTGCAGAAGAAGTCGCAGACACTGCGCCTGAATCAAGCGAAGAAGATGACGCTGCGGCGCCCACATCAACGGAACCGCAGACTAGCAGTACAGCCGCTTCTGCCGGCGGAATTAGTCCCGCCATCTGGGTGGGTGGGTTGATAGCCGTAGTAGTGGTTGTTTTATTAGTATTAGCAGGTTAGGTGTTGCATTCGACCATTAAACACAGGGAGTGCTTGACCTAATCGGTTGGTAGCGTTTTACTGCACTAAAATAAGTGGTTTAGTACACATAACGAGAAAACTTGCTGACTGCACTAATTGTATTTAGTGGCGAAATAGCAGCAAAAGGCGTTTGTATAGTAATCAAGGAGGGTCCCATGACGACAACCACTGTCTCGATGACAGTGAACGGTAAGCAGGTTTCGGCAGATGTCGAAAACCGTACGCTTTTGGTTCAGTACCTGCGAGAAAATCTTGGTTTAACCGGCACACACGTTGGATGTGACACCAGCCAATGTGGAGCGTGCACGGTGTATATTGATGGCCTTCCCATCAAATCATGCACTATTTTAGCGCGGCAGACGGAAAATGCCGATGTAACAACGATCGAGGGACTTGCTGATGGTGATACTCTTCACCCAATGCAAGAGGCCTTCCGGCAAAATCATGCACTTCAATGCGGGTTTTGCACACCGGGCATGGTAATGAGTGCGATAGGTATCGTGGAACGTAATCCTGATAGCCTTGATGAAAAAACAGTCCGCCACGAACTTGAGGGTAACTTTTGCCGTTGCACAGGCTACCACAATATCGTGAAGGCAATACTCGCCGCCCATGAAGAAATGACCGCCTGAGTAAAGGCTAACTAGAGAGATCCGAAAATGTACGATTTCAACTACAAGCGCGCGACCTCAGTCGAGGATGCTACTTCGAGCGTAGGAAGCGCCGAAGAAGGCAAGTTTGTTGCCGGCGGGATGACACTTCTACCCACCTTGAAACAGCGATTGGCAAAACCCTCCGATTTAGTAGATCTCGCTGATCTCGAGGGATTGGTTGGTATTACGGTGGATGACAATACAGTCACGATTGGCGCGATGACACCGCACGCAGTAGTCAACGCATCCCCAGAAGTCCAAAAAGCTATTCCCGGCTTGGCCGAGCTAGCAGGGATGATTGGAGACCCGATGGTCCGTAATAGAGGTACTATCGGTGGATCAATCTCTAATAATGATCCCGCAGCCGACTATCCCTCAGCAGTTGTGGGATTAGGCGCGACGGTGCACACCAATAAACGTGAAATTGCGGGTGACGACTTTTTTGTTGACCTCTTCGACACGGCCCTTGAGGAAGATGAGTTGGTTACGAAAGTGGTGTTTCCAATCCCGAAAAAGGCCGCGTATATGAAGTTCCCTAACCCCGCGTCTCGCTATGCCATAGTGGGAACCTTCGTAAGCGAAGGTCCCCAAGGAACTCGTGTTGCGGTTACGGGGGCCGGTGCATGTGTCTTCCGTCAATCCGAAATGGAAGCAGCGCTTGAAGGTAATTTTGCGTCAGAGGCTGTTGAAAATATTAAGCAGTCGGATGACGGTCTTAATAGCGACATACATGCCAGCGCCGAATATCGCGCACATCTCGTTACAATTATGGCTAAACGTGCTGTCGCAAAAGCGAATGAGTAACGCCCGCACTCTCACTAGCGGGACGTAGCCTTTCAAATTTGTTTTTGGGGAGACCTAATTTTTCTGGTCTCCCCATAATTTTTGTTTATTTTGCAATCAGTTATCGAAATGAATAATTTCAAATGAGTAACATATCACCCTCCTCCATCGACGACGTAGTAGAGTTACTGCGGAGTAATAATTACGTGGCCGACCGGTCGCTCTCAACCGCTCTTTATTTAGCCCTCAAATTAGGGAGACCTATTTTTCTGGAGGGAGAGGCTGGGGTAGGAAAGACCGAGATTGGTAAGGTTCTCTCAGAGGCACTCGGACGGAAGCTAATTCGCCTGCAGTGTTATGAAGGGCTCGACGTGGCATCGTCGGTGTATGAGTGGAACTACTCTATGCAAATGATTGATATTCGTATTGCAGAAGCAGCAGGACACAGTGATCGGGAGCAGATCGAAAACAATATTTTTTCCGAACGATTTCTCATTAAAAGACCCCTTCTGCAAGCACTAGAAGAAGACGGAGGCGATCCGCCTGTTCTGTTGATTGATGAGTTGGACCGGACCGATGAACCGTTCGAGGCATTTCTGTTGGAGGTTCTGTCCGATTTCCAAGTAACGGTACCTGAAATAGGGACAATCAAAGCCAAAAAGCCCCCAATCGTAATCATTACATCAAATCGAACCCGTGAAATACACGATGCGATCAAGCGTCGATGTTTCTATTTTTGGGTTGACTACCCCGACGCCAAACGAGAACTCGAAATACTGAAGGTTAAGGTCCCCCAGGCGCCCGAAAAGTTGACCGCGCAGGTTGTAGACTTCGTTCAACAACTCCGGAACCGTGATCTGTTCAAGCTACCGGGCGTTGCCGAAACTATAGATTGGACTAATGCACTGATCCAATTGGATAAAATCGACCTTGACCCTGAAACAGTGAATTCATCGTTAGGCGTATTACTGAAATACCAGGATGATATCGAAAAGATCAAAGGCTCGGAAGCCGCCCAAATTCTAGAGGAAGTAAAATCGGGGATTGCCGCGGGGGGATAATACCAGTGGCGGAGACCACGCAAACTACACATCTTACACCGGGTATGCAGCTTTTAGAGAGGCTAGACGATAATAAGCTGGCCCCCAATATTATGCATTTTGGTAGAGTATTAAGAGCTGCCGGTCTTCCGCTTGGCCCTGGAAAGATTATAGACGCAACAAATGCCGTAGTCGCCGTCGGAGTCAAAAACCGGTCGGATTTCTACTGGGCCCTGCATGCCGTATTCGTTAATCGTCGTGACCAACATGAGCTGTTTGATCAAGCATTTCACATATTTTGGAAAGACCCAAAACTTTTAGAACGGCTTATGGGGATTCTCCTCCCACAAGTAGACGGGGATGCCACGCCACCACCGACTGAGCAACCACTAAAGCGCCTTCAAGACGCCTTAAATCAAGCCCAAGAAGAGAACTCCGAAACCGAAAAAGAAGAGGAAGAGGAAGTAGAACTTGATGCCGCAATGACTATGTCGGAGCGCGAACTCCTTCAAACACGCGATTTCGAGGAGATGTCGGCAGACGAAATTGAGTCGGCTAAACGTGCAATAGCAAAGATGCATCTCCCAATCACAAAAGTTCCTACACGCCGTTTTGAGTTTTCTTTCCGACAAGAACGGATCGACATGCGCGCCACTTTAAGAGCAGCACTCAGAAGTGGCGGAGCGACTATACCATTAAAACACCGCCGGCATCGCACCCGTACGCCGCCACTCGTTATATTGTGTGATATTTCCGGGTCCATGAGCCGATATACCCGAATGTTTCTCCACTTTATGCACGCCGTGACCAATGACCGTGATCGAGTGCACACGTTTCTTTTCGGCACACGACTAACCAATGTCACTCGATATCTAAGAAACCGCGATATTGACCTCGCAATCGAGCAAGTTACAGACGTAGTAGAAGACTGGTCGGGTGGCACACGTATCGGCGAGAGTTTATCCGACTTTAACAAATTTTGGTCCCGGCGCGTTTTAGGACAAGGAGCGGTTGTAATCCTCATATCCGATGGCCTGGACCGCGCGGCAGGGCGTGGATTAAATACAGAAATTGAAAGACTTCATAAGTCGTGTCGGCGTCTAATCTGGCTTAATCCGCTTTTACGATTCGACGGGTTTCAACCCAAAAGCCACGGAATACAGGCTATTTTACCGAGCGTTGACGAATTCCGCCCAGTGCATAATCTAGTTAGTCTCGAAGAACTGATAGATGCCTTAAACAAACCGAGTGGACCACGCAAACAAGGAGTACAGGAATGGCTACGCGCGATGTAAAACCGGAATTGTCGCAAGATGACAATGTCTTGGGAGAGGCTGCCACTTGGCGACAAGATGGCCGCAGTGTGGCTTTAGCAACCGTAATTTCAACATGGGGTTCCTCACCACGCCCGGTTGGAAGTCACTTAGCTGTAGACGAGAATGGAAAGTTCGTTGGCTCCGTGTCTGGTGGGTGCATCGAGGGGGCCGTTGTAACGGAAGCCCTGGAAGTAATGGAAAGTGGAAAACCAAAAGTTTTGGAATACGGCGTTTCAAACGAATTAGCTTGGGAGGTCGGCCTCGCGTGTGGAGGATCAATACACGTATTTGTCGAGAAAGTTGAATGAAGCAAATTGTATTAAATAGGCTCTTAGATGATCAGGCTGAAAAGCGCGCGGTAGCTTTATCAACCGACATGTCGTCCGGTGAACAAACGTTAGTTTATCGGGACGAAGCTGAGGGACCGGACAGTTCAAACCCAGAAGTCCTGTCGATCGCCAGACAAGCTATTCAAGACGATCGCAGTAAGGTTCATGACATCA
>CAZOHS010000035.1:0-11819 GCA_964579285.1 uncultured Rhodospirillaceae bacterium | reverse complement strand
GCGTTAAAATCGGATGCATTTTATGTCGGTGCCCTTGGGAGTCGGAAAACTCACTCAAGCAGGGTAGAGCGGCTTTCAGAGGCCGGGTTTAGCGCCGCTGAAATTGCCAAAATACATGCGCCTGTTGGATTGGCAATTGGGTCTGTTTCACCGGCCGAAATAGCAGTTTCAATACTAGCTCAAATTACCGAGGTTCTTCATAAAAAAGTCGAAGCTCACAATGCGGCATGACCGTGAGTAACCCAAGAAAAAACATATGAAATTCGGCGAGGTCCCTGTTAAGGAAAGTTTAAATTCAATTCTCGCCCATTCTGTGCGGGCGGCTGGAACTGTCCTGCGCAAAGGCCGCATCCTAAACGAAGAAGATTTGAAAACCCTTTTAAAAGCCGGCGTAAGCCACGTCACGGTAGCGGAATTAGAGGCCGGTGACCTCAGTGAGAACGTGGCCGCAGTCCAGGTGGCTGAAGCCTTCAAAACCAATTCTGTGATAGTTTCTGGCGGGCATACGGGAAGAGCGAACCTTCGAGCCGCCAGGCCAGGAGTCCTTGTAATTGATGCCGAAGCTATTCACCGCATAAATGCTGTAGACGAAGCTGTAACCGTCTCAACTTTACAGCCGTTTACCGCTGTTAAAAATGGGGATGTGGTCGCTACGGTCAAGATTATTACGTTTGGTGTTACAAGTGATACCGTGCGCACGTGCATAGAAATGGCTGATGCCAAGCCCCCACCTATTCTGCTAGCGCCCTTTCAAAATTTGAAAGTTGGTTTCATACAAACGACGCTACCCGGTCTCAAGAACAGCCTGATCGCAAAAGCGAGCCACGCCACGACTGAACGCCTAGCCGGAATGGCACTTGATATTGGTATCGAAAAACATTGTGAACATAATTCAACCGCGATCAGCGACGCTCTAACCTTACTTTCTACCGAGAACTGTGACATTGCTCTTGTGCTTGGAGCGTCGGCGATCGTTGACCGAAGAGATGTGGTGCCTACGGGGCTGATTTCCGCTGGAGGAAAAATTGTGCATCTTGGGCTTCCCGTTGATCCCGGAAATTTGATGCTTTTCGGACAGCTTGATAAAATGCGCGTCTTGGGTGTTCCGAGCTCGGCGCGTTCAACGCGACTGCACGGATTTGATTGGGTTTTGCAAAGAATGGTGGCCGGTCTCGATGTTACAGTTCGGGACCTGACTCGAATGGGGGTCGGCGGAATGCTCAAAGAAATGCCGGGTCGACCGGTATTAAGAGATGAGGACGCGGAACCGGTCCCCGCAGAACCTTATAAAAACAAAGTTGGTGCGGTTCTTCTTGCTGCGGGCCAGTCGAGGCGGATGGGCCGACAGAATAAGATGACGGTAGAGATCGATGGTAGGCCAATGGTAGAGATCGCGGCCAAGGCATTGATTCAAAGTAATGCGGATCCAATCATAGTTGTCCTTGGCCACGAGCCTGAAAACGTGAAACACGCTCTCGAAGGCATGCCGGTGACTTTCGTACAAAACGCAAATTTTGAGGATGGGCTTAGCACCTCTCTGCGAACTGGCATCGACGCACTTCCGAGCAATTGTGCGGGAGCAATTATTGCACTCGGCGATATGCCGAGCGTGACTGAAGAAGATATCGATAAACTTATAGCGGCATTTGATCCCAATTCTGGACAATCGATTTGTGTACCCACCCACGATGGAAAAAGAGGCAATCCGGTCCTTTGGGCCCGACGGTATTTTTCTGACATGGTCACCGTTTCCGGAGACGTCGGCGCGCGACACTTAATCGGTGAAAGCCCTGATCAGGTATGCGAAGTACCCTGCGCAAACCCCGGTGTCCTTATCGACCTCGATACACCCGCCGCTGTAGAAAAACACGCTCGCGAGAATTTAAAATAGCTATTACCCTATGCCGCAATAGTGTTTTTACCCGCTGCGGTCTCAAGGTAACTCTTTGGTAATTCTCTGAATTCCGTCATAAGAGAACCGAAGCCCTCTATAATGTCGTCATATCCATTTGCCCGCATCGCATACCAGTAAGTAGCAGTATTAATAGCAATTACCGGTTTTTTCAGCCATCTCTCCGCTTCCCCAGCGAGCTGAGCCATCGCAAGATTAGTTCCAACTTGGACGATCGCTTCCGGATTATGCTCATTCAATTCAACAAGATTATCCAATAATTCAGCATTTGTTACCTGGGCAATATTTGCAGGGCTATCACATTTGAGACCTTTAATGGCTAGAACTTCAAAACCGCAATCCTCAAAGAATTTCTTTACGTTTTTATCACCGACCGGCCAGTAAGGCGTGATAACGCAGATCTTTTTTATATCTCCATAACAGCGCAAGGCGGCTTGCGAGGCGTCCGACCCCATCGCCACGCCCATTCCGGAGAGTTCTTTTACACGCTCGCGCAAACGTATTGATTCTTCGAGCCCATCCCAAAATGTTTCAGCAGACATACCCATAACAATGTAATCCGGGTTGCACGTCATTACCCGTAATATGGCGCTATCAAATTCACGACGAATATTGTCCATCAAAGCGTTAAATTCTTCATCAGAATTTACTGGCTCATCGGGTATCGAAATTCTAACCGTATGGTTTGTAACACCCCGGGGCCTCATATCATCAAATTCAGGTTGCACAGAGGTATTCGTCGATGGAATGATTACGCCCCAATTTGCTCTATAACCTAGTGAATCTGTCATAAGTCCTACTCTCCCGGCTTAATGTTGGCTTGCTTTGGCGCCAATTTATCAAGCTCATCTAGCACCTCTTCGAGTGACATAACGTCACCATACTTTTGATCTATATCGAATAAATTCGCTTCGTGCGGCCCCTGCGCGCGGTCTCCTGAACACTCCCTCGGAACAATTGGCCGAAATCCATTTGACATCGCATCCACCACAGTCGCGCGGACACAACCCGAAGTCGTGCAACCCGTAACAATCGCCGTGTCCACACCACGTTTTGCCAACCAACCCGTTAAATCTGTATTACAAAACCCGGAGGGGTAATGCTTTTCTAGTATTCGTTCACCGGGACGTGGCTCAAGTTCGTCAACTACTTGAACTTCCCGCGAACCGCGTTTGAGTTTTTCAAGTCCCGGCGACTTAAGGTTAAAAATACCGTCTTCACTGCCGTCTTCTGCATAAACATGACTGGTAAAGACAATCGGTAGATCCATATGCCTAGCGACCGCAAGCAGTTCAGCCGTTTTTTCCACGGATTCCTGAATATTACCACCACCAAAGGTATCTGGATCCGCAAAGCCATTGATAAAATCTATTACGAGTACGGCGGGCTTGTTACCAAAACCGACGCGATTGCCAAATCCCTGTTTATCATAGACCGCAACATCCTCGGGATCGTGTGGATTATCATTCATGTTTTTCGCTCCTACGCGTTCAGAAACTGTAGGTTACACCCATAACTAAGTCATGCGAAGTGTAACTACCGGCTTTAATGGTCCTCGAATCGGTATGTGCACCGCTTTCCACTTTACCAAGATCAATATACCGGTACCGAAATTCTGCATTCCAATTTCCTGATAGGTCATAAATCGCGCCCACCGCAATATTCCAAGCAAGATTATTTTTTCGGTCTGTACGTTCCGTCTTGGCGCCCCCAGCCAACGGGACCCTATCTACTTCGGAGACGTTTTGGGCCCAACCAATGCCCCCACCCACAAACAAAGTCCACCGGTCTTTCCACTCAAAGTCGTAATATGCATTCGCAAGGAGGGCATGCGTTTGCAACTGGTTTTCGAAACCAGCGTCCCCCGTTACTCGCGTATCGAAGTCAAATCTTATTCGATAATGGTATTCGATTTCTGAACGAACAGGGACCCCTTTTTTCCGCCAATTATAGCCAAAAGCCACACCAAGTGCGGCAATCGTATCGTCCACGTTGCGTAATTCGAGATTACCGCTAGTTACTGTAACGTCATCGATCGACGAAATGCCACCAATTAATAATAAGGACACGTAATCGCCGGAATTTGCTTTCACTCCCGGTGCCCCTGCGAACGACACAGTCGCGAAGAATGCCATTACCACCCACGCACACCGGACATTCTTAGCCCTGAACCACGCCATATACATCCCCTAACCACTACCACAACAGTGGTATATTGGCTCAGCCCTCTTGTCCAGAAGAGACCCTATTATGGGTGACAGGTCCAACGCTGGCTTCTAGAGATCGATATCGTACACCCAGGCTCAAACCACGAGCACCCATAAAAATTGTTAGAGCGGCCCAAAGACCGTGATTTCCCCACAACGGCACCAACAGAAAACAAGCTGCCACATATATCGCTAAAGAGAAAATCATCGCGTTTCGAATAATCCGGCCCTTGGTCGCCCCCAAAAATATACCGTCCAAAATATAGGGAAATACTGCCACAACCGGCAACACAATGACCCAAGATATATAATTTAATGCTGTTTCTTGTACCGCCGAAATTCCGGTCAAAAGGCTTACAATTAAGGGACCCGCAAAAAAGTATACAAAAGCGAACGCTATCGCTGTAATAACGCCCCATAATGCGCTTACGCGGACCACAAGGCGAAAAACTGCCCTGTCTTTTGCGCCGATTGCCTCACCACCCAAGGCCTCCGCAGCATGCGCAAACCCGTCCAACGTGTACGCAGAAAATGTAAGAAAATTCAATAACACTGCGTTGGCGGCCAAGACCACATTACCGAAAGTCGCGCCCTTTGCCGTGAAATACGCAAATGCCGATACCAGGCATATTGTTCGTACAAAAATATCGATATTCAAGGTTACCGTACGCAACAATTTGGGCGTATCAATGACCTTTCTCCAAACGAAGTTGCCACCAATCTTCGTAAGCATGGGTCTTGCAAGCCACAAACCCACAAAAACCGCACAGATCTCCGCAATAACGGTGGCTGAGGCTACGCCTACAACGCCCCAACCGAGACCCAATACAAAAACCACATCAAGAATAATATTAATGCAATTGAGGCTTAGCTGATGCCATAGAACCGCTCTCGTGTTTTGAACCCCAATAAACCAGCCTAGCAACGCAAAATTTAATAGCGTCGCAGGCGCACCCCAAATACGGGTATAGAAATATTGTGCTGATAATTCTTCGACTTCCGGGGTCGCCTCGACAATCGAAAATACAACCCACGCGATAGGGACCTGAAGCGCAATCAAGATAAAGGCGACGGGAATACCAATCACCGCCGCTCTCGCCAAACAAGCTCTCACCTCATCGGGATCCGAAGAACCAAGCGCCTGCGCTGTCAGACCCCCGGTCCCCATCCTCAAAAATCCAAAACCCCAATAGATAAACGTGAAAACTAGAGCGCCTACTGCAACCCCGCCCAAGTACTTCGCGTCCGGCAAGTGCCCCATCACGGCGGTGTCGACAGCTCCCAGTAACGGTATCGAGACATTCGAAACTATAATTGGTCCCGCCACTCTCCACATTCGTCCATGATCTTTTATAGTCATGGGGGCGCGGTGGGCATGTTAATATATACGTTCAAGCCAGAAACCTCTCCAACGGCCACGAGTGCGTACTAATCTTTTTAACCGTTACAAATGTAGTTGAGGAAAACATGGCTAAACAGACAAATAGTAATCGGGCTAAGGGCAAAAACGGAAAAGCGCGTTGTCTCTGGGCCGGCAATGCTCCGGATTACATTGCCTATCACGATACGGAATGGGGTTTTCCTGTTGAAAACGATATAAGATTATTCGAAAAAATCTGCCTCGAAGGCTTTCAGTCCGGTCTATCATGGCTAACTATACTACGAAAACGTGAAAACTTTCGCGATGCATTTGTTGGATTTGATTATGAACGCTTAGCCAAGTTCACCCAACAAGATGTCGAAAAATTAATGAAAAATGACGGCATAGTCCGACATAGACAGAAAATAGAGGCAACCATCAACAATGCTGTCGCAGCACGCGATATGGCCGAAGAACTCGGGTCTCTCGCAACCTTTTTCTGGCGCTATGAACCTAGTGACGCCCACTTCACGAATAGAAAACAGCGTTCCTGCACACCAGGATCAAAAAAACTCGCCGAAGACCTCAAAAAACGTGGATGGAAATTTATCGGTCCGACGACCGCTTATTCCTTTATGCAGGCTATGGGCATGGTCAACGATCACGTAAAAAATTGTTTCGTGCACCCTCTCGTTGAGAGAGCTCGTCAAAGCTTCGTGCGACCGCTTTAGAAATTTGACCTATTTTGATTCGTCAACGTCCGCGGCCACCTGCATTGTAATTATTTTATCAGGATCGGTTACTGTCCCGTTTTGAGATGAATCGCCCTTTTTTATCTGGTCCACGTATTCCATTCCAGAAACTACCTTGCCCCAGACAGTATATTGGTTATCCAGGTGTGCGGAGTCGCCGAGCATTATAAAAAATTGGCTGTCCGCACTCGCTGGGTCCTGGGCACGAGCCATAGAAAGGATGCCTCTTACATGTTTTTCCGAGGTAAATTCAGGAGGTAGTTTTTGACCCGAGCCCCCCGTACCGTTTCCATTCGGATCCCCGGTCTGCACCATAAAACCATCGATTACGCGGTGAAACAAAAGACCGTCGTAAAACTTTTGCCGTACTAATTCCTTAATGCGGTTTACGTGGTTAGGCGCAAGATCTGGCCTCATTTCTATAACTACACGCCCGTCCTTAGTCTCGAGATACAAAGTATTTTCTTTATCAGCAGCCATTCCAAAACCCATCATTATAATCAAAAACCACAAACTCATACCCAGAATACCAAGGGTCTTTAGTCCAAAATTCTCATTTATTCTGGATGTTCTATTCATACAGCATTCACCTCCTTAAGGCACTCACTACTCGGATAAAAAATGCCCCACCCTGATGAGGCCCTAAATTACGAACTCGCTCAATGCTTCCGGTGCGTAGAGTTCCTCCGGAGTTAGTTTCCGGTGGGTCACACCCTGCTCGTCGCAATATTGCAAAAAAGCCTCGATTGTAACCCGACTTGGCTCGACGCCATACGGCCAAATACCATTATTCCCGAAAACCGTCTCGGCCGTGCGTTCGGCGTTAACATACCCCCAGGGAACGGGAATTTGTGAAGCTGTTACACTGGTCAAACGTGCAACTGACAGGTCCCTAGCTTCCTCGAAAGCCGTCATAAGATTGCGCGCTATCCACGGATACTCTTCATAGACATCCCGCTTGATCGCAATGGTATGCATGATTGGATAGATACCCGTTTCGCGAAAGTATTCTTCCTCCAATTCACGATAATCGGGCATTAGTCTCGTGATACCCGAGTTATCTACCCCAAATTCGTGAGGTGGGTGAGCTGAAATCATGCAATCAATCTCACCTGACAGTAGCATTTCCACTAAGGATTTATCAGCTACCTGGGTATAATTGACCCCCTCTGGTAAATTAAGATTTGCCATTTCCACGCGTCCCGGCGCATTCACACCGGCTTGTACCCATTCAACTTCATCCAGTTTCGCGCCACCCTGATGGTGTAACCAGCCCCGAGCGTAGACCGTGGCAGTTTGAGACCACTCGGGGATCCCTATACGCTTACCTTTCAAATCACTGGAAACCTTAATACTTCCATCTGATCGAATGTAGAACGCTGAGTGGCGGAACACGCGGCTAACGAAAACCGGAATGCCCGTGATAGGCGGATTATCCTGGGACATGATCGAACAATATTTAGCAAACGAAAGTTCAGACACATCCCACTCAAAGGATTTGGCAAACCTATAGAAAATTTCTTCCACTTCCATTTGGAGATGGGTTATTTCGATTCCCTTTGGCTTAACTTGTCCACTTGCAATATCTCGAATGTGGTCATAGTCCCAAGTCGCCATAGTTAGGTGAATGTCATTATGCATCAATTTCTCCGTCAAACTCGTTTACCGTTAAGCTGAACCAACCCTGAACAACCCAAAATACAGTTCCTAGTAAAACTTCCTTTTTAGGTCAAAAACGTATTTAAAGGATATATACACGGAAAATAAACAAGGTACATTTGAAAGTACTACGCCCTCCTGTTTCTAAACGAGGATAATTGATGCCCACAAAAAACGATATTGACCCACAGGCAGCGAAAAAAGCTGTACTCGACTACTGCCTCAAAAAGGGTGCCTTGGTTGCCGGTGTAGCCGACATAAAAGCCGTCGAACGTATCGCCCCGGAAGGCCACAAGCCGAGTGATTTATGGCCGCGCGCTAAGTCAATTATTTCTGTGGGTGTAGGGGGTCAAACGCAAGGTGCATGGCAAATTCCAGCAAAAGCACTTGGTTACTTTGGATCAACGGAAGTGCGGGCGTATACGATAGCTTATGGATGTGCCTTCTACATTGAAAATAAATACGGAAAGCGCGCTCTTTACTGCCCACCGGACATGGATACAGAGGCGGGGCCTCGTGTTCCATTTCAAAGCCTAAAACTCCACGCCGAGCTTGCGGGGATCGGCGCACGGTCGCTAGCCGGCGATATATTATTGCACCCTGAATTTGGTTACATGTATTTCGCATCGATTTTTACCGAGCTTGAATTACCGCCGGACGAGCCGATGGCGGATAACCCGTGTCCCACAACCTCGTGCGTCGAGCTTTTTCGAAAATCGGGTCAAACGCCTTGTATGAAATTCTGTCCGGTTCAATGCCTGTCAGGCGATATCGACGAAGACGGGAAGCAAGCAGAAATGCGGTATGATATGGCTGCGTGTGCCGAGATGACACAGCAGTTTGAAGCCGTGCCGGGCGTACTTTCAGACGCGATAAGAGCCGAAGACGAAGAAGAACGTGAGGATCTCCTATTCGACGCAGAAAATAAGATCCTTTGGTATAAAATGTCCGTCGGCTCAGGTGGACTTTTGGGCCAGTGCTTCGAATGTATGCGCGTTTGCCCCATTGCCAATCAGGCGCCACAGGCTGACCCAATCAGGCGCTATGAAACACGAATGGCCGACGCAGGAGAATAATTGTGACGCGCGGGTTAAAACGCAGCCAAATCGGAATCTCTGAAGAGATGATCCAAACCTATGGCGATGCGATATTTGATATGAGCCACAACATTCAGGTTCGCCGTGGTGACCCTGTTCGAGAGTTAGACTGGGAAGAAATTGAAAAACAAAGGCCCGGAACCGGGATGTCAGATGCAGAACTGGCGCGTCGTTTCGGTCTGACGCACGATCAAGTTACGTATATCAGAACGATAATGGAGCGACGGCGGTTTAAGCGGCAGAGTTATCATCGCCTCTACGACCTTGGAGGTGGCAAACGTTTTCGGACAGAACGTTTCACCCCACATGAAGAAAGGTTTGAGTTTAGTCCGAATGCCGTTGAGTTGCGGAAGGCCCTCGATTTTGACCCCCGTGTTGCGACCAAATACCTGCAGGATGGTTCGTGGAATGGAGATACCGTTTCCGCCTGGCTTAATAAGTGGGCAGACAAAACACCGAATGCCGTGGCCGCGTGTGGCTCCGACGATGATATAACGTACGCGGAGCAACAGGAGCATTCCCTTCGCCTGGCGAACAGCTTGTTAGCGCTCGGGATAAGAAAAGGCGACGTCGTTGCGGTTCAACTGCCGAACACCCCAGACTTCCTAACTTCGTACTTTGCTATCACGATGATCGGTGCTGTGATTTCTACGATGCATATGCCCTATCGTATTGGTGAGCTTGAACCATTAATTAATTACACGAAAGCTCGAGCCGTAATATGTTCTGACGCTTCTGAAAAATATAATGCGCCCGAAGTAATGCTGGAACTTTGCGAGAGGATCGAGACCCTGGACACTATCATAGTGGCCTCTGATTCAGCACCGAAAGGCGCGCTTTCATTGCCTCAGTTAGTTAGTGACGGATCACTCGACGCTATAAAAGAGCCACCAGTTGCCTCGGATCCGGCTGTTCTCTGTTTCACTTCCGGAACTTCGACGTCACCAAAGGCCGTCATCCATAACTACCAAACGCTGCTAGCCAACAACCGAATTGCCGGACCAATCTATAATCTCACAGAGACCGATAAAGTTTTAGGTGGACCTCCGTTCACGCACGCGTTCGGGCTTTGCGTAATCAATCTAACGCTTATGGCCGGCGCGAGCAGTCTTCTCATGCCGGCTTTTACACCCCCTTCCCTCGTTCAACTGATCGAGAACGAAAAACCAACAATTTTATTTGTTGCGCCAGCTCATATTGCTGCATGTCACAAAGAAGGCCTTATCGAAAAATCAGACTTTTCATCTGTTCGTGCTGCCACAATCTCAGGCGCGGTGTGTGCACCTGAGATTGCTTATGTTCTTGACGGTGCGCTACCCAACGGGGCAATCGGTCAGATGTGGGGAATGACAGAGTGTTTTATGGGGTTACATACTCCGTTTAATAGCCCCGCGGACATCCGTTGCGAAACCCTAGGACAAACGACGCCCACCTTCGAGGCACGCCTGATTTCCGATAAAGGGTCGGTTGCAGAACTAGATGAAGAAGGCGAACTAGAAATAAAAGGCTGTTCTGTTTTTGCCGGATATTTGAATAACGACGATGCCAATCGCGTAGCTTTTACGGGAGATGGCTGGTTTCGGACAGGAGATCTCGCCAAGCGTGATAACAACGGAAACTTTCGGATCACTGGACGCACAAAGGACCTAATTAACCGGGGCGGTATCAAGATAAACCCCACAGATGTCGAAGCCATAATAGACAAACATCCCGCAGTCTTTATGTCCGCTATTGCTCCTATTGAAGATAAAACATATGGTGAAAAATCATGTGTTTATATAGAGTTAAATAATGAATCACATATTTCACTTAAAGAAATATGCGGTTGGTTGGATGAAAACAACGTGACGAAAATGAAGTGGCCCGAACAGCTAGAAATCGTAAAACATATGCCGATGACCCCGACACGAAAGGTCATTAAAAGTTCTCTTAGGCCGGCTTAGACCCATCGATTATTTAAATAAATGAAATACGCTTTCCCAGCACCATTAATTCCGTCGATCCCAGTCCTCGGAACCCAGGAAAGGTTTCCCGTGCGCCGCATATATACAATCGGCAGAAACTACGCCGATCATGCGGCCGAAACTGGATTAGGTTCAGAAAACAAACCAGTTCCCGGTATTTCGCTAAAGCCAAGCGATTCTATATGGGTTGAAGACCGAAAACTGCCCTACCCACCCATGACGGAACAACTAGATCCGGAAATAGAATTGGTAGTGGCAATTGGCCGCGACGGAACAAACGTGAAGAAAACTAGAGCACTAGAGCA
Organism: uncultured Rhodospirillaceae bacterium; assembly: GCA_964579285.1. Taxonomy (GTDB): domain Bacteria; phylum Pseudomonadota; class Alphaproteobacteria; order MPNO01; family UBA830; genus JAYZQT01. The sequence continues at coordinate 563 of CAZOHS010000035.1, read as the reverse complement.
TGTGTTTGGATACGCTGTCGGTTACGACATGATCAGGCGTGACATCATGCGCGAATGTATTTCCAACGAGCACTCCTGGGACCTATGCAAAAGCTTCGCCGGGGCATCCCCAGTTAGTGAGATAAGGCCAGCGTCCGACTTCGGCCATCCGCACTCAGGAGATATTACACTCACAATAAACGGGGAATTGCGACAGCAAGGCAACCTATCGCAGATGATCTGGGATACGGCAGACATTATTGCCCGACTATCTAATTATTGTGCGCTTCGCTCCGGAGATATTGTTTTTACGGGAACGCCAAAGGGACCGAGGGCGGTCGATCGGGGTGACCAATTGCTTGGAGTAATTGAAGGCGTCGGGCAGCTTGAATTAGAGATTGTGTAGAATCTCTGAAAATATCACGGTTTAATTGAACTTTTTATCAACCCAATTTGTTAAACATAAAAGTTATTTAGGAGTTAGCATTGCAACCTTGTCCTCAACACGTTGAAATAGCTTATGAAGGATAATAAAAGTCTAATTGGGTACGTACTCGTAGTTGTAAGTGCGGTTTCGTTTGCGT
>CAZOHS010000034.1:16556-20059 GCA_964579285.1 uncultured Rhodospirillaceae bacterium | reverse complement strand
AACGCAAATCGTTAAATAGATTTACCCCCAAACCGGTGCGTTTAATCGTTTTTAGGAAGCGCGCTGGTATGATGCGGTCGGTATCAATATTATGGCCCGCCATCGGTACCGCTATACCTGAAAAAGTCTTAAATTTTTCCATTTTTAGTTTCCCTATTCGACCTCTGACAATTCCCGCACGTCCGCTAGGTGTCCCTTAATGGCAGCCGCTGCCGCCATCGCCGGACTAACTAAATGAGTTCGACCACCAGGACCTTGTCGGCCCTGGAAATTCCGATTTGATGTGGACGCAGAGCGTTCCCCAGGTTCCAACATATCGCCGTTCATACCCAAACACATAGAACAGCCTGGTTCACGCCAATCAAATCCAGCCTCAACAAACAACTTATCGAGTCCCTCTGACTCAGCTTGTTCCTTTATTAAACCAGAGCCGGGCACAACCATTGCGTACACGCTATCCACGACTTTTCGCCCTCGGGCTATTTCAGCGGCAGCTCTGAGATCTTCTATTCTCGAATTAGTGCACGAACCAATAAAAACTTTATCGACAAATATCTCGGTCATTTTCTGGCCGGGTTTTAGCTCCATATAATCCAATGCGCCTAATAAAGTTTCCCGCCTTGCGGGATCTTCTATATCGGCAGGATCGGGAACAACGGAGCCAATCGGCGCCACCATTTCCGGACTTGTCCCCCACGATACCTGTGGCTCTATATCTTTGGCATCAAGCTCTACCTCAATATCATACTCAGCCGCATTGTCTGATTTAAGTGTTTTCCAATATTTTATAGCCTGTTCCCACGCACCCCCTTTGGGGGCCATAGGACGCCCCTCTAGGTAATCGAAGACCTTTTGATCGGGAGCAACTAAGCCCGCACGGGCACCGGCTTCAATCGTCATATTACAGACTGTCATGCGACCTTCGACTGATAAATTTTCAATCGCCGTACCTGCGTATTCGATGACACAACCTGTCCCACCAGCTGTCCCAATTTCTCCTATAATCGCTAGGATCATGTCTTTCGCTGTTACCCCGGTTGAAAGATTACCGTCCACCGTTATACGCATATTTTGTGGCTGTTTTTGTAGAAGTGTTTGGGTCGCCAGAACATGTTCCACCTCGGATGTTCCGATCCCAAATGCCAAGGCCCCCAATGCACCATGAGTAGCCGTATGAGAATCGCCACAAACCAACGTCAAACCGGGTTGGGTAAAACCCTGCTCGGGCCCGATAACATGCACTATACCCTGGCGTACATCTAGAAAATCAATAAAAGGAAGCCCAAATTCTTTTGCATTTTTTTCCAACAGTTCAATTTGTATCCGAGATGCTTCGTTTTCGATACCTTGGGCACGCCCTTTTGTAGGCACATTGTGATCGGCAACCAGGAGTTGAGCATCAGGAACACGCACGGTGCGGTTATTTTCTCGCAGACCGTCAAAGGCTTGTGCACTCGTTATTTCGTGAATTATTTGCCGATCAATATAAAGGATGCTGGTGCCATCTTCCTTCTCTTCAACGAGATGCGAAGCCCAGATTTTGTCAAAAAGTGTCTTTGGCTTGGCCATGTGTTTACCTTTCAATCGGACAAGAGCTTTCAATTAAGCATCATTTTTAGCGGTGGAGTTGGTAGGAGCTTTCTTGCCACCTTCTTCCTTTAGATCTCCGGCCGTCTGAGAAGTTACGTCGTTACTGCCTTGCGATTTGGTGGCTGCCTTACCAATTTTTCGGTCAACCTTTTCGGCAATGCGAGCAGATTTTCCACGCCTGGAGCGCAAATAATATAGTTTTGCCCGCCGAACTGCCCCCCGGCGCACAACCTCTATTTTTTCTATACGGGGTGAGTAGAGCGGGAAAACCCGTTCTACACCTTCTCCGTACGATATCTTCCGCACCGTAAACGAGGAATTTAGGCTTCGACTGGAACGGGCGATGACAACACCTTCATAAACCTGAACCCGCTCCCTCGTTCCCTCTACCACTTTAAAATGCACACGAACGGTATCTCCGGGAGCAAATTCCGGCACCGGTCGGTCAGCAACCAAGCGCTCTATTTCGCCCTTTTCAATTTGCTCAATTATACTCATGACCATATTCCTTTTGGTTCTTTAAAGTGTTCTGGTACCGATCCCAAAGATCAGGTCGACGGTCCCTCGTTACAATTTCAGCCTGCCTTTTTCGCCAAGCAGTAATATTTTTGTGATGGCCGGATAATAGTATTTCCGGAACCTTGCGACCACGCCATTCAGCTGGCCGCGTGTAATGAGGGTATTCAAGTAGACCCCTACTGAAACTCTCTTCTTCTAAAGATTTTTGCTTCCCAATCACGCCCGGCAGAAGCCGTACGCAGCTATCGATAAGCGCCAAAGCCGCCATTTCGCCGCCAGATAAAACAAAATCGCCGAGGCTTATCTCAATCACCTCGTGAGCATCCAACACTCGTTGGTCTATTCCCTCGTATCGTCCGCAAAGCAGTGTAATTCCTTCTTCACCGGATAACTTAGCCGCATGATTCTGAGAAAATCTATCACCACGTGGAGAGAGGTATATAAGCGGCGTATTAGGTAACGCGGCAGACTTTATAGCAGTATCGACAACATCTGCCCTCAAAACCATTCCCGGTCCTCCGCCAAACGGCGTATCATCAACCGACCGATGTTTGTCACTTGCAAACGAACGTATATCGACAACTTGAAGGGCCCAACGATCTTCAGAAAGAGCACTTCCAGCAAGCGAGTACGCTAGCGGACCCGGAAACATTTCCGGAAACAGCGTTAATACTTTTGCCGTCCACATGTTAGTTGCTCCGTCCACTTTTTACATCTCGATCCTTAGTTGAATGCACAATCGCCGATTTTTCCACTTGTTCCGGTGCTCCGAGTGGAATTATTGTTAACTTTCCTCCTGCAATATCGACGCAAGGGACTGAATTTTTAGTAAAAGGCACAAGTAGAAATTCAGTTCCGGGCCCTTGATCTATTTCGAGTACCTCTTGCTCCCCCACTGAAATTATGGACCGTATCGACCCGACCTTTTCTTTATTCTGAAAGACATCTAGACCAAGGAGATCATTATGATAAAATTCATCATTATCTGGTATTGGTAAAGTACTCCTAGCAACATATAAACGCTGTCCCTTGAGTGCTTCTGCCGCCGTCCGGTCGTCTACCCCCTTTACCGAAGCTGTCACCATGCCCCCGCGTACTCCTTTAACGTTAAGTTTGTATTTTTTTTCCCCTTTTTCATCACTTACTGGCCCGTATGCGGCGACGTCTTCCGGAAGATCCGTAAAGGGCTTGATCCTTAAAGCGCCCTGCAAGCCATGGGGGCCTGCAATTACCCCAATACAAATCCGATCACGATCGGCCGCACCCTTTATATCCAATGAGGATACGACTGATGCACTTCGGGTATTATCGCGCCCACGAGGTATTTGCATTGATGGCAGGTCTCAGTCCTCCTTTTTCTCCTCGGTCTCAGCTGCAGGCTCTTCCGCCTCAGC
>CAZOHS010000034.1:12933-16456 GCA_964579285.1 uncultured Rhodospirillaceae bacterium | reverse complement strand
CAGCCGCTGCTTCTTCTGCTGGTGCCTCCTCAGCTGCAGGCTCTTCCGCCTCAGCGGCTGCTTCTTCTGCTGGTGCCTCCTCAGCTGCAGGCTCTTCCGCCTCAGCCGCTACTTCTTCTGCTGGTGCCTCCTCAGCTGCAGGCTCTTCCGCCTCAGCCGCTGCTTTTGCTTTCGCCGCTTCTTCAGCGTCTTTCATCCGCTCCAAAGTTTTTGCTCGGGGAGCACTTTTCTTTGGTGTCTCTCGAATAGGAGGCATAGAAATAATTTCCGCCTGCCCAAGAAATTTAGCAACACGATCAGACGGTTTTGCTCCAACGCCCAGCCAATGCTTTATACGCTCGTCATTAAGTTTAATGCGATCAGGATGATCCTGGGGTAACATTGGATTATAGGTACCAACGCGTTCAATAAAACGCCCGTCCCTTGGCATACGGGTATCCGCAACCACTATTCTGTAATAAGGACGCTTTTTAGCCCCCCCTCGTGACAGTCTTAGTTTAAGCGACATTAGGTTTTAGACCTCCATTTAATCGCAGTTGATTTATAAAATCTCAAGACGTCGAAAACCACGCCTATCTCAGACCTGGACCCGGCGGCATGCCCGTTGGCATCATGCCGAGTGCACCCGAGCGCATCAGACCTTTCTTTCCCATTTTCTTCATCTTTTTCATCATGCGCGTCATTTCCTGATACTGTTTCAGGAGTTTGTTAACGTCCTGCACAGCTCTACCCGAACCAGCCGCAATACGACGTTTGCGGGAAGCTTTTATAAGATTTGGTTTTTTGCGCTCGGACAAAGTCATAGAACTTATAATGGCCTCTTGGTAAACTACTGTCTTATCGTCAATATTTGCTGCGGCCATTTGTGCCTGCGCTTTCTTCACTCCAGGCAACAACCCCATAACGCCGGTCAATCCCCCCATCTTTTGCAACTGACGCAGCTGTGCAGCAAAATCATCTAAATCGAAGCTACCTGCCTCCATTTTCTTCATTAAACGCTCGGCCTCGTCCTGCTCAACGAGTTCTGAGGCCTTTTCAACCAGGCTAACAACATCGCCCATACCAAGAATTCGAGAGGCTATACGATCTGGGTGAAATGTTTCTAGTGCGTCTAAGTTTTCGCCGGTGCCCATTAACCGAATGGGTGTCCCGGTCACTGCCCTCATGGACAAGGCTGCGCCGCCCCGCGCATCACCATCAACCCGTGTTAATACGATTCCAGTGAGGTTAAGTTTCTTGTTAAAGGTTTCAGCAACGTTTACCGCGTCCTGACCGGTCATCGAATCGGCCACTAGAAGTATTTCAGCGGGACGCACAACGTCACGTACATCAGCCACCTCTGACATTAGTTCGTCATCAACGTGTAGCCTTCCTGCGGTATCAAGAATCAAGACGTCGTAGCCCTCGTTTTTGGCCACAGTCAGTGCTCGATCGGCAATCATTTTCGGCGTCTGCAGTGGTAAAATAGGCAATGTTTGTACGAGTGCTTGCCGACCCAGTATTTCTAGTTGCTGTTGTGCTGCAGGACGTCGAACATCAAGTGACGCCATTAAAACTTTTTTTGCTTGTTTACCCTGAATCCGCTTCGCGATTTTGGCTGATGTCGTCGTTTTACCCGAACCTTGAAGACCAACCATCATAACAGCCGCTGGTGAAGCCGCACGTATCTCAAACTCGTCAACTGCGGAGCCCAGCATTTCCACAAGATAGTCGTTAACAATCTTAACCACTTGTTGACCCGGCGTCACAGAACGCAGAACTTCCTCGCCAACGGCTCTCTCTCTAACCGCATCAATGAAGTCCTTAACCACCGGCAAGGCAACATCGGCCTCTAGTAGTGCGACACGAATTTCCCGCATCGCAGACCCAACGTCACTCTCCGAGAGAGCACCACGTTTTTTGAGGTTGTCGAATATGTCCCCAAAACGATCGGTAAGTCCATCAAACATAAGTCTAAACAAATCCAATGACAGTTCAAAATCTGGCCCAACACAAACGGCGTCAGAGCGCGCACCTGCGCGGACTGACGTACACCCTTAAGCGTTTGACAAACATAACTTGTCTGGGGCGAGTGCGAACCTAAGGGGGCTTCGTTATGGCGTCAAGAAAATAACATTGACGAAAAAGTGAGTACGAAGCGCCAATTTAATAAAGCATTGTCCGGTATCTTGAAACCAGGGCTGCTCCATACAGCAACAAAACACGGAGCAGTTCGCAGAATAGGTTTTCTCAGTGAAGATTATAAAAATTGATCATATTATCGTGAACGAGCTTACGTTTAATCTCATCAGAAAAGGAATTGCTCTCAAGAAAGTCGGGCAATTCCGTGGTTAGATCTTCCTCTGTCGGTTCGTGCGGATAATCAGACGCATAAAGAATACGGTCTGGTCCAATTGCGTCGATTGTATACTTTAAATTTCGCTCGCCGAGCTCCATCGCAACCCAGAAATTATCACCGTCTCTTAGGTAATCGGAGGGCCGTTTCTTCAGTTTTTGCCGGCTCGAAGCTCCGAAAACTGATTCATACTCATAATCAAGCCTATCCATCATGAAGGGTACCCAGGTAGCACCACCTTCGAGAAACGCTATTCGAAGCTTGGGAAAAGCGTCCCATACGCCGGAAAAAATTATATCGGTAAGCTGGATCATAAGTGGGAAGGGGTGTTCAAGACTATGTACTTTGACAAACTCACGAAAATGGTCAAAACCCATCCCGCGACTTGGTCCTCCATGAATGGCGAGGGGTATGTTGTATTGCTCAGCTGCTTCAAATATTGGCCAAAAGAATTCATCGCCGTAGGTTTTGCCGAGATAAGTTTGCGATGGCAGCATCATCGCGGGAAACCGTACCCGTTTTTTGGCACAACGCTCAATTTCCTTAACGGCCTCGGCAGGGTCTTGAACTGGCACCAACCCCGCCCCGTAAAGTCTTTCATCCTTCTTAGTATAACGGTCCTCAAGCCAATTATTATAAGCTACGATTGTCGCAACCGCCCATTTTGGGTCAGATATTAATCCCGCCGCAAGGCCGGCTGTGGGGTACAGGACTGTGCCGTCGGCACCAATAATATCCAGCATCTCACCCCAAACATCCGCGTCCGTATGGGTGTAGCGGCGGGGTTTGCCATCATTTGAGCTCATTATAAAACCGCGGGCCCAACCGTCGAGGCTCGGCCAAACACCAAACGTTTTAAATCTTTGCAGATCAGCAAAATCGCCCTCAAAATAACTCGCTATCTCATCGTCGTTTTCCAGGACATGGCCATCCCCATCGAATACCGAAAACCCATTTACTGGCATTGTGCTTCCCCTACTTATTTCGCCTCTTTTCAAATACCGAAGGATTTAATTGAAGTGCGTGGTAATTTGGGAGTCAACAGGACACAATCAGAAAAGTTATAATATTTTTTTCTATCGAAGGGATTCCTTAAGTGAAAACTGGTTTTATTGGTCTTGGAATGCAAGGAAAATACCTAGCGATAAATCTTGCTGAGGGAGGGTTTGATCTAAAGGTATTTGATGT
>CAZOHS010000034.1:7332-12833 GCA_964579285.1 uncultured Rhodospirillaceae bacterium | reverse complement strand
GTTAGCCTTATAGATGCGCCGGTCAGCGGAAGTGAAGTAGGGGCAAAAAATAAAACCATGTCATATATGGTCGGCGGTCCGAAAACAGTGGTTGATAAGTGTCGACCGCTTTTTGAAACATCTGGTCAAAAAATTCAGCATGTTGGGGAGGTGGGTGCCGGTATACGTGCAAAACTAGCACATCAAATTATAATATCGATTAATATGATGGCCGCTTACGAAGGCATGCGGCTAGGTATAACATCGGGGCTTGAGGCAGAAGTTCTGGAGCAGGTGATACACGACGGGATGGCACAAAGCCGAATGGCCGACAACTGGTCCAGTAGGGCCTTTGGATCCCATTCCCGAAAGGTCTTCTATAAAGATCTGGAACTCGGATTAAAATATGCAAATGAATTGGGTATTTCGGCGCCGGGAGCAGCTTTAGCCCAACAAATGCTCGACAAAATAGTTCCGTAGTTGGAAAAATGCACGTTGGATAGAGGATTTTATGAAAAGTACTGACTTTTCAGCATGTGACCTGGTTAAAACGGCTGAAGGTGAAATTAGCCGAGAAATATTCGTAAATGAAAACATTTATGAAGAGGAGAAGGCGCAGGTTTTTGCGCGCTCATGGTTGTATGTAGGTCATGAAAGCCAAATTAAGAAGCCGGGTGATTTTTTTGTTTCGAAGATGGGTGAGGAATCGGTCATTCTGACACGAGACCAAAAAGGCGAAGTACATGTTTTTTTAAATAGCTGTACCCATCGGGGAATGAAAGTATGCCGTTACGACGAGGGAAATACGCGAACTTTTACATGTCCTTACCATGCATGGAGTTTTGCCACAGATGGTCAATTAGTTGGCGTACAAGATTACGAAAATGCCTACCAGCCGCCATTTGACAAATCAGAATGGGGCCTCATCGAAGTGGCCCAAATTGGACAGTATATGGGGACAATTTGGGCCACCTGGGACAAGGACGCACCTTCGTTTGAAGACTATCTAGGGGATGCAAAATTTGCATTTGATCTTGGCCTCTGCGCATGGGACGGAAGTGATAGCGGCACTGAGCTTCTTGGTAGTGTTCAGAAATGGATTGTGCCGTGCAATTGGAAATTTATAGCTGAGAATTTTGCTGGTGATGCCCTGCATGTAGTAAGTCACCGATCAGTGGATTTAGCCCGCCTGGGACCAAGCGGCAAAGAGGGTCGTCGTGACGACTATGGTAAATTGGTATTAACCGCATACCCCCAAGGTCATGGAGTGTTTTTTGGAGTAGTACCCCTTGGACAAACACGTACCGAATATGCCGAATCCAAAATAACATCGGATTATTTTCAACATTGTTGGAACCAGCGCCTGAAAAACCTGGGTGAAAATGCGGGGACCTGCCCCGTCGTCGGTACTATCTTTCCAAATATGTCCTTTCATGCCCAACAACCCCGCACGCTGCTGGTTTCTCACCCCCGCAGCGCCAATGAGACAGAAATGTGGAGAGTTTATTTCGTTGATAAGAAAGCGCCGGACGAAGTCAAAAAGTTTCTGCGAGAATACTATATCCGCTATGCGGGTCCCGCCGGTATGACCGAACAGGATGACATGGAAAATTGGAATTATGCTACAGCGGCTAGCGAGGGAACAATCGCCCGGCGCAAACCATATCATTACAAGGCGGGACTTGGGGTGGGCGGAAAACATAAAACCGTGCCGGGAATTGTAACTGAACATCCAGTTACCAGCGAGCAGAACCCACGAGCGTTTTATCAGCGGTGGGCAGAATATATGGATTTGGGATCGTGGAGTGAGTTGATTGACGCCCAGAAAATAAGGGGTGGGGCGCCAATATGAGTAGGCCAGAATGAATGTGGTGACCCCAAAGCGCGTGGCATATTTAGACCTTATGCGGGAAATAGAAGATTTTTTTTATATGGAGGCCGATCTTCTGGATGAGCGTAACTATGACGCTTGGCTAGACCTTTTGACCGACAATATCCTTTACTGGATGCCAATGCGCAAAAATGTTTCGTTTGACGACCGAGATAAAGAGACAACTGCGGAAGACGATATTGCCTGGTTTCACGACGATAAAGAAACCCTCACCAAGCGAGTGCGACAAATTCAAACGGGGGTCCATTGGGCGGATGAGCCTATTTCTCGGGTCTCCCATTTAATAACCAACATCCGCCTCTCAAAACCGATAACTGCTCTGGACGAAGGCAAAAAATTAACCACCAATTGCAGATTTATCGTTTATCGTAATCGACTTGAAACTGAAACTGATCTTCTCGTCGGGCGGCGCGAGGATACGCTTACACGCGTGAATGGAAAATTAATGCTCGATCGCCGTAAAATTCTGCTCGACCAGAGCGTTCTAATGGCCAAAAACTTAACTATGTTTCTTTAAACCAAGGACTACGGATAACTCTCCCAAACTTCCTCGGCAACCTCAACTACAAGCTTTAGCTTCGCAATCTGGTCCTCCACCGACACCGGATTACCAATTACTGCGGACGAAAAGCCACATTGCGGGCTAATCGCTAATCGTTCCTGGTCGATGTAGTTTGCAGCCTCCTTTATCCTTGCTTTTAGCTCGTCCCTAGCTTCCAACATCGGTACCTTCGATGATACCAATCCGAGCACTACATGTTTGTCATCGGGTACAGAGGCGAGTGGTTCAAAGCTTCCCGCGCGGTCACTATCATACTCCAGGAAAAAGACGTCGACCTTTAACCGGTTAAAAAGCTTTTCTGCCACTACGTCATAGCTCCCTTGAGATAGCCACGTGCCCTTGAGGTTTCCTCGACACATGTGGAGGCCTACCGTCATATCCGAGGGAGTGCCTGATAAACTAGCGTTTGTGAGATCTATATACTTATCTAATAGTTCCTCCGGATCTTTGCCCGTACGTTCGAGTTGGGCACGTATCGAGGGGTCGCACAGCATTGGAAACGGCACATCATCAAGAGTGATATATTTTGCACCTTTGCTCCCAATCTCCACAATATCCTCGGCATAAGCCGCCGCAATATCATTAAACAACTCGTCTTCACTCGCATAAAACTCGGGATCGGGGTCTGGCGCCCCGCCTAAGAAGTGCATAGTGGCAGGCGAGGCATAAGTCGATTTAATTGTGCGCTTAGTAACGGTCTTTAGAAACTCAAATTCTATTGCTGAAAGTGACTGGGACCGTCGGACTTTACCTACACAATGGGGTGCTAAAAACTCATGATTTCCGCCCGTGGCGTCATAAAACCTGAAAGACGAAGGCCTAAAATCAAGACCATCACAACTCTCTACAAAATGGGAAATATACGTGGTCCGCCTAAACTCCCCATCCGTAATAACTTTTAATCCGACGTCTTCCTGAAGTTTTACGACATCGCGAATGGCCTGTCTGCGCACCTCTTCTATACGCACACTATCAATTTCCCCGGCCTTATAGGCGCGATACGCCTCCCTAATAGAGGGCGGCCGAAGAAGGCTACCAATATGTTCCGCTCGAAAGGGTGGAGTTTTGTTAGCGACCATAAAGATACTTTCCTGGTTTAATCGCGGAAACTAAGCTCTTGCCCAAGATGCCGCAAGCCACCTTGCCGTCAATCGAAGCAAGCAGTAGAACAAATCAATTAGGGGGCAGGAATGGGCACGACTGATCGCAAAACAACATCCCGTGAAGACTGGCTCGAGGTGCTTGCAAAACATCGATATAACTTTGATGCACCGGAAAACGATAAATTCTGGTCCGCAAAACTCGACACCGCCTCGCGCGATGAAATAACGGCCATACAAAATGAAAAACTCGCAGCAGTTACCCCGTTTTTATATGAAAACAGCCCGTTTTATCGCGCTCGATTTAATCGACTAGGCCTAATACCAACAGATATTACAAGTGTTACCGATCTCGAAAAATGGCCGGTGATTGACAAATCAGAAATGATGGCAGACGCCACAGAAAACCCACCTTACGGAACCTATACAACCATCAGCGATGAGGACTGGCATAGCCGGGGTTGGATGCTTTTTTCGTCTTCGGGTTCAACAGGCGTGCCGCGGGTGTTCCGTTATACGCACCTCGACCGAGAATACTGGGAGTGGTCGAACGCCCGGGCGATGTGGTCGATGGATATCCGACCCGGCGAGGTAATGTTTCCAATGGTCGGCTTTGGACCCCACGTTTGGATGTGGGGAGTAATGGTAGCAGCAAACCGCTTAAAACTTGCTGTTATTCCGGGAGGTGGCATGGATGCCAAGGCTCGGGTTGGAATTATAGAGCGCTTTAAACCAACCGTTATTGCCGGCACACCGTCCTACGCACTTTATCTCGGGCGTGTAATGCAAGACATGGGCCTAGATCCGGCAAAAAGCTCTGTGAAGACACTTTTTACGGGTGGCGAACCTGCGATGGGCATAGACCGCACGCGGGAAAGGATTGAAACCCTCTGGGGATGCCGTACAGCTGAGTTCTACGGTTGCACGGAAGTATCACCCCACGCGGGCGGTTTCACGTGTCCCTATTCTGAAGCTGGTGAACAAGTCTTTACCCACCTAATGGAAGATATACAAATCTGGGAATTGGTAGAACCGGACTCAAAAAAGGCAGTCGCCGAGGGAAAACGTGGGCTGACCGTATGTACCTCCCTTAACTCGGAAAGCTCCCCGCAACTTCGTTTTTTGGTTGGTGATTACACGACCTATAACCGAGAAACTTGTGAGTGTGGGCGAAATCACGTGCGTGCGATGGGTTCTTTTACGGGGCGGGCAGACGACCTAATTAACGTGCGCGGAATTAAATTCTTTCCAAGCCAGGTAGAGCAAGCAGTTCGAGAAGTTGATGGCGTTGGGGATGAATTCGAAATTCTTCTAAAAACAAATGCTGACGGACTAAGCGTCATGGAAGTTAAGGTGGAACATGCCCAAACAAGCGATGAAATAGGCAACGCCGTCGCCAGCAAGATTCGAACACACTGCGAAATCCGTGCAGCAGTAGAAGTCCTGCCGCCAAATACACTGCCAAAAACCGAATTTAAAGCGAAGCGGGTTCGCGACGAGCGAGCGTTATAGGTGCTAGACGGGCAAACAATGCCAGTCCATATTGGGACGTAAGGCAACAGGACATTATGGTTATGAAGGAAATATTTGAAAACGGCGACGAAACGAAAATTGACCACTATCATGCCCATATTTATTACGGAGATGACGATAATCTTCGGGAAAAAGCCGCCCGCCTGCGGGAGAAAGCATGGAATAAATGGCCAGCCCAGCTAGTAATGGGGCGCTTTCGTGACAAACCGGTAGGTCCCCACCCGCTGCCCATGTATCAAATAGAATTCAATCCCGATTTGTTCTCAGAGGTAGTGCCGTGGTTAATGTATAACCGAGATGGCCTAACGATACTTGTGCACCCGGGAGCGGAAAACGCGTACCGCGACCATGCATGGTATCCCATTTGGATGGGCGACAAACTTGACTTGAATCTTAAATGGCTGAAGAAAGGAAACCGACAGGCCTAATGCTGTTC
>CAZOHS010000034.1:0-7232 GCA_964579285.1 uncultured Rhodospirillaceae bacterium | reverse complement strand
ACGCGGCTCACGTATATCTAAAAGAGCACTTAATTGTTTTTCAGTTTTCGAGCCCTACGAGGGAACGTGAAAAATGGTTTGCTTCGAAGGGACGTAGATCGTCTTCCCCCTCCCCAACACCCACGGCATGCACGGGCAAGCCAAATCTAGCGGCTAGCGCGACAATCACGCCCCCACGTGCCGAGCCGTCAAGTTTAGTGACCACAAGCCCCGTTACATTGCACATCGAACGAAATGTTTCGACCTGGGAATGGGCATTTTGGCCAGTTGTGGCATCTAACACTAAAAGACAATCGTGGGGTGCGGTTTCATCTTGCTTCGAAATAACCCGAATAATTTTCTGTAGTTCCTGCATCAAATCGTCCCGGTTCTGCAGTCTCCCCGCAGTATCAATAATCAGTACATCCGCATTCTGAACTCGGGCTCTTTCTATTGCCTCAAAGGCAAGACTTGCCGCATCACCCCCCGGACTACTTTCGATCACTGGGCACCCGGTTCTCTCACCCCAAATCTTTAGTTGATCAATTGCCGCCGCCCGAAAAGTATCCCCAGCAGCCAGGATTACAGATTTACCCTCACCGGAAAGTGATTTTGCTAATTTTCCAATACTGGTCGTCTTGCCAGATCCATTTACACCGGTAACCAAAATAATATGGGGGTGGTTGCCCTCTTTTATTTCGAGGGGAACAGCTACTGGTTGAAGGATTTTCGACACTTCGTCCGCAAGCGTGGCACGAACATCCGCAGCCGATACTTCTTTATCGAAGCGAGTCCGAGCGAGTTTGGCCGTCAACTGGCTTGCCGTCTCTACGCCTAAATCCGCTGTGATCAGCACTTCTTCCAATTGCTCTAACAACCTATCGTCGAGTTTCTGCCCGGAAAAAATAGTACTAATCCCTCCGGCCAAACGAGAAGAACTGCGGCTTAGTCCAACGCGTAGACGTGCCAACCAGCTTTCATTTGTATTGCTCATTCAGCTTTACGTGCAATTAACGTTTCTTTATCCCGGCCAATAATGGTCGCCGAAATCAATTGGCCGTTTTGAACGTCGCCCTCGACATCAACCCAGGCAAACTGCGGTGATCGCCCCCGCCCATTTTTCTCTATTAATACCTCGGTAGTTGAACCAATTTGCTCATCTAGAAACTGTTCCACGCATGCGTCACCGATAGCCCGGAGTTTCGCAGCGCGCGACTTACGGATTTCTATGGATAACTGTGGCATCTTTGCAGCAGGCGTTCCGGGCCTCTCCGAATAAGGAAAAACATGAAGCCACGTTAATTTCAGTTCCTCCACTAGAGAGACCGAGCGCGAAAAAGCGGCATCCGACTCGGTGGGAAAACCAGCTATAAAATCGCCCCCAAAGACCGCGTCGGGCCTCGCTGCACGAACTGTTTTGACAAAAGTAAAAATATCTTCACGACAGTGTCTTCGCTTCATGCGCTTTAGAATGAGATCATCACCCGACTGCACACTCAAATGAAAGTGAGGCATTAAACGCGACTCTTTAGCGATTAATTGAAATAATGTACCGTCAACCTCAGCGGGATCTATCGAGCTTAAGCGCAGCCTCTGCAAATCAGGAACAAGGAGAAGCAGACGTTTTATCATCTCACCGAGTTGGGGTGTGCCCGGTAAATCATCGCCATAACCGGTTATGTCGACACCGGTAAGAACGACCTCACGATAGCCTCGTTTGACGAGCGTGCGGGTTTGTTCAATTATTTTTGCAATTGGTACAGAACGATTATTGCCCCGCCCATAGGGTATAATACAAAACGTGCAGCGATGATCGCAGCCTTGCTGAATTTCGATAAACGCCCTCACTCTGTCCTGAAATCCTGATATTAGATGCGGCGCGGTGTCTTTGACCGTCATTATGTCGTTCACAGATATCTTGGGCGTCTCGTCCAATCCGAGCCAGATGTCGGGATTCAACTTTTCTCTATTGCCAATTACTCTATCAA
Organism: uncultured Rhodospirillaceae bacterium; assembly: GCA_964579285.1. Lineage (GTDB taxonomy): Bacteria > Pseudomonadota > Alphaproteobacteria > MPNO01 > UBA830 > JAYZQT01. Next base: position 5,265 of record CAZOHS010000034.1, on the reverse strand, counting down.
CTTCGGGCATCTCCGCATATTTTTCTGGATTGATCTGGGCGGCACACCCTGTAACGACAATCTTAGCCGAAGGAGATTCACGGCGAGCACGCCGGATTGACTGGCGCACTTGCCTTTCTGCTTCTGACGTAACTGCACAAGAATTAATGATGATCGCATCATCAAGGTCAACCGCCGCACTATGGCTTCGCATTACCTCTGACTCATAGGCGTTAAGTCGACAACCAAAGGTTAGTATTTTAGGTTTGGTCATTTCTGACAACCTCGGGAAGAAAGCCAGTAAAGGCGTTTTCAGCGGGACCCGTCATATCTATATGGCCGTTATCACGCAAATTTATAAAAAGCTCTCCGCCATCCATCTCTACTGTAACGCTGTTTTCTGTTAATTCACGCCTAACCGAGTTGGCAATAGCCGCGCACGCGGCTGTACCACAAGCCAAAGTAATTCCCGCACCGCGCTCCCAGACACGCAACCGGATACGACCCGCTGATTTCACCTCCGCCACCCCGATGTTAGCCTGTTCTGGGAAAATAGGATTCACTTCCAAGAGTGGTCCAATCTCTGCAAGGGGTATCGCTTCCGCATCTTCAACAAAGAACGTTGCGTGGGGGTTGCCAATATTGACGGCAGCCGGATTGGACAATGGCCCGAGACTTAAGTTTAGATGCAGTGTTTCCGCCTCTTCAATTAGAGGAATATCCTGCCAACGGAACCGCGGCTTACCCATATCTACGCTGATCAAGCCTTCGGTACCCGCTCGCGCAACGAGTAACCCAGCACCGGTACGAATACTTGCTTCGTCGAGCCCTGTTTCCTCCAATAGGATACTGCCAACACATCGCGTTGCGTTGCCACACGCGCTAACTTCGCTTCCGTCTGAATTAAAAATACGCATAAATACGTCTCCGCCCTGATCAGAGGGATCATCAACTAAAACTACCTGATCACAGCCTACCCCCCTGTGACGATCAGCTATGGCCCGTGCCTCGTTTAAGCCAATGAACAGGCCGTTCGCGGGTGCGCCCGACCGTCTGTCAATGACCACGAAGTCGTTTCCAAGCCCGTGCATTTTTAGGAAAGGTAAATTTACCATAGCGCGGTTAATATGGCGGGAAACATTCGTAAGTCTAGCGTTTTAAAAATCTCGCACTCGACTCGATGTAAGGATTACGTAAATATCAGTAAACTTTAAGAAATTCCTACACTGGGGACGCAAAAATGCAATTTGGTATCGGACAGCCTGTCACGCGGACGGAAGACCCAAAATTTTTAATGGGACAAGGTCAATATGTTGATGACATTAACATTCCTCACACGACTTTCGGATATGTTTTACGTTCACCACACCCACACGCTGTAATAAAATCCGTTGATGTTGCAGTCGCACGGTCAGCTCCGGGCGTTGTATTGGTCCTAACAGGTGAGGATGCTGCATTAGATGGTATAGGCGAGATACATTGCCATGTACCACCGATGGCTTTTGGTGCAGCCCCTACACCAACGCCAGCCCATCCAATAGTCGCTCGCGATCGCGTCAGATCCGTTGGTGACCCCGTCGCGTTCATCGTTGCCGAAACCCTGCCCCAAGCACAAGACGCCGCAGAGCTAATTGAAGTCAACTATGAATTACTGCCGTCGGTCGGTTGCACGCGTGATGCTGTTTCCGAGGGTGCGGCTCTAGTTTGGGATGACAATCCTGGCAATATCTGGTTTGAAATGGAAAGAGGCGACGCCGCAGAGACAGATAACGCATTCTCGGAGGCTGCATTAATCGTTAGCGCCAACCTCCATAATAACCGTATATCGGCAAATGCAATGGAACCAAGGGCAGCACTAGCTGAATATAGTACTGGTCGGGCAGAGTGGACTATCTATATGTCGAGCCAGGGCACACACCAACATAAGGCTATTTATGCCGAAATATTTAATAAACCGGCAACAGATTTCCGTATTCTTGCGCCGGATGTTGGTGGCGGTTTTGGTATGAAGAATGGTGTATTTCCAGAGGACGCTTTAGTCGCTTGGGCCGCTCTCAAGCTTGGACGACCCGTAAAGTGGACCGGTGATCGATCCGAATCTCTTGTAAGTGATACGCACGCCCGAGATGCTGAATGCGATAGCGAAATGGCACTAGACGAAAACGGAAAGATACTCGCTATTCGCGTTAAAGCAGACTACGGATTAGGTGCCTATCTGTCAGCGTCTGCGCCGGTCCCGGCGTGCATAGGTTCAATGGTTTATCAAAATGTATATGAGTACGCGGCGATGCATATTCGGATACGTACAGTTTTTAGCAACACAACGTGGACCGGGCCGTACCGTGGGGCAGGACGACCAGAGGCCGTGTACGTTGTGGAAAGATTGCTAGACATCGCATCTCGCAAAATGGGTATTGACCCCGTGGAGCTTCGACGGCGCAATTACATCGATAAAGACAAAATTCCCTTCACGACATTAATACCGACGGTATACGATTCTGGCGATTTTAGCGGTATCACGGAAGTTGCCGCAGAGATTGCGGATCTCCCTGGCTTTCCAAAAAGAAAAGAGGCTGCAGCGGCCCGCGGTAAACTCAGAGGCATCGGTGTTTGTAGTTTCATTGATTTTGCCGCACCTTTTAATGACCGCATGGAAATCCGTTTTGACGATACGGGATCCGTTACAGTTGTTGCCGGAACCTTTAGCCATGGTCAGGGCCACCAAACAGTTTATGCCCAGATGATACATAGTTGGCTCGGTATCCCTTTTGACAAAATACGTTTGGTACAAGGAGATTCAGATAAAGTTACGTTTGGGCGTGGAACCTATGGTTCACGCTCAATGACAATTGGCGGTTCCGCCCTGCGCCTTGCTGCTGATAAAATAATTGACAAGGCAAAACAAATAGCCGCCCACGTTCTAGAGGCAGCGGAGGAGGATATAGAATTTTCCGAAGGCAATTTGACGGTTACAGGTACTGATAAAACGATCCACATCTGTGAAATGGTGCCCATGTCATATATGCCGATGGGTTGGCCAGGCCACCTAGGAATTGGGCTTGAGGCGGAAGCCACATGGACACCGGAAACAGGCCCCAATTGGCCGAATGGAACCCATTTTTCAGAAATCGAAATTGACCCTGATACCGGGTTTGTAGAGCTTGTACGCCATGTCGCCGTTAATGATTCAGGAGAGGTCATCAATCCCCTACTTCTTGCGGGTCAAGTACATGGCGGAGTTGCACAAGGCATCGGCCAAGCGCTAATGGAAGACATCATCTACGATAAGGACGGGCAGATGCTCTCAGGCTCTTTTCTGGACTATACCATGCCGCGGGCCGATGACCTGCCGATGATAGAGACCGCGGATTTTATCGAGGCATGCCAAACGAACCCGCTTGGGGTCAAAGGAGGTGGCGAATCAGGAACTGTCGGATCTATTGCCGCCGCTGTTAATGCAATTATAAATGCCTTATCCGATTACGGTGTCGCAGACATAGAGATGCCGGTTACACCAATGAAAGTTTGGCAGGCCATGAGCCCTTCAAAAGAAGCCTAATGGATATACGTAAAGAGCGGCTTCGTGAAATTGTCGCAAAAAAGTCTTTTTCAACGGGTGGTGATTATACACTTGCGTCTGGCCAGACAAGTGGATTTTATTTTGATATGAAACCCACAGTTCTAGATCCAAATGGCGGTAGACTTGCCGCGGAACTAATACTGGAAGCCTCTGCAACTATAAAATTTGGATGTGTGGGTGGAATGGCCGTGGGTGCGGTACCCTTAGTAGCTGCCGTCTCAATGGCCTCAGCTGACACGGACCAACCCCTTCCCGGTTTTCTGGTAAGAAAAGAAACAAAAGAAAGGGGCACCAAAAAACAAATCGAGGGAAATATAGTACCAGGTGAAAATATTTTGATAGTAGAAGATGTAACCACTACTGGTGGATCTGCTATGCAGGCAATTGATGCCGTGCGACGAGAAACCGGCGGCGATGTGCCGATGGTGGTGACCATTGTTGATAGGCTTCAAGGTGCTGAAACATTTTTTACAAGGCAGGGCATACAGTTTGTTGCACTACTCGATAAGGACGACTTCGCCGCCTGATAACGGTTCCCGATCAAAAGCATGAGTTACACCGTTCAGATTAGCCAATATGACGCTCCAATCACGGTGGAGTTAGGTCAAACTATATTAGAAGCCGCCCTGACGCAGGGTGTGCCGTACCCCCACGGATGTCGCTCTGGGAACTGTGGTGCATGTAAATCCAAATTGATTGCTGGGGAAGTAGAGATGTTACCCCACTCGGAATACGCTCTATCGGCAGATGAAAGAATAAACAACCTTGTCCTTGCGTGTCGATCTGTGCCATGGGAAGACGTCCAGATCGCGTGGCTTAATGAAGAAGATATCGTTACCCACCCGCTCCGAAATATGGTTTGCCAGGTAAAGACGTTGTCTGAACTCACCCACGATATAAAACAGGTACGTCTTGAGATTATATCGGGTGGACCCTTCAATTTCTCGGCCGGACAGTATGCGTCTTTAACCATTAATAGCCTGCCATCGCGAGACTACTCCATGGCCAACCTACCGGAAGAACCAGTTATAGAATTTCACATTCGACACATAGTAGACGGGATCACGAGCACCTACGTCCAGAACCATTTAGTGGAAGGTGATCGCGTCCTCGTGAAAGGTCCCTATGGATCATCGTGGTTACGCGAATCCCAACACACGCCTATTATTGCGCTCGCCGGAGGATCGGGGCTTGCGCCAATAAAATCTATTGTTGGTGAAGCGTTGGGAAAAGGCATGCCACAGGATATTTATTTATATTTCGGCATACGGGATGAACGAGACATATATTTGGAATCGACGTTTCTGAACCTCGCAAAACGATATTCCAATTTGCGCTTTATACCTGTTCTTTCTGAACCGTCAGCGGACACTACTCGCCGCACGGGATTTTTGCACGAAGCCGTAATAGCGGATTTTGAGGAATTGGATAGCGGAAAAGCCTACCTTGCCGGACCGCCACCTATGATAGAAGCTGCAACAAATACGCTTCTTACACTTGGACTTGAACGAGAAAATATTCATGCAGACGCTTTTTATACGGAGGCTGAAAAAATGAAATTGGAAAATCAGGATGACTAGGTCGGTACCGCTTGAAGGGCGCGTTGCAATCGTAACGGGCGGCGCAAGAGGAATTGGTGCCGCAATTAGCGAAAACCTCATAGCCAAGGGCGCCAGAGTAATCGTTGCGGATAGTGGGGTCGATAC
>CAZOHS010000033.1:4841-21689 GCA_964579285.1 uncultured Rhodospirillaceae bacterium | reverse complement strand
AAAGAGCAGATACGCATTAAATAGGGATTGATTAATGGCAGAAAACCAGAATATCCGACGGATCGTAACTGGCCACGATGAAAATAATGTCGCAAAAGTTATTATTGATGATGTTGCAACTAACAGAAAAATGGCGGGGAACGGCGCGGTCTCAACACTAGTTTGGTCCACCGATCATCAAACGGCGGAAATTGCTGTTGGTGATACCTTTGAGGACATGGGTGCTCGCGTCCTCGGCACCCAGCCGCCACAAAATGGTTCTCGGTTTGCGGTGATTGAATTTCCGCCCGGTGAGCCAACAAATATGCACCGAACGGAATCCATCGATTATGTGATTTGCCTTTGTGGTAAAATTGACATGGATATGGATAATTCGACGGTTACGATGAACGCCGGTGACGTGATGGTCCAGCGTGGCACCAACCATGCTTGGGTAAACCGCTATGAGTTGCCGGCGCGGGTGGCCTTTGTGTTACTAGACGCCGCTCCCATTGGAATAGGGGATCCGGTTGCTCATGGCACAAACGCCGGCGAACCACGAGGAGGATAAATATGCGACAACCCCGCATCCCTGATCTTAAGGCGAACGAAATGACGGACCGTCAACAACAATTATTTCAGGAAATCGCTGGACCACGTGGGGGGGTTGTACGTGGGCCGTTCGCGATCTGGTTAAGACATCCCGACTTGGTGGAAAAAGCGAATGAATTTGGTAGTCACTTACGGATGAATACAAGCGTCCCAAGACAACTATCGGAACTCGCGATCCTGGTCACTGCTCGGTTTTGGTCAGCAAGTTACGAATGGCACGCGCACGCAGATGCCGCAGTGGAGGCCGGTATTGAAGGTGATACTGTTGAAGCCATTCGACTGGGATTAGAACCCCAGTTTAAAGATCAACGGCAAGCGAGCGTCTACAACCTCGCAAAGGAACTCTACGAAAATCGGTTCATTTCGGACACTACATATAACAAGGCAATCGAGATATTAGGCCAAGCGCAGGTAATTGACTTGGTGGCGATACTCGGTTTTTACACGATGGTAGCACTGACATTGAATGGTTTTCACGCACCGTTGCCGGATGGGGCAGTAGATCCCTTTGAGTAAGTGTTAAGAATTCCCTATAGATCCCAGAGCATTCTGGTCTTCCGCAACGCCGTCCGTTGTACCAATCTGTGGTGATATAGAGGGAGGATTCTGGGTCTCAATTAGAGACCCGCTATTTGGCCTTTCGAAATACGATCCGCGCCTCGCGTCGGTGGATTTTCCACCCCCTGTCGGTGAGCTTAAAGGTCTCGTGATATTCGCCAACAACGAAGGGGCCAGCGAGGGGATAGGGCGCCTCTTCGTCTCCACCGTAAAGGTAGATTGTATAATAAGTTAGACCCGTGGCCGTGTGGCTATCTAACAGCTCAATTTCTGTCGGGGTGACAACGTGTCTGGTTATGTTACGGGGCGTGGTTTTTATCCAGGCTATGAATTCAGACACCCTTAATTCTTCGCCCAAGCGAACGTACGTGGCATCTTCGGTCATAAGGTCGGCGAGATCATCGTGCTTTCGTTCGTCTTGTAATCGGCCAAAGCGAATAGACAACGATTGGCATGTATCCCTTATTGAAATTTGATCAATGTTTTGCATGTGACAGTATTGGCACCTTATAAATTTCAGGAAACTAATAACAAGAAATAAAAACCTAACACGAAGCGATTTGAAAATTTTCTTTTAAGAGATAAAACAGCGTAATTTTGGATACAGATTTTTTATGCTAGCTCGGCGTCGTATTCGTATGTATTAGGGTCAACCAATTCGTGCCAGTCTTGAACGCCAGATACATTTGGTTGAAACGGGTTTTTGAGGTCGCCACCCTGTTCAAACATCCAGTAGTATCCGCCGCGCGGATAATCCTCTATCTGCCAAACGTTAAAATCTAGATCCATAAAAGTGAAGCCGTAGGTCCCGTGACTACTGCTTATTTTTCGTATTTGGCGGATACCCAGGTCGTCTTGATGCGTGACAATGATTTCTCTCGCACTGTCCACTTCCGCTGGACCAGCCACGTCGAACCCGATGTGATTGTGAGTTTTATGTTCGCGGACCTCCGTGTCTGTCTCTATAATATCCAAGACCGCGACACTATTCAGTCGGGCAAGCAAGCGTTTTGGTCCGAGCTTAACCATCTCCAATCCAAAAAGTCTTTCATAAAACCCACGAGATTTATTGATGTCGATCACCTCTACCGTGAGGTGAGACATAAGGCCTGTCGGAAGAATAGAAGCATCAGTTCTCGGGTCTTGTGATGCTATGGGAGGTTCTTGGAATGAAAGTAAGGAATAGGAAAGGTCGCACTCACTGGTTTTGGGAAATTTAGTGGAGTATCCGTCCGGAAGATTGTTTAGAATTTCCCAGAAATTTCCGTCTAAATCTTCTACTAGAAAGCATAACTGCTCGCCATAATCTTGGAGCTCACCCACCGCCCGAATTTTATATTTATTCCGATTTTCGACGCACAGTTCGCGAGCTCTAATAACACACTCTTTAGAGGCAACATCAAGTCCGAAATGGGCATTATGAAGCCATTTGCGTTCTAATTTCGCGAGGACCCTTTCCCCGAGTGTTACGCCAATGACGACCGTATTGCTTCCCAACCGCGCGACCAAAGTCTTCGGGCTGGTTTTAACAACCTCAAAACCAAGAAACTCGCGGTAAAATCGCGCCGATTCATCCAAATTGGTTAGCGTCGCATGGCCATGCGACAAAAAGGGTAAGTTAAGGAGCGGTTTCAATTCTTATTCCATACCGATTATTTGATCGAGTAGCTTTTGGGTGTGAATTACGTTTTGTTCTTGTCGACAATACCGGTGACCTGGAAAAGCCCTGGAATGCATGCCCTTCTGAAAGAGTGGGGTTGTTTTGAAATCCTGCATAAATGATGGTGGCATCCGGTCGCGAGGGTAATTTTGCCAATCTGGTATGTATTCATAGTGTGTATCCGGTGCATCGTCCTGACCGTATCGAAACATAAAATAGATATCCCAAATCATGCTGTTTGGGTCGTCTCCATTCGGCCGAGCCCTGAAGAGGCCGTAGCTGTTGCCTGCCACAGGGCCAAGCATATTCGGAAAAATTCGATGTTCTGTTGGAAAACCGTACATCTGTTGATCGGATAAATGCGAGAGTTCTATTCCCTGGACGGAACAGGCGTCCCGCCGGTTTTGTACCATGAATTCTGGGCCTTCCATTTCGAGGGGTAATTCGCCGAGACTGTCGAAGTGATCGAGCTCGTATTGGGCCACCCGGTTTTGAACCACCATTGTTTCTATAGCTTTTCTTGCCCATTCCCGTGGAGTAGGAAAATCGTCGTCGCCGAGATCCTTCAGTTTTACGCCTGGCGGCAGACCTGTAGTGAGCTGCCAATGAGGTTCCCAAAAATTCGTGTGTAAATCGAATTGTTCGTATACAGTCATCGCGCCTATTTTATCGGGGGGTGGATACCTGTTGCCTCTCTTTTCCCCAACGCGCCGGCCACCGGGACCCGTCGACACCGCTCCAACGTTATTAAGGTCCATTACGTGAGTAGCCCAAACGTGGTATCCCTCTTGGAACTGGTCTATGCCGTATTTCCAATTACAGGGCAGGATCGTGGTGTAATGACGGAGTAGCCGCATTCCCTCTATCCCGTAGTCTTTTAAATTTGTAGGCACAGGATGGAGATAATCGAGCAATGGTTCCGCGTCCAAATCCATATTTATAAATATGAAACCGCCCCAACTATCAACGAGCACTTGACGGAGGCACACTTCTTCCCGTCGAACCATCCCTGTCGCAAAGTCTTTCGCTCCAGGGAGATGACACAATTCGCCATCTAGTTCCCAGGCCCAGCCATGGAACACACAGGTAATTTTTCCATCAAATTGTGCTTTGTTTCCGTTAAACGTACCCGGCCCGCCGAATTCATGAGCTCCCTCCACCAAACGCGTCCCGCGATGCATGCACGAGTTGTAGTAGGCCTTTAAGGACCTGTCTTGGTTTCGGACGATAATAAAGGATTGATCTCCTATGCGGTATTCGTAATAGTCGCCAACATTCGGTATTTCCTCTTCCCGGCATGCCCACTGCCACACCCTGGGCCACAGTAATTCATACTCTTTTTGGAGCCACTCCTTTGAAATATAACGGTTTTTTGGAAAAAGCCGTTCATAGTCAGCTTCTTCAACGGATGCTTTTAGTCCTTTGAGACTGCCGGTTCTAAAGTCTTTTGGTTTGTCGAGCACTTTGAGGTTTATCCTTTGGAAGGTTGCCTATCAATACCATCATACACTGTTGAACTATCTGCAAAGACCTCTTGGGTCCTCGCAAAACAATTGAATTCAAAACCCGAAACTAAATTGTGTCAATGACCTGTCCGTGGTCGACCGCAAAACGTCCAGAATTTTAATCCCAAGATTAGACTTAATACGGCAGCCATTGCATACTCCGTATCATTGGTGGGCACGAAATTGCCTGCGCTTGCTTGTTTTGGCATTTATTAGTTAGGGAGAAAAAAATATGTCTGCTCTTCGTCGAATAGGGCTGTCTGTTCTGGGACTGGCGATCATAGCTGTGGCTATGTCGAGCGTCCCAGCGACCGCGAAAAAGTATAAAATGAAATTGTCCATTATCGTGGCAAATGATCCACTGCACGAGTTTATAAAAAAATATAAAACGGTAATTGAAAAGAACTCCGGCGGCCAAATTCAGGCTACTGTGTATCCGTCGGCCCAACTTGGAAAAATACCAAGACAGGTTGAGGGGTTACAGCTTGGGACGGTGGAATTTTTTGGAACACCCACTGGCTTTTTGAAGGGGGTTGATTCGCGGTTTCAAGTTCTCGAGGTGCCGGGTGTCTTTAATAGCCCACTACACGCACACAAAACCATTACCGATCCAGAATTTCGTACTCCCTTCCTTGAGGTAGGTACGAAAAAAGGCGTCAAGGGTGTTAGTCTGTGGATGTATGGGCCCACTTCCTATGCAACCATGAAGCCCGTCCGAACCCTTGCCGACTTCAAAGGTCGCAAGTTTCGGGTACTCGCGACAAAGGTAGAAGTAGAGATAATGAATCGTCTTGGGGCTACCGGTGTTCCGATGCCTTACAGTGAGACCGTTCCGGCTCTGCAGCGCAGAATGATTGACGGTGTGCGTTCTAATATAACAGTCATGAACGCGACCAAACATCACACAGTTGCGAAATTTATAACCGTTGTGAATGATACTTATATTCCCTGCGCGGGTTTTGTGAGTATGGCCTGGCTAAAACAATTACCTAAAAATCTTCAGAAGATCGTCGCGGATTCCGGACGAGAAGTTGAAGACTTTATGTACAAAACTTCACAGGCGTATGGGTCCAGGGCTGAACAAGGATGGCGTGATGCAGGAGCAGAAGTTATTCGTCTTTCGGCCAGCGACCAGAAAAAATTCATGGAGACCGTTAATCCAATCGGCGACGAAATTCTTGGAAAACGCGCCGACGTAAAGGCCATGTTTGAACTGATGAAGAAGACTTCAAAGAAATACAATTAATACAAATGACTTCGAAAGATAGGTCAATTTGTAAGTTGTAACGTTATTGGGGCGCAGTGGTGAAGGTTTTATGCATCACCGCGCCCCTTTTTTAGACGGCCTATTGACTAAGTTGTGGAATAGTATTCGACGACGTAGTCTAAAAACACCACCTTGTGCTATGTCCTGGTATCCACCGTCGGGCTGTCCCTGCATGGATACCGGTTTCCTCTCCCGCGTGTCGCCCGTTGAAAATACAGTGTGTTTAAAATGATATTTCCTAATTTGTTCAGACCAGGCCACGTGGGCAAGCTAGAAACAAAAAACCGTCTAGTAATGCCTGCTATGCATACGAATTTGGGTGATCCGAAGGATGGGTTGTCGGAAGAAGGCATAAACTTTTATGTTGCGCGCGGGCGTGGGGGCTTTGGCCAGATTGGTGTAGGAATAATTGATTCCTTTCAGTTTGATCACGCGAGCCCAGGAGAATTTTTATTAAACGATAAGCGTCACGTGAAGGTGCATTCGCGTCTCACGAAGAGGTTAAGGGATGAGGGTGCTTTGTCGTTTGCGCAGATTGGATTACGGCGAATTTGGTCGCTGCATCAGATGCGCCGCCGCCCAAGCCTCTCCGATTTTACAGATGGGGAAATACGTACCTGGGTCCAAGCTGTGATAGATACTGCACTTCGGGCAGCCGACGCCGGATATGATGGCGTAGATTTGCTCGGAAACGGTGGTGGTGCAATGAGCATTTTCACCTCTCAGGTGTTCAACGACAGAGATGATGAATGGGGTGGCGATGAAGAGCGGCGCTTGAACTTCACGCTGGCTATTATTAAGGGGATACGCGACAAACTTGGTCAAGATATGCCGCTGACGTCTCGGTTGCATGGTGCCGAATTTATAAAGGGTGGTTACGGGATGGAAGTTTCTGTCCGTAACGCGATCAGGATGGCTGAGGCGGGGGTCGACTTGTTTAACGTGGCTGCAGGAGGGCACGCCACGACCGTTCCCAATTTAACACCTAATGTGCCCGAAAGTGGCCTCGCAATGCTGGCTTTTGGAATAAAACAGTCTGGGCTGGAGGCTAAGGTGGCCGCTTCAACTAGAATTACAGACCCATTTAAGGCGGAAGAAGTTCTGCGAAAAGGTTGGGCCGACTATATCTCGCTTGCGCGCGGCGCTCTCGCCGATCCTGACTGGCCAAATAAAGCACGAGACGGAAATTGGGAACAAATAAGGGCTTGCGTGGCGTGTAATGAATGTCTTGATGAGGCAACCGTTCGAGAAAAGACGGTACGGTGCCTCGTAAACCCGCGGGCCGGAAGACACTCTGAACTTGATGCGATCGAGATCGCCAAGACGCCGAAGAAGGTGATCATCGTCGGTGGCGGTTGTATTGGTCTGCAGGCTGCCCTTACTGCTGCCGAACGAGGACATGACGTGCATCTATACGAAAAGCAGGCATTTCTGGGAGGGAAGTGGCTCGTATCATATGCCCCGCCTGGCCGCGAACCTTTGCGATTATTTTTATCCTGGCTCGTTACGGAGACGAAAAGGGTCGGCGTAAATTTTCATATGTCTAGGGAAGTTACACCTGAACTTTTAAAGGTTGAAGCGCCCGATGAAGTTATCGTAACGATCGGCGCGACCCCAGTAATTCCTGAAATTCCGGGAATTAACCAGCCTCACGTCGTGAGTGGAGAGCAGGTTCTTATGGGCGAAGTTGAACTCGGCAAACGAGTTGTGGTCGTAGGGGCCGGTGGCGCTGGCGTCGAAGTAGCTCATTTTATCGCCACACGTCACCAAATGGACCGTGATTTAATAGCTCATTTAAAAGCCTATAGTGGGTATGAAGCCGTTAGAGGTGTCATTGAGGAAAGTGGACACGACGTCGTTTTGATTGGGCGCAATCCGCGGTTAGGGACGGGCCTGGGACCGGCAACCCGGTGGGTGTTAGTCGAAGAGCTGGAACATGACAGCGTGAAGAGAATGCCTGGCTGTACGCTGTCGCTTATTGGCGATAATTTTATTCAGGTACATTCCATGGAAGATAATCAGGAACTAGAAATCCCCGCGGATTCCGTGGTCGTGTGTACTGGTTATGAGATTAACGAGGAAACGATTGAGTGGCTTAGAATGGGGAAGCCTGACTTGCGGGTCATTGGAGATGCAAAACAGATCGATCATGCAATGGCGGGTATTGCGGAAGCTTATGACGTCGCCCTTGCGCTATAGCCCCCAACGAATGACGCAAAAATAAAAATAGGGAAGAAGCGTGCCAGATGTGGGAAGCGTCTAGTAATCTTGCTCAAGAAAGGCAGACGTTAATTTCGGAGCTGAGAACGCGTTCTCAAAATATGACGTTTTCTCAGGCGTGTGATCTCAATGCGGAGCAAATCCCTACGCGGCTCGCGCTGGTGGACCGAACAACCAGGATGACTTGGTCTGAAGTTCGCGATTGCTCCAACCAGCTTTCGCGGGCGATGTTAGAAAAAGGGTTTATGCGTCCAGATATCGCACTAGTGCACCTGTCTAACTGTGCAGAACAATTCCTTATTCGTCTGGCATGCGAGAAGGCAGGGATAAGGGTAATATTGACGAATTCCGCTTTCCGCGAGACAGAACTTGTTTCAATAATAGAGAGGGCCGACCCAAAGATCGCTTTTTTGTCGTCCAAAAGGGCGGCAGAGGGACACTATGACCGGCTTCGGGAAATCCTTGAGACTAAAAACTTAAAGATTCATTCTATAACTGTTGGGGACGACAAAGTCTCATGGGGTATACGTTATCGCGATTTACTGTCCCATTGCTCGTCAAATATTTCTGACCATCTTTTGGATCACACGCGATTTGGTTGGAATGAAAGATTTTATCTTACCACCACGAGTGGTTCTACCAGCGCTCCGAAAATTGCTGACACAATTTACGGCCACCGTATTTGGTTGTCACTCCGGCATGCGGAGGGCATCCATCTAGCGCTGGGAGAGAAAATAGCGGCATTGCCGCCGATGACATCTGGTACGTCGGACTCTCTCGTCCATCACGCAGCACCATATTACGGGGCGACAATTGTAATCGAGCCGCGTTTTGACCCTATCGAAACTACAAAGTTTCTGGTCGCGGAAGGGGTTCACGTAGCCACCGCCATCCCCACCATGCTTGCCCGGATGATGGCCCACGGTGCGATTGAGAGCTTGGCAGACGCCCCCTTTCGGTGTTTTGCAACGTACGCTGCTTCTATTAGTTACGAGCTAGCCACTGCGGTCGAAGAACGTGCGAAGTGCCGCATTGTACGTTGCTATGGAACGATGGATTTTGGCGGAATATCAATGTCGACGTTGGATGACGACAGGGAGGTCCGTATCCGTTCTGTGGGTAAGCCCTTCCCTGACAATGACGTACGGGTGTTAAACCAGCGAGGTGAAGACGCCGCACCTGGTACGCCGGGTGAAATTGTGATGAGGCGCAGTCCTCTTGTCATGGGCACAGGCTATTACCGCGATCTGGAGAAAACATTGGAATCCTGGAATGACGAGTTTTATCGCCTCGGTGACGTCGGGACGCTGGATGCGGCAGGAAACATACATCTCGCTGGACGTGGTACGGAGATGATCATAAGGGGCGGACAGAATATAGCGCCATCCGAGGTAGAGGAATTGATGGTTACACATCCCAAGATTATCGATGTAGCGGTCGTCGGTTTGCCTGACGAGGACTTGGGCGAGCGGGTTTGTGCTTGCGTTTTATTGAAGGAGGGAGAAACGCTCAAGCTCGAAGAAACACGAGAGCATTTTAGATCGTTGGGCGTTGCGCCATTTAAAACACCTGAAAAGATAGTAGTTTTCGAAGAATTTCCCGTCACGATGTCTGGTATGAAGGTGGATAAACTTCGCATCATTGAACTTCTAACGCGTGAAGCCGTAAAGTGGAACGACTCGTAGCTGTCTGATTATTAATATCGCTAGAGAGGAAGAATGGTCGATGGAAGTCAAATTCCTTAAAGGTTTTGAAAGATGTTTGAAGCGCTAATAAGCGGCCTTTCCCTGGTCTTTCAATGGCCGGCAATTGGCTACCTTGTGTTAGGTGTCTTTCTGGGCATTTGGGTTGGCGCAGTACCGGGACTGGGTGGGATCATTGGCCTTGTCATTCTACTTCCGTTTACATACGGAATGGATCCAGTGTCCGCCTTTGCTTTACTACTGGGAATGTTTGCCGTGACCTCCACCAGCGACACTATAGCGTCGGTAATGTTGGGTATACCGGGTACGGCAGCGTCTCAGGCAACTATCTTAGACGGTTATCCCATGGCACAGCAGGGGAAGGCCGCCCGCGCATTTGGCGCGGCATTTACCGTGTCAGCTTTTGGAGGGGTGTTTGGCGCTCTGATCTTAGCGGTGTCAATTCCGTTAGTCTTGCCGATCATTTTGGCCTTTGGCTCACCCGAACTTCTAATGCTCGGAATGCTGGGTCTCGCGATGGTAGGTTCCTTAAGCGGTGGATCTATGCTGAAGGGGCTGATCGTAGCACTGCTAGGCTTGATGATGGCCATGATTGGTTATGCTGAGACGGCGCCCGTTCCACGGTATTGGTTTGGTACTTCTTATTTACTTGACGGCTTACCATTAATCCCTGTGGTTCTGGGTCTTTTTGCTATTCCTGAGCTAATGGAATTAGCAATTCGTGACTCCTCCATAGCCCGCATACCCAGGGAACAAAGCCAGGGTGGAGGAATGATAGAGGGCATAAAAGATGCCTTCAGGAACTGGTGGTTGGCACTCCGTTGCGCGGCCCTTGGGACTTATGTGGGGATGCTGCCAGGTCTTGGTGCCGCTGTCGTGGACTGGTTCGCATACGGCCACGCCGTCCAGTCAGCGAAAGATAAATCTAAGTTCGGACGTGGTGATGTACGTGGCGTGATAGCCCCGGAAGCGGCAAACAATGCTACTCGTGGGGGCGCCCTTCTACCCATGGTCGCATTCGGAATTCCTGGGAGTTTAGGAACAGCAATACTGATGGGGGCACTCCTAATCCAAGGGCTAAAACCAGGCCCTGAGATGTTAACGGATAAGCTTAATATTACCTTCAGCATGATTTGGACGATTGTGGTGGCCAACATACTAGTTGCGGGTCTTCTAATGGTATGGAGCAATCAAGTAGCGAAGATAGCTTTCCTTCGCGGTCACCTTATCGTTCCCGGCGTCATTATGTTCGTATTTATGGGGGCGTGGCTTGGCGGTGCGTCGATGGGCGATTGGATTGCGTGCTTAATCATGGGGATTATAGGCTTTCTAATGAAGAGAGGGGGGTGGCCTCGCCCGCCGCTTGTGTTGGCCCTTATTCTCGGACCAATTCTGGAAAACGCCTACCACATCAGTATGCGTGTGCACGATGGTTTGGGGTGGACAACACGCCCAATTGTACTGGTGATCATCGGACTAATAATCATAACGCTATTTTTCTCTTTCCGCGGGGCACGAAAAACGGCAAAATCAAAGGATACGCTGGTCACCGGTGACAGTGCTGAAACGAATGTTCTCATATCGGCACCGTTTGCCGCTTTACTTGGGTTATTCTTCGTCTGGGCTGCAGTAGAAGCGCTCTCTTGGCCAACGATGGTCAACGAATTCCCATTAACCGCTGCAATTCCTGCCGCTCTTTTGTCCATAGTTGTATTATTCATGGAAACAAAAGCGGCGCGTTACGAGATAACGCAAATTGGCGGATTTCGGGCAGCTGCATTAGATGCATCGGAGCGCGCATTTATCGGGGGTGCAGCGCGCTTTTTTGGATATCTAATAGGGCTAATAATTGTCGCTTATCTATTTGGCCAAATGATTGCCCTCAGCCTATTTATTTGTGTTTATCTTCTCCGCTGGGGCGAATATAGCTGGAAGATATCAGTTTCTTACGCGGCAGTTGGACTATTGTTCCTTTATGGCTTCTACGACCGGGTTATGAACGTATTTTGGCACATGCCCTTAATATATGGTTTTTAGTTAAAAAAGCGGGGCACTGAGGCCCCGCTTAGTTTAACTTTGAAAGGTACGTTATTTCTTTTTCTTTCTCTGACCGACCTTGGTCATCGTTTTTAGAGTAGCCATGATTTCGGCGTCAACATTTCTATATGTTTTTAGAATGTTAAGTGCTTCATTTATGCTAATGAAGTTAACTCCTGTGCCTCCCAGTCTTTTCTTTTCTGGAACAACATAGGCCGGGTCCTGAGCAGCTTTGGCGTATCCCGTCCTCAATAGTTCCGCCGCAACTTTAGGTGTTCCTGGCGGAGCAAAAACTGTCATTGTCGAGTTCCCTAAAGCTCGGGAATACCATTTGTAGGTTTTCCAAAGGGGGCCAGACGGCATTTTCCCGTGTACTTCCTTGTAGACCGCCTCGAAACTTGGAACGCCTGGGAACGATCTTGCCTTTGTTGGATTTCCGTTATCGTCAAAATTCGGATGAGACCAGAGAGCGATTGCCGAGCCATCTTTGAGCATCGTGTCCTTAAAAAATATGAAATATCCAATACTGCCGCTGTTACAGGCTTGAACTTCATTGGACATAAACGCCGGTCGGATTTTGGCCATGCCGCGGTAACCTCCAATAAAACGATAGTTAGCGCCTATCATCTCCATCGAGAGATTGCCAAGAAAGTCTAACATTCGATCCGCTCGCCGACCCCCGACGTTGAAGGATTTAACTTTCATTATATCTGAGGATTTTTTTATACCTGGCGCAACGTCAGTACGCATCAGTGAGACGCGGTCCAAACCGCCAGCCCCAATTAAAACCAGTTTTTCTGGCACATAACGTAATGCGGGGTCTCCGGCGATTATTCCGGGCGCACTCCAAGGCCCAAGGAATAGCGTTAACCCATCCGGTCGTGCGCGTTCTTGCAAAAAATTTAGACCCTTGGCACCACCGGCGCCCGGCATATTTTTTACGATCACCTTGGGGTTGCCCTGTATGTGTTTGGGCCAATGCTTTAGAAACGCCCGCGTCAGCCGATCCAACCCGCTACCCCCTGGGACAGGACTTATCACGGTGATTGTTTTTCCCTTGTAATAGTCGTTGGCACTTGCTGTAGTCACTCCAAACGCCAATGTTAGCGCAGCTAGAGTAGCCGCCATTCCGCGTATCATGTGTCTTCTCCTCCTAGAATCTGATTACTCGTATTTTCCCATATTCTTTTTGCAGAAAAAGGGTAACGCCTTTACGTTTGAAGGCAAATACCCAGTGAAGAATTAAAAAGAGTTAAATTAGGGTCCACATGAAATACATATCTAATCCTATTGTTTGCGCTAACCCGAACCCTCGGGCGCCTCTTTCGGCAGTGATCGAGTTTGAGACAGATTTTCTCTCGCGGGCGATGATTTCTGTTTCCGCTGACCAGCGTACATGGGAGATCAAGACACCTCAGGAATTTGTGCGACTGCACCGCATCCCCCTTGTCGGGCTTCATCCAGGCGAGCGTTGTGAAATTACTGTTCGGGCGGAAGATGAAAAAGGTCAATTTGTCGAAGCCTCTCGACCCGTTTCAATTGTCGGTAGCGCCGTTCCCGATGATATTCCTCCAATCAAAGTTAAGGTTTGCCGGCCTGAAAAGCGAGAGCCAGGCGTGATGCTTTTTAATGTCCGGCCGTCTCCAGCATCCGAAGATTCTGTGGATTTTGGGCTTATTCTTGGGGTCGACCAGGATGGTAAAATTGTTTGGTTATATAGGAACGACACGGCAATTGGTGATGTTCGCGTGAGGCAAAACGGGAATATTTTGTACGTCTCGGATGGCCTGATAAGCGAAATCGATTTGCTTGGTGATACTGTACACGAATGGTATGCCGTTGAAAGATGGCGAGAAAAGACCCCGCCAACCGGTGCCACCGCGGTGCAAACGGGGATGTTTCACCACGCCGCAATCGAATTACCCACGGGAAATATACTGGCTTGTAGTATGGAAATTCGCAATGTGGAGGGGTTTCCCGCAACCGAGGACCAACCGGAGGGCGGCACAGAAACCGCAAAGGTCGTTGGCGACGTCATTATTGAGTTTGCACCGGATGGTATAATCGTAAATGAATACCGTCTTCTCGATATTCTCGATCCGCACCGAGTTTGTTACGGCAGTCGGGCTGGGTACTGGGTGCGCAGAGGTTTTCCGGACACCTGCGACTGGACCCACGTAAACGGGCTGGCTTACGATACAAAAAGGGGAAACATAATAGCGTCTGTGCGGCATCAGGATTGTATGATTGCAGTAAATCAGGACAACGGTGAGCTTGAGTGGATCCTCGGAAGCCCCGCAAATTGGCGTGCACCGTGGTCAGATAAACTTCTTGCACCGCTTGGTGATTTGGAATGGCAATATCACCAACATGATTGCTCGGTTAGCACCTCGGGGACGGTCATATGTTTTGACAACGGTAATCATCGAGCCCTACCATTTGATGATAAAATGCCTGAGGCTGATTGCTACAGTAGGGTTGTAGAATTTCTTATAAACCCCGAGCGGAAAACAGTAGAACAGGTGTGGTGCCGGGGTCGCGTGGAAGACGGCACTTATTCTACCTATCAGAGTGGAGCGGTGCGCCTGCCCAACACCGGGAATACCTTTATAAACTATGGCGGAGTGTGCACTCTCGATGGTGTCCCGTCGGGCCAAATTAACACGGGGCATTGTCAGGCTAGACTGATCGAGGTCACTCCTGATCCGTCCGGAGAAATCGTGTTTGAACTTGAGGTCAACGATACTTCTACCAGTGGACCGGTTTCATTGTCATCGTTTCGCGCCGAACATTATCCAAACTTTTTAACGCACCGCGGATAACTCTTAATTCGGTCCGTTTGGTTAGAATACTATTTTAAATGATTACTTCATCGCAAATTCGCGCACCCCGCGAGGCCATGAAATACAAACCTAAATAGTGAGTAGCATCCTGCGGGTGAGCGGCTGTCGCACCGTAACCTAACTCCTCTGCGGTCTGCCGTGGCAAGTCGTAGGTTGAACAGCCCGCATCATACACAATGATGTCTGACAAGGGTGGCATCATGTCATGATTCCGTGCTGATAATGCTGTAAGCACAAAATCCATAACACAAATATCGGTGCATATCCCAACGACTAAAAGTTCTTTGATTTTGTTCTCGGTAATCCAGTCTACAACTTTGTTGCGTCCATCTGGTCCGAAGGCACCGATAAAACCGTTGATACAATCTTTCCGCACAAGGGTGGCGTGTTGTGCAGTTTCCAGCCACTCCAGTTCCGGGACGAGTTTTTCTTCACCGGTGCCCGCTTCGCAATGTGGTGGGTAGGGGGGTTCTGGCTTTCCCGGTGTATGGGTATCAAGAAACGCCAAGATTGGTCGGTGATGCGCGTCGAAATTCTGAGCAATACGATTTGTTTCAGCGATCATCGTGGCTACTTGGGGGTTTGCGACCGGAGGCGCAAGGTTTCCCGCTCCAACGGTGGCAAACCCGTTTACTTCGTCCACAATAACGAGGCCGGTTTTGTGGGTTCCAACAGTATAACTCTCCGCGGTTATTGGCATTTGTTGATTGAGTAAGGTTGTCAGAGTATCCATGTGAGCTTGCCGTCCGAGATATGCTGTTCTTGTGATTTGCGTGGCTAAATTATCTCAGACCGAAAAACAAGAATAGCGATAAGTTTATATTTGATTATGAAAGTCTATGATTTGTTCTGGGACAACTCTAATGTGACGCGACTGTACCTTTGGTATTAAGATAAAAAATTAAGAAATAGTCTACGAACTTTAGGCCAGCAAAAAAAAGGGGAGAAACCTATGAAATATGAAATGCCTTCAAAAGAAGAACTCAAAGCAATCGGCGATGAGTTAGGTTTTGATATGGACGATCAATACGTCACTGACGTTTTATCTTTTATGGAACCATTTGCTGATTCATTTAATGCGGTTGATCAGATGCCGGACGCATTGCCAGAGGTTAAGTATCCGCGGGGCGATTGGCACAGACCAGACGCTGAAGAAAATGAGCATGGGGGCTGGTATGTAAAGACTACGATAAAGGGCGCCGACAGCGGCGTTTTGGCCGGAAAGACGGTCGCCATCAAGGATTCCGCTTGCGTTGCCGACATTCCTATGATGAACGGCGCTTCCGTTTTAGAGGGATATGTTCCCGATATGGACGCCACAGTGGTTACCAGGGTACTGGATGCTGGCGGGACAATTACGGGCAAGGCAGTCTGTGAGTATTTTTGCTTGTCTGGTGGTAGTTCGACCTCCGCGAGTGGCATCGTTCAAAGCCCCAGGAATCCAGGCTTTACGCCGGGAGGGTCATCAACGGGCAGTGCGGCTCTTGTTGCGGCAGGTGACGTGGATATGGCGCTTGGTGGTGATCAGGCGGGCTCGGTGCGAATACCGGCAGCTCACTCCGGTGTCGTTGGACTGAAACCGACCTTTGGGCTCGTCCCGTACACCGGAATTATGGGGATTGAGACTACTATTGACCATGCTGGCCCGATATCAGCGAATGTAGAAAACAACGCTCTCTTTCTGGAGGCGATCGCGGGTGAAGATCAACTTGATTCTCGGCAACGGGTGCCGCGGGTTGACCGCTACACGGACGCGCTTGGCCAAGATGCCCGCGGGATGCGCATTGCAGTGGTGAAGGAAGGGTTCGGCCGTTATGACTCTCACCCGGATGTGGACGCAACAGTGCGCGCGGCGGCGGCACATTTAGAAAATATCGGGGCTGTGGTGGAAGAGGTTTCGATCCCCATGCACGAAGCCGGCCTAGCCATCTGGGGTGCGATCTGTGTCGATGGTATGTATAACGTTATGTTCCGGGGCCACGGGTTTGGGCAAAATACCGCCGGTGTGTACCCCACATCTCTTGTTGATGCCATGCTCGCAGCGGGCGCTCGGTCAAACGAATTTCCAGACACGTTTCGGTTCGGTTTATTGTTAGGTAGGCACACAAATAAGGCGTACGGGAGCCACTTCTATGCGAAAGGTCAAAATCAACGCCGGACTTTATCCGCAGCATATGAGAAAGTTTTAGGCGACTATGATCTGCTTCTGCTGCCCACAGCGGCGATGATGACGTCTCGCATTCCCGACGCCGGTGCTGGCTTTCTCGAAACTATGCAACACTGTTGGGAGGCGATCGGAAACACTTCACCCTTTAATGTTTCCGGCCACCCAGCCATCTCAATACCGTGTGGTTATGGTGACGGGGATCGTCCCGTGGGGTTAATGCTCGTAGGCAAACATTTTGATGAAATGGCAATATACCGGGCCGCCCACGCTTTCGAGCAATCTTGCAACTGGGAGGAT
>CAZOHS010000033.1:0-4741 GCA_964579285.1 uncultured Rhodospirillaceae bacterium | reverse complement strand
GCCGTACCGTCGGTAAGGAAGAACACGCGAAAGTCGCGCACATTTGCCTCTCGTGCCGTCGTTTCACAGCATATGTTTGTGCAAATTCCTGACACGATAATTGTGTCAATTCCCCGCGCTCTTAGAATCAATTCAAGGTCAGTGCCATGAAATGAGCCAAAACGTGGTTTGTCTAATAAGACGTCGCCGTCGGCGACGTTGAGCCGATCGTGTAATTCGGCGCTGGGCATTCCTTTGCGGATCATATCTGTGTTTTCCGATGGGATGATTTCTCCCATTACGCCGATGTTACTTCTATCGGGGCGGATCACATGCGATGTGTGTATGATAAGTACGCCGGCCGTCCTGCAGGTTTTGATCAAGGGGTTAATTCGATCTACGAGGGCTCGTCCTTCCGGAGCGGCGATTGGTGAGTTCTCAACAAAACAGTTCTGCATGTCGACATTAATCAGGGCTAGTTTTGTCGGGTTTACGGGAAAGTCCATTAGACCCAACAATTCCTATTAGCCAGTTGCCTATGTTTCATCACAAATACCCTGTGCAATAAGGTTTTTTAAAAGTATTTCCAGTCTCCCGCTTGCTCAAATGAGTGAGCCGCCCGATAAATCGTTGCTTCTTCCCAGTGCCGTCCAATCAGCATTAAACCGATTGGGCGGTCATCCTCGATGCCGCATGGTAGGGACATAGCGGGGTGGCCAGTGAGGTTGACGCCGCAGGTATTTGCCAGCATCTCCCACGCCACAGCTGTCGTAGCTTCCGGTGTGGCATCTGGGCCCGGCAGCTTGGAAGCTTTCATTGGTAATGTCGGCATAAGAAGTAGATCCACGTCTTTTAGAGCCGTGTCGTATGCTTCCCGTAATTTACGGCGTAAATTCATAGCTTTGGCGTAGTAATGACCCCGGTAGTGTTTAAGAGAGTAATGACTAAAGAGGGCGATAATTTTCATTGTATCCGCAAATTCATCGGATCGGTTCTGCCAACCAGAAGCGGCGTCTATTAGGCTTGGCAAGTAAAGACCTTCATGGTTACCCCCCGCACCATGCGTAGCCAGCATTGTGCGAAAGCCACCGTCATGGCCTATCGGGATCCAAATTTCGCGTGTCAAACGGTGCATGGGAATTGAGATATCAACCACCTCAGCGCCCAAGCGAGCCATGCGTTCAGCGGCATTCCGCACTTTTGCATCCACATCAGGTTGAGAGTTTTCCTGGCCAAAGCCCTCCGCGACGACGCCGATCCGCAGTCCAGTGATAGCCTCCTCTAAAGCCTTAGTATACCGCGCTGTTTTCACATTTGATTGGCGAGAATCGAGCCCGTCACTGCCGGCAATGACTTCAAGTAACAAGGCATTGTTCTTTACGTTATTTGTTATAGGACCGCAGTGATCTATTGTGGTTTCCAGCGAGGCGGCGCCCGTATATGGAACCAGTCCAAAAGTTCCCTTCATTCCATAAACACCGCAATAACTTGAGGGAATGCGAATGGAGCCCGCCTGATCGCCGCCGAGTGCGAAGTCTACTTCACCAGCGGCAACCAGGGCGGCGCTCCCCGATGAGGAACCGCCCGCTGAGTAGCCCCTTCGATGTGGATTGTGAACGGGTCCTGTCGAGCTTGTGCTGCTGGTTCCCGAAACACAGTAATATTCACAAACAGCTTTCCCGGCGATTTCACCACCGGCATCTAGGATACGTGTTACGACCGTGGCGTCTACTTCAGGGATATAACCTTCAAGAACAGAGGCCCCATTCATCATCTGAACGCCAGCGACACAAATATTGTCCTTTATCGCAACGCGGTTTCCGACAAGCTTTCCTCGGCGCGCGCCCTTTATTGATGTTTTCACGTACCAGGCGTTGTGGAGATTTTCAGTAGGTTCGGGCCTGTAACCGGGCGTCCGAGGATACTTTACCTCCGGAAGGTTATCGGGGATGGAGTCGAGAGCTTGATACGCCTCCACAAGTGGACCGACAATGCGTTTGGTGGCTTCTAAATATTCTTCCGATGGTGCCATGCCAAGGTCCTCAGCGCATGCCCTTAATTGGCCCATTGTTGGGTGTTTGAACATCGGTGCCTCCGTTGGATGTTACTAGGGAAGTTGGTTCAAAAGTTTCTAATCTGTGACCCCGATAAATTCATCTAAAACCTTCGCTTCGCCAAGTTGCGATGGTGCTAATTCATTCACGATTGTCCCTTTTTGGATAATCGCGACGCGGTCGGAAAGTGATGAGACAAATTCTAAATTCTGTTCGACGAGGACGATGGTTAGTTGGCTCTTTTGTTTGAGCATAGACAGTAACTCAGCGATTTGTTCTATAATTGACGGCTGTATTCCTTCCGTCGGTTCATCGAGAAACATTAGCTTGGGGTTGGCGCAAAGGCAGCGAGCAATCGCTAGAATTTGCTGTTCACCGCCGCTAAGGGCTCCTCCCTCGCGGTCCATCAAGGGTGCTAACCGCTGAAATTGGTCTAATATTTCATCTACCTTTGTCTTACTGGTACTGCCGCTGGCGGCAACAGCAAACCGGAGATTATCTCTCACAGTCATGCGCGGGAAAATATCGCGCCCTTGAGGCACATAACCAAAACCTGCGCGAGCCCTCCTGTTTGGTGATGCGCGAGTAATATCCTGGCCTTCGAGTTGGATCGTTCCTTGCGTGGTATCGATAAACCCCATTAGCGTTTTTATAAGCGTGGTTTTACCCATTCCATTATGACCCAGGATACCCAGAACCTGGCCCTCAGCGACATCAAGGTTAACGCCGTTTAAAATGGGAATTCTTCCATAGCCGGCGTGGAGTTCCTTTACCTTCAGCATATGGGTTCTTCTTGCGCTTGCTTACCTAGGTAAACATCCCGAACGGTCTGGTTTTGTGAAATATTTTGCATCGTGTCTTCAATCAGGATCTGTCCCTGGTGAAAAACGGTAACCTTATTTGCAATCATCCGAATGAATTGCATGTCGTGTTCGACCACGATCAATGATCTGCCCTTGCTTATTCGACTTATTAGCTCCGCTGTTTGCTCAACCTCTTGGTGGGTCATACCGGCCGTCGGTTCGTCCAGCAGCATTAGGTCGGGGTTGCTTGCCATTACTATACCAAGCTCAAGCCACTGCCGTTGCCCGTGAGGGAGTTGTCCTACAATTTGGTTTGCGTTTTTTGTTAGTCCCGTGAGTTCAAGGACTTCGTCAACTTTTTGTATTGTTGCGGCGCGGTTATTTACGCGTCTGGCAGAGAGCCTTAAATTTTCTCGCGCCGTTAGACCATCGAATAAGCTTGGCACTTGGGTTTTTATCGCGACCCCTCTTCGCGCTATTTCGTGGGGTTCGGCACCTGTAATGTCATGTCCGTTAAACGTAATGCGCCCGACCGTGGGTGTGAGATGGCCAATGAGACATTTGAAAAATGTACTTTTCCCCGCACCATTTGGCCCGATTAGGCAGCGTAGCTCTCCGACATCCATGCTAAAATTGACACGGTTGACCGCCACCACCCCGCCAAATTGCATCGTCAGGTCGCTGGTTTGGAGCAAAATACCCTGTGACATTAGTCAGGGTCCGAGCGCGTGGCAGCGCTCCCAATGCTTCTAGTATACTTAGAGAGCTGATCCCTAAACATGGGAACAATGCCCTTGGGTATAAACAACACAAGCAGAACAAATACGGCGCCCAAGATAAGGTTAATGTCTGCCAGCTTAGTTTCCCCGAGCCAGGTAGCACTCGATTGGATTAGAACACAGCCGACAATTGCGCCCAGAAGTGTGCCAAGTCCACCAACAAGTATCCAAATGATGATTTCTGCCGTGAAAATCATAGAGAAGACCGTTGGGCTGACATAGGCACCCCAAGCCGTGAATAGCGTCCCGGCTATCCCCGCTATGCCGGCGCCAATTGCAAAGACAATTAGTTTATATATTCGTGTGTCGTAGCCGAGAAGTGCCGTCCGTGCTTCATTCTCTCGTATTGAAACAACAACATGGCCAAAATCGCTCGAAAGAAACCAGCGCAGGCCAAAATACACCAACATTAGAACAGCCGCCGCGAGCATATACAACTCGCCGTATACAATCTCCCATTTCGGAAAACCCGGCACATTAATTGGCGGAACGGAGGGCATACCATTATATCCACCCAGAAGAGCTTTACCGATTTTGTAATCACCCCCTGCGGAGGCACCCACGAGATAATAAAAAATAAGAGATACCTCCATCGGATTGACGTGGAGGTAGACGTCGCTGACGCGGCCCCAAAACATAAAATACCCGAGCACAGTAGCGACGAAGATTGGAATGAGGATAGCCAGGATAATTGGGATGGTACTCTCACCAATGTTAACAACAGCTACCGCATAAGTGTATGCACCAATCCCAAAGAACGTTGACTGCCCGAAGCACAGTATGCCCCCAAACCCCCATACTAAGGCCAAACTTAAGGCGAGTATCGACATGACTATGAAAATGGTAAGTTCAAATAATACAAAGACTTCCGCAATGGCTGGCAAAACGAAAACAAGAAATACGCCTATTGCAGCCGTTGCCCATAAGCCGGCTTTATTAAGCGAGATATTCACAGGCCTTTCCGGAAATATTTGCCCGTAATACCATTGGGGAGCAGACGAAGAAGGATGATGGCTACGACCAATAGGGCCACTTCTCCGACAACCGGCCGGCTCAAAAAAGTCACGGCTTGGTTTACCGCGCCGAAAAGTAAAGAAGCGGCACCTGTGCCTGATAGAGCGACCGT
>CAZOHS010000032.1:0-22083 GCA_964579285.1 uncultured Rhodospirillaceae bacterium | reverse complement strand
ACCCACTCAGTAGGGAGCCCCCGATATGTCGTGAGGAGCCGCGCATCGACACAATCTCGATGAAATTTCCAACAAGCATCAGTGACGATGTGCTCTAACCGGATATCTACGAGCGGACTTGAAGTAATCTTTGCAAAAGTTGATACCAGGCCTTCAACGTCGTCAACTACGAGATCTCGGATAGTTTCAAAGGGTATCCCGTTTTGGTCGAAATGGTGTTCGATTGGAAGCCGGCAAACGCTGGGTTCAACAAGAACACGTAAAGGAAGGAAAGAAGCGAGTTCTAGCCTATCTAGCCAATTCCTTACACGCCGCGGAAGCACGCGTTCCCACGTGATCATTTCAACTTCCTTTTTTCTTATATTGGCGAGACCCTCACGCGTAGTACATATTTGGATATTTGAGCTTCCGTCGGTTTCATCCGTCTGGTTTTCGTTAAATTCTATGGGTGTGTTTTGCGGCATAGGAGTTCCAAAGCAAAAGGATTAGGGTTTACCCGTGTGCTGATCGGTCCACCTCAAACGATAAATTGCTTGATGTTGTTATGGATTTCATTCATACGAGTACGTTATGTTATAACATAACGTTTTGGTAAAATCACGATGAAAACAATCGCTAGCTACACACCTATCCTAGACAAATTCGCCGTTTCCACCTCCGCGTTTTGTGCAATTCATTGCCTGTGTCTGCCATTTCTCCTTGGGGTTTTCCCCGCATTGGGCGCAAGCATATTCGGACAGGAGTCATTTCACACTTTATTGCTTTGGTTGGTAATTCCACTTAGCGTGCTAGCACTCTTAATGGGTTGCCAAAAGCATAAGAGTTGGCTGGTAACCTTAATCGGTCTGACTGGGGTGTCCGTCCTTATCGTCGCGGCAAGCATGGGCCATGAGGGCTTGGGTGAGATGGGCGAACGCCTCGCAACACTCGCGGGCGCATCTTTGATAGCAACCGGACATGTTTGCAATTACGTGTTATGTCGAAGGGTTGAGTGCGACCAATAGTTAAATGTGGTCCGAACTGAATGCATAGTCATGGGTTAGATAATTATCGATGAGTTCACTGGGGGGAGATGGGTCCACGACCGGTCACCACCCGCTCGTAAAACACCGCTTCTTACCCTCGTAATGACTACAGACCGGCGGCTAATTCCTATACCATCAATAGACCAAGCTGCACTTGGGGGTTTTTCCCGAAAGCAACGAAAGATATAACGCTTGGGTTTAAAAGTACTATTGTTGAATAGTTTTCAGTGCGAGTTCTGTAAGCTTTCGTCTATTCACCCGCATTGTTTGGCCGCGTGGAAAATCTTTCAGTACTATCAGTCGCGCAGGGAACTTGTAGCGCGCTAAGCCACGGCCGGTTAAAAACTCAGTCACCTCTTCCATTAGAAGCTCTGGTCCCTCCAAGGTTATTGCACAGAGGCAAGGAACTTCGCCAAGGTTTTTATCCGGCAGCCCCACGACCGCAGCTTCCAGAATCTTTGGATGTTCAGTCAAAATACTTTCAAGTTCGATGGGAAAAATGTTCATTCCTCCCCGATTAATCATCTCTTTCAGCCGGCCAACGAGGGTGACGTTGCCAACGCTATCAATGGTGGCGACGTCACCTGTCCGAAACCAACCCTCCGGCCCAAGGGAACCCCATGCTTCTTTGGTTGCTTTCCGGTCCCGAAAATACCCCGAACTAGTCCCAGGTCCTCGTGCCCACAATTCACCCGCCGACCCAATAGAAACTGGACTTCCGTCTGAATCCACCACACATAACTCCCCGCCAGCCATGACCTTACCTATCGATGGGCCCAAGCGTATAGCTTCAGAATCGCCCACTGAAACTTGGCCAAAGTTACCAGTCTCCATCGAACCCCCAGCTTTCAACACAAGACAATCCAGTAAATTCTCCGCTTTCTCAGCAACAGCGCGGGGCAAATTTGCTGCTCCCGTGCGGACAGCACGAACTGATTGCACGTTGTATTGGCGAAGTAAGACAGAATCCACAATACGGGCCAGAACGGCGGGAGCTGTCATCACTACAGTCACTTGCTCGCGGTCTACAAGGGAGAGGACAGTTTTGGGCGCAAAACCATTACTCAAAACAAGCTTACATCCACTGATCAGCCAGCCAGCCCAAGTAAAATATCCAGGCCCTCCTGAAAACGGCACAAAACCGCCGATAGTATCGGTCGAGGTAAGATTCAAACACCGCGCCAAACCTTTACCCCATAGAAGTTCTTGTTGTTCGGGACGTTCAACAATTTTAGGGACCCCGGTACTGCCACTGGTCACCACAAGTTTACTAACCTCAAATGGATCAAAGGCCCTCGAATGGGGTATTGGCGGAACAGACCTATCTTGAGAACCCGAAACGATAGAAGAAAACCTCATATATTCTTCAGACTGGTCCCCTGCCCCACACACAACTACTTGCAGTTGGGGGCATAACTCTTTCATCTCTCGAGCAATTGATAACATATTAATATCGCGAAAATGCTCGGGAACGATCAACGCGCCCGGTTGCAGTACATCGATTACGGCAGCCAATTCACGGCGCCCCCACACCACTGGTATATAGGCACCAAGTAAGCCTACCTTTTTTAAAGCAAAACGGATTAAGCAATCCTCAACCGAATTGGGCATCTGCACGATAACGGGTGTGTCTCGGTCAAGGCCTAGACCGTGCAGTGCGCCTGCTAAACGATCGACAGCTTCACCTACCTCTTTCCATGACAAACGATGCTGTGGGTCAACGATCGCGACTTTATTGGGTTGCACCCGAGTATGATGCTCCATCACATCGAGCGTCGTTTCACTAGTCCAGTAGCCAGACTTCACATATGCGTCGATCATTTCCGGGGTGAAACGTGTTGGGCGGGACATGCTTGATTACCGGCGTTCGACGGGCCCGAAACAATTAAAGTTGAGGGTTAAAGTGACAGGTGCGCCGAAGCCGATCAAGCAACGCTTCCCGTTCAGCCTCGGTATATCTTCTAGGTTGCACATAAATAGCGTCCACTGGACAGTCAAATTCACACAAAAAGCACCCCTGGCAATCCTCACCATATTCAACGTATGCCTTTGACGCCTTCATCCGAATAACATCGGTCGGGCAAGAATCTCTGCATGCACCGCAGCCGGTGCAAAGTTTCTCATCTATGTTAATTGTTACATTCATCTCTTTCAGCTCCTAAAAAAAGGATGAAGGACTTTTTTCCGCTCAGGAATACGATGATCTGCGTCTTCCGGTATAGCTTCGTCGAACAACTCTGGTTGGCCATTACCGCCCATTTTAGCGAAAGTGTATTTAAGCCAATTTTCGTTATCCATGTACGGAAAGTCCTCTCGCAAAACATTCCCTCTGCTCTCCGTCCGTCGCTGGGCAGCGAGCACAGAAATTTCCATACACTGAAGAAAGTTTCTCATTCCCAACACTTTCGCTAGGTCATGCGGATCAGAGGCACTCATCAAAGGTACTAAGCGATTACGAATGTCCGCTACTTTTCTTACAATGGGTTCCAGCCGTGTAGCGTTTAAAACCTCAGTAATATCTGTACCGTATAGGCTCTCCAGTTCGTCGCGCGTTGAACCAAAATTGGTTCCTCCCGTTCTTTCTAGGGGCTCTATGGTATCACGCGCCAATCGATCAACCTGGCCGTCGAACGCCTCGGTATCTGAACGTGTTTTAGCCGAAGCAGCGCCTTCTGCACCAGCATACCAACCGCCAACCGCGCAAAGATTTAGAGCCTGAGCAAGCCCCATAAATCCACCATCCGACGTGTTCCCAGCCGCATAAAGCCCGGGCAACGTCGTTGAACCATTGGGAGTAACCCGTATTCCAGCGCCGCCTAGTGTCCCACTCTGAAAAGGCAGCATCGTCACAAATGGCACTGGATCACGAGAAGGATCGTAACCGGAACGTTCGTATGTGTTCAGCACTATAGGTACAACCTGCTTATATAAACGCATATCTTCTGGGCTGAGACCCGTCGCATCCATGTAGATCGGCCCTCGACCCTCACCATATTCCCGAATTACAGAACGGGCCAACCGAAACCGCCGTATACGGTCACCTCCAGCGATTTCTGTGCCCTCGTCATTGATGAAACGAACGCCTAATCCTGCACCCATTTCAAGGCCAGGAGCTGAATAAAATTCGGCAGGTATTACACCCCAGCCAGCCAAAAACTCCATCTTACTGAGTTGAGCGCCAGCCCGGTACGCTGCCGCCACGCCATCACCTGTGCAATTGATTGGCATACCATGAAAACCTCCGCCCGCTTTTGGGTAAGGAATGTGGACCGGCCCCGTGCAAAGAATTGTAGACTTAGCCCTAAACACATGAACATCACCTTCGACTGTATCAAATCCTAGTGCTCCGGTGACCCGTTCGTTCGTTGGATGCAGACCATCCGAAGTTAATAACTCGGTGACCATCACGCGGTTCACCACGTCAATCCCTCGCCGTAAACTTTCATTTCGCAGAGCCATCATAAATTGCGGACCGCCCTCACCCATCATAGCGTTAACTGGAAAAAGGGGACCAACCGCCATATCGACCCGTTGAATTTTACCCTCATTCTTAATCCATTTTACGCCCCACTGATCCATATTCTGAAGCAATTCACCCGTAACCTTGATCCCCTTCCGCAGAGCCGTGATATTAACCATAGGATTCGTATGCGCCTTCACCCAACGGTCAAGGTCATCTCCCTCCATGTATGCCTGAAAAACGCCAGAAGCGAGCGCGCTTGTACCACTTCGACCAAAGAAACCCTTATCAACGAGTAATACGCGGACACCGGCTTCGCTCGCTTTAATGGCCGCACATGCTGCGGCAACGCCCCCGCCAACGATCAAAACATCCGTTTCATGTACTATTTTATTTGGCATAAAAAATCATCCGATACGATCGCAACATAATCGACATGACTGTCCTGTTCATTCTGAAATTAGCTTTAAGAAGGGGTAACTTAATCTAGTATACTTCCGCCAGCGCCAAAGCTCCCAACTCTACAGCCTTGTATTTTTTCGTCGTCTTTACGCAATATATTAATATCCTTATTCGACCGCTGCCGGTTTTTCTTCTCCTACTGCACCTGACGCGTAGATATCGGCTATTTCTTCGTCTGTATATTGCAGCACATCGCGTAAAATCTCTCCCGTATGTTCGCCAAGAAGCGGGGAACGCCGCACCTCTGCAGGAGATTTTGAAAGCTTGATTGGACTGCCGACCGTGAGATATTTGCCACGCGCTGGGTGGTCAACTTCTACAACCGTACCTGTTTGTCGCAATGACTGTTCTGTCGCGAGTTCCTTCATCGACAAAATCGGTCCAACGGGTATGTCTAGTTCATTACAAATGTCCATAACTTCAAATTTAGTTTTTGTAATTGTCCATTCTTCTATCACGCCAAAAATTTCATTGAGACGCGGAAGCCGCGCGTCTGGGGTCGCATAATCGGGGTCGTCCTTCCACTCAGGCTTGTCGATCAAATCGCAAATTTTCTTCCATATTGGCGCTTGAGTTATAAAATAAGTGTAACTGTCTGGGTCTGTCTCCCATCCCTTACACTTAAGAATACGGCCTGGATGGCCGCCACCAGAATCATTACCCGCGCGAGGAACAGCCTCACCGAAGGGAATTCCTTGCCCGAATTGCGAATATTCGGTCAGCGGTCCCGTCGCTAGCCGTTGCTGGTCTCGTAACTTAACGCGGCATAGGTTTAACACCCCGTCCTGCATTGCCGCAGTTACTCTTTGCCCCTCGCCAGACTTTTCCCGTTGAAATAGTGCAGTAACAATACCCAATGCAAGGTGCAACCCTGTCCCCGAATCTCCAATTTGAGCACCCGTAACAGTTGGCAACTCGCTGACATAGCCTGTTGTGGATGCAGCGCCGCCGGCGCACTGCGCCACATTTTCATATACTTTGCAGTCCTGGTAGGGCCCGGGTCCAAATCCCTTAATTGACGCCATGATCATTCTTGGGTTTAGCTCTTGAATACGTTCCCACGAGAACCCCATCCGATCTAATGCCCCCGGGGCAAAATTCTCGACCAACACGTCACACGTTTTAACTAATCGTTCTAATACGGCCTTCCCCTTCTCTACTTTGGCATTCAATTCAATGGACCGCTTGTTACTATTCAACATAGTAAAATAGAGAGAGTCTACGTCCGGTATGTCCTGTAATTGCCCGCGCGTCGCATCCCCAATTCCGGGCCGCTCCACCTTGTACACATCGGCTCCAAACCATGCCAATAGTTGCGTACAGGTCGGACCAGATTGAACGTGGGTAAAATCCAGGACCTTGATACCTTCGAGCGCTTTCATATTTCTTAGACCTTTAAATTTTGTTAATTTTACTTCTTACTTACGACGCTTTGGGGATTTAAATTACCTATTCGGCCACTTTCAGTCCCAGCATTTTCATCAATAATGGCGTTCACTAATGTAGGCCGTCCCGAACGCAACGCCTCCTCCACCGCCATCCTCAATTCATCCGGCGAATTGGCCTTTAGACCATTCCCACCGAACGCCTCCATCATTTTATCGTAGCGTGCTTCCTTAACGAAGACCGTTGTTGCAGCGTCAGATCCACCCGTCGGGTTCACTTCTGACCCACGGTAAATACCGCCATTGTTGAACACAACTACACATATAGGTAACTGATATCGGCAAATTGTTTCTATTTCGATACCTGAAAAACCAAATGCGCTATCACCTTCGATAGCTAGTACAGGCATGCCTGTTTCAACTGCCGCTGCTATCGCCGAGCCCATTCCTATTCCCATCACACCCCAAGTACCAACATCTAGTCTTTTCCGAGGCTGATACATATCGATAATACTACGAGCAAAATCGAGCGTATTAGCTCCCTCATTGACCAATACCACTTCGGGTCTTTCTTTTATAACGTTACGGAGGGCACCGAGCGCGCCGTGATAGTCCATAGGCACGTTATTGTTCTGCAACCTTGGAGCCATTCGAGCAACATTAGTTTTCACCTTCTCCTTAACCATATCAGTCCACGATGTCGGCGGCGTCGCCCATTTCGTTCCATTAATACCGTCAAGTAATGCCTCTACACAGGATGCGATATCACCTAC
Source organism: uncultured Rhodospirillaceae bacterium (assembly GCA_964579285.1). Lineage (GTDB taxonomy): Bacteria > Pseudomonadota > Alphaproteobacteria > MPNO01 > UBA830 > JAYZQT01. The sequence goes on along the minus strand of CAZOHS010000032.1, from coordinate 14,978 downwards.
GACAGGAGCTGAAACCTCTATGTTGCTGTCCATTTCCTTAGGTTCAATATCTATGTGCACAATCTTTTTCGGATCGCCCCCCCATGCCTTACCTTTTCCATGAGATAGCAACCAATTTAGGCGAGCACCAATTAACATCACCACATCAGATTCCTTAAGCACCAACGAGCGGGCAGCGCTTGCAGATTGGGGATGAGTATCCGGCAGCAACCCCTTCGCCATACTCATCGGCAAATAAGGTATCCCTGTTTTTTCAATAAGCTGACGAACAATGCTATCAGCCTGGGCGTATGCAGCTCCCTTCCCAAGAATTATGAGTGGTTTTTTTGCGCCCTTTAATAGATCAAGGGCCCGCCTTATTGCTTCTGGTCCTGGTAATTGGCTGGGCGCCGCGTCAATTACCGTAACAAGGCTCCGTTCACCTGCATTGGCATCCATAACCTGGCCCAACAATTTCGCGGGAAGATCAAGATAGACGCCACCAGGCCGTCCCGATACCGCAGCTCGGATAGCACGCGCGACACCAATCCCAATATCTTCAACATTCAACACCCGGTAGGCAGCCTTGCAAAGCGGCTTCGCAATCGCGAGTTGATCCATTTCTTCGTAGTCACCCTGCTGTAGATCAACGATCTCCCTTTCAGATGAACCACTGATCAAAATCATAGGAAAGCAGTTAGTTGTTGCGTGGGCTAAAGCCGTCAAACCATTTAAAAAGCCAGGAGCCGATACGGTCATGCAAATGCCAGGTTTTTTAGTCAGATAGCCGGCAGTGGCCGCAGCGTAACCCGCATTCTGTTCATGGCGAAACGACAAAACGCGCATCCCCGAACTCTGCATTAAGCGCCCGAGGTCCGTAATGGGTATACCTGGAACATTATAAATCGTTTCGATGCCGTTGATCTTTAACGCACTAATAACGAGGTGAAACCCATCCGTCAGTGCGTCTGTTTGTTCGGCTTCAGCCGTCATTACTACCTCCGTTAAAACAATCAACTATTGGCATTTTTATAAAAAATAAAACCGCGGCACCCTCCGCGTCGTCGCCAAAGATACCCGTTTTTCCTTCATTGTCGACATCATAGGAAATTTTTCAATATTTTCTCGTATCGAAGCAGACCTCTATAAATAAACTAGGATAATCTACCCGCAACAATTGACCGAGATTCATATTCACACTATGGAAAACATTGATACAATTCATAGTACATTTGCTTTTCGGAGAATGTAAAACATGAGACTAGTGATACACGGCCAGCAAGCTTTTGGAAAAGCCGTGCTGGAGAAACTCCTTGAACGCGGGGAAGACGTCGTTGGTGTTTTTTGTGCGCCCCAAAAGGAAGGGCGACCCGCTGACCCTCTGCAAGAATTCGCACTCGAAAAAGGCTTAACAGTTCATCAGCCCACGTCATGGAAAAATAAAGAGGCCCTGGATCTAATAAATTCTTTTGAGCCAGACCTCTGCGTGATGGCCTTTGTCACATTACTTGTCTCTAATGATGTTTTAAATGCTCCCACACACGGTACAATCCAGTATCATCCGTCGCTTCTTCCGTTGCATAGAGGCCCTAGTTCGATTAACTGGCCCATCATCCAAGGTGCTAACGAGACCGGACTTTCTATTTTCTGGCCGGACGAAGGGCTCGATGAAGGGCCTATTCTCTTACAAAAGAAAGTCGAAATTGGGGCAGACGACACCCTCGGCAGCTTGTATTTCAATCAACTCTTTCCGATGGGCGTGGACGCGATGGTTGAGGGCGTAGATCTCGTCCGACGGGGAAATGCACCGCGATTAAACCAGGATCACAGTAAATCGACATATGAGAGCTGGTGCAAGAAATCAGACGCAGAAGTCGATTGGGGAAAACCGGCGCAAGAGGTCTACAACCTAATTAGAGGCTGCAATCCACAACCGGGAGCCTGGACCACGTTTGAGGGTAATGAACTTAAGATTTTTGATAGTAAACTGGTGGACCCAACGGGTGCACCGGGTGAGGTGGTAGAGGTCTTTGACGGCGGCTTTATTGTCGCTGCCAAACATGGTGGAATTTTAATTGAGCGGGTACGGCCTCCAAATTCGGGGAAAATTACTGCCAATGAGTTTGTTGCAAATACCGGTATGAAAAAGGGAACATTTCTCGGCTAAAGAAAGACTGTATTTGGCTAACTCCGTCATTGTTCTGTTCAACTTGGTATAGACCGGCTAACTTTCGCGTATGAATAAAAATATCGTGGATCTTGACCTTTCACGGTTCTCCCAAACTGACGTCAAAAAGATCCACGCTCTACAAAAAAAAGTCTGGTTAATGCGCCGCTGGTGTCGATGTGATTGCGTCGAGGAAGCTGGGCGCGAAATATTTATACTCTATTCCGGAGACAACGGGCCTAAACCCTATGTAATATACAGAATATCCAAACTGATTGATGGTAAGTACATCCTGGAGGGTGACACGGAAGGTAAGGCAATCGGCCTAGGTCAAACGATGGATGCAGTGATCAATTTAATACCGGATAACTTTTATTTTACCGAATACCACACCGGGAGCGCATAAAATGGTTAAATCGAAAACGAAGAAAGAGTGCGTCTACATGCCGGGCATGTCAGAAGCCCTAAAAAAAGGTAAGGTCCCGCTATCACCCGCTGTAAAAGCAAACGGCTTCGTGTTCGTTTCGGGTCTTCCGCCCCTCGATACAAAAACAGGCAAAATTATAAACGGTGACATAACCAAACAAACAAGAATGTCGCTTCGCAATGTTCGAGATTGTCTAAAGGCTGCAGGCTCTTCGCTGGAAGACGTCGTAAAGGTCAATATTTATATTTCAAATTCGGCATATTTTGACACGGTAAACGATGAATATAGGAAGTTCTTTCCAAAAGACCCACCAGCACGTACTTTTGTAACTGTTGGTTCTTGGCCGTGGGAATTCGACATTGAGGTTGAATGCACTGCACTTTGTAATGACTGAACAAAGAATAAATGGAGATTATATATGGCAACGCGTCTCCCCTTAAATCTCATGCAATGGATCGACGACCATGCGGACGTTCTCAAGCCCCCAGTTGGAAATGCCCAAGTATGGGAGGATGGCGAGTTTATGATAACGGTTGTCGGTGGTCCCAATGTTAGAACCGATTACCATGACGACCCGGGTGATGAATTTTTCTTTCAGCTACGGGGCGATATGAACCTCCGAATTATCGAGGATGGAAAACCTAAGGATATGCCAATCCGCGAAGGAGAAATATTACTTTTACCGGCACATACCCGGCATTCGCCTCAGCGCCCAGCCGGAACTGCCGGCCTCGTAATAGAGAGAATTCGACAACCAGGCGAGCATGATGCATTTGAATGGTATTGCGAAAAGTGTGACGCTCGAGTGCATCGTCGGGAAGTACAAGTAATAGACCTGGTGCGCGATCTTCCACCAGTATTTGAAGAATACTATGGGGACCCTCAACTACGCATATGCTCTAATTGTGGTCACGAAAATCCTGGTAAGCCGCCACCCAACAATTAAATCGGCCTAAGCTTTCCATTCCTATCTAATGCTTTTTATGGGTACCATGCTTATGGCCTGCCTGGGGCATCATGTTACCGTGAGAGGCACCAACACCCATTATCTTGACCATACCCTTTAGGTTGCCAGACCTCTTGAAAACAAATTCCGCCTCAAAATGTTCGCCTTTTCGCAGGGGCTTATGCAGCCCAATCAACATCAAGTGGTAACCACCCGGCTTAAATATTAGCGAAGCGCGCGCCAAAACGTCCACACCGTCCACCTGCCTCATTCGCATAACATTATTATCCGTCGTGTGGGTATGGATTTCAATCCGTTTAGCCACCTTGCTCCGCACAAACATTAACCGGTCTGTCAGATTTCCTTTGTTTTGTATGGTCATGTAGGCCGCGCCCGTAGTCGCTTTTCCAGGCGTCGCCCGAGCCCACAGGTTTTGAATTTTTACACCTGTTAAATTATGATGACACTGCTTTTCGCCCTTTTCACTGTGCGAATGCGCGCTACCTGATACCGGCTCCAAAACTAATATAAAAACAGACACAAAAAGTCCCAAGAAAATTTTCATAAACCGTCCCCCATATTCAAATCCTAATTCAAATCCTAATGGTAAGGATTGGACGATTGACGCCCTTGCCGCAGAAGCTTCATAGCCGCGTCCAGGCCATCAACGGTTAAAGGAAACATGCGGCCGTCGAGAAGTTGATATGTCATGCGAATACTCGGTGTAGACATCCAACGTTCTGGTGGAACAGGATTAAGCCACACGGTGTCCGGGTAGGTGGAGAGAAACCGGCGCAGCCACATTTCACCCGGCTCTTCATTCCAATGTTCGATAGACCCACCCACCTCCGTAATTTCGAATGGGCTCATCGTGGCGTCCCCAACAAAAATAGCTTTCCAATCCGTTCCATACGTATTCATTAACTCAAAAGTCGGAACCCATTCGTTATAACCGCGCCGGTTTTGCCGCCAAACACGTTCGTAAAGGAAATTATGGAAGTAATAATATTCAAGATGCTTGAATTCGGTCCTTACAGCAGAGAATAGTTCTTCGGAGATTTTTATAAAACTATCCATCGAACCGCCGATATCAAATAATGTTAAAACTTTAACTTTATTCTTTCGCTCTGCCCGCATTTTGATGTCGAGCATTCCACCCCTGTCAGCCGTCGATTTAATTGTTTCGTCGAGATCAAATTCGTCCTCGGCACCTTCCCGTACGAATTTCCTCAATCGCCGCAGTGCCATCTTCATGTTGCGTGTACCGATTTCCGTTTCGCCTCGTAACAAACGAAAGTCTCGTTTCTGCCACACCTTTGTGGCGCTTTTTCCTCCTCCCTCGCCGCCCATGCGAAAACCACGCGGGTTTTGACCACTATTTCCAAATGGAGCTGTCCCACCCGTACCGATCCATCGGTTCCCTCCGTGATGCCGTCCGTCTTGTTCCTGGAGGCGTTTGGCTAATTCCTCTAGTAACTCTTCAAAAGACAACTCTTCAATTTCTTCTTCTGTAAAGATTTCACGTGCCATACCCTGCAGCCAGTCTTCAGGAATATACTCCTCAAGAAGGCCTTCCGTTTTATGCATCGCACCTTTGAAAAAATTTTCAAAAACAAGGTCAAAAGCGTCGAAAAACCGCTCATCCTTAACCAGGCTTGCTCTTGCTAAAAAATAGAATTCGTCGACGCTGCCCCGTGACACCCCTTTATCGAGTGCTTCTAAAAACGTCAAAAACTCTCGAATTGTAACGGGCAACCGTGCTTCGCGCAGCTGATAGAAGAAATCAACAAACATCTAGAAGCTCAGGAATCTTGCCGCCGCGACATAAATGCAAGGCGTTCAAACATATGCACATCTTGTTCATTTTTCAGGAGGGCACCGTATAGCTTTGGTATTGCCTTTGTAGTGTCTCCTCTCAATGTTTCTGGATCGATATCTTCTGCTAGTAAGAGCTTAATCCAATCAAGTAATTCGGAAGTCGAAGGTTTTTTCTTTATCCCATTTACATCCCGAATGGCGAAAAACGCCTCCATCGCCTCCTTCAACAGCCGTTTTTTGATATTGGGAAAATGGACCTTTACGATTTTTTCCATCGTTTCTTCTTCGGGAAAGCGGATGTAGTGAAAGAAACACCTCCGAAGGAACGCGTCTGGGAGTTCTTTTTCATTATTGGAGGTAATGATCACCACCGGTCGATTAATCGCCTTAATAGTTTCCTTAGTTTCATATACATAGAATTCCATCCGGTCCAACTCACGCAGTAGATCGTTCGGAAACTCGATATCAGCCTTGTCTATCTCATCAATCAAAAGCACTGACGGTTTGTCCGAATCGAATGCCTCCCAGAGCATGCCGCGCTTTATGTAGTTATTAATGTCTTGCACTCGGTCGTCGCCTAACTGCGAATCTCTGAGACGAGACACGGCATCGTATTCATATAAACCATGATTTGCTTTTGTCGTGGACTTGATATGCCACTCATAAAACGGCATACCAAGAGCCTCGGCCACTTCTATTGCTAATAAGGTTTTACCGGTACCGGGCTCACCTTTAACCAATAAAGGCCGTTCAAGGGTGATTGCCGCGTTAACAGCAGTCATTAAATCTTCTGTCGCAACATAGGTATCTGTACCGGTAAATTTCATGAAGTGATCTTCCTGGAGGATAGGATTAGAATGTTGACGAAACCTAATGCACACCCTCTCACCAATCAAGCGAGCACACTAAAATGATCTCTATCGCCATAGCAATTCACTTAGTATCAGCAATTATTTGGGTTGGTGGAATGTTCTTTGCCATCATGGTTCTGCGCCTAGCTGCAGGAGAACTAGAGCCACCAATCCGCGCGCCCCTATGGGGCAGAACATTTGCAAAATTTTTCCCGTGGGTTTGGCTCTCAGTGATCCTACTCCCCTTATCCGGGTATTGGATGATATTTGCAATTTGGGGGGGCTTCTCAAACATGCCAATGCATGGCCATCTCATGCATGGCGTTGGTTGGATTATGATAGCAATATACCTGCATCTATGGTTTGCGCCCTACAAAAGGTTTAAATTGGCATTAGAAAAAAAAGAGTTTCCCGTCGCCGGGGCAAACCTCAACCAAATTCGAATTCTAGTTACCACTAATCTGATTATTGGTCTTGCTAACTCCGTCATTGGCGCATCAGGACGATATTGGTAGTTAAGAAACCGATAGCGAGGAGAGATTTATACGTGTCACACGCCCCCATTCTTGTTGATACCAATTGGCTGCACGAAAACCTCGATAAGGACCAACTCCTGATCGTCGATGCGACCTGGTATCTCCCTAATGTGAATCGTGATGGTCGAGCAGAGTATAACCAATCCCACATCCCTAATACTGTTTTCTGGGACATAGATGAGATCTCGGACCCAAATAGCACCCTACCCCACATGCTGCCGCCAACTAAAATCTTTAAAAAACACATGAACAGCCTGGGCATCCAAAACAATCAGCATGTTATTGTTTACGATAATGTAAAAATGATGACATCCCCGCGAGTTTGGTGGACACTTCGCGTCTTCGGGCATGAAAAGGTCTCAGTACTGGATGGCGGCTTAAACAAATGGAAATTAGAGGGCCGGCCGACAACTGCTGAAACTACGAAAACAAAGGTTACCGAATATAACGCTCAAATGAACACAAATATGGTTCAGTCCGCCCAGCAAATATCTGAGAATCTCGAAACCAGTGCTAACCAAATTATCGATGCACGATCATCCGCTCGATATAGGGGAACGGCTCCAGAGCCACGGCCTGAGTGTCGGGCAGGCCACATTCCAGGAAGTTTAAACCTACCCTTCGATAATTTAATCGATCCGGTGTCTGGTACGTTACGGACACCTGATGCACTTCGAGAAAAATTTTCCGAAATTAATCTTGATGATACCAGACCCGTCGTTACAACCTGTGGCTCAGGGGTCACAGCCTGCGTACTAACGCTCGCGTTAAACCTTATTGGGCGCACGGATGTAACAGTCTATGACGGCTCGTGGACGGAGTGGGGCAGTAGGGATGATACGCCGGTGGAAACTTAAACTCTGCCCGTATATGGTGCACCTAAATCAATTTAGTTCAGTAAGGTCATGAAAGAAGATACAAAAATTGTCCACAAAGGACGCGACCCGGATTCCAATCACGGTATTATAAACCCACCAGTATATCACGCCTCCACAATTGCTTGGGGCAGTGTTGCCGAAATGCAAAGTCGGCGCGACCGGCGCTGGGAACCAGGCGTATACACCTATGGTCGGCACGGCACTCCAACACACGAGGCACTAGAAGAAGCGTTTGCTTCAGTCTCCGGTGGTTATCGTTCCGTCGCTGTTTCGTCTGGCCTCGCGGCTATTAATGCCGCGATGATGGCTTATCTTGCGCAAGGTGACCACATTCTGATGGTGGACTGTGTTTACGGACCTGCTCGGAATTTTTGTGATAACGTAATCGGCCGGTTCGGTGTGGAGACGACATATTTTGACCCTGCAATCGGCTCAGACATCAAAAATTTGATACGAGAAAATACGAAGATTGTGTACGTGGAGGCGCCCGGATCACTGACCTTTGAAATGCAAGATATTCCCGCAATTGCTGCGGAAGCTCATAAGGCCGGCTGCGTGGTTATTATGGATGACACCTGGTCGGCCGGCATATATTTCAAGCCTTTCGAAAATGGGGTTGATGTGTGTGCCATGGCTGCAACAAAGTATATTGTCGGACATTCAGACGTCATGATGGGACTGATCACTACGACAGAGGAACAGTGGGACAAAGTTCGACCCTCGGCCGCTGTTCTAGGATGCAATTCCGGCCCCGATGATATTTACTTAGCACTTCGCGGACTTCGAACTCTAAAAATCCGCCTTGAACGGCATCAGGAAACAGGCCTTAAATTAGCGCACTGGTTGCGTGAGAGACCGGAGGTGGCTCGAGTCCTTCATCCGGCACTGGAGGATCACCCTGGACATGATCTTTGGACCAGAGATTTCTCGGGCGCCAGCGGGCTCTTTTCTTTCATCCTTGAGCCTAGTTTTCCCGAAGAACGTATCCACGCAATGCTTGATGGGATGAAACTTTATGCGATGGGTGCGAGTTGGGGTGGTTATGAAAGCCTCATAATGCCAGCTAATCCGACCGCCAATCGAACAGCCACATCGTGGAAAGCCGAAGGACAATTGATCCGCATTCATGCAGGCTTAGAAGACCCTGACGATCTTATCAATGATCTAGAGCAAGGTTTTGAACGCCTGTGCGGCAATGACTGACACACCAACCGAGGATCCATTAAACGAACCGATACAGGTTTCTCTTCTCACTGGTTTCTTGGGTAGCGGTAAAACTACCCTTCTCAATCAGTTAGTGAAGCATCCGGATATGGTTGAGACCGCCGTCCTAATAAATGAATTCGGGGAAATAGGGCTTGACCATCAACTTGTCGAGCGAATAGACGACAATACGGTGCTACTGAATGCCGGCTGCCTCTGTTGCACTGTCCAGGGTGATCTTGTGAAAGCTCTTTCCGAATTGTTTTTAAAGAGAGTTAAAGACGACGTACCCTATTTTCGCCGCGTGCTTATTGAGACGACGGGCCTCGCAGACCCAGCCCCCATAATCCATACACTTATGACGGCACCGGTTATTTCGAACCGCTATGCCCTCGATGGTATAATCACCACCGTGGATGCCGTTAATGCGGAGAATGAATTTAATAAACACAAAGAGTCGGTTAAACAGGTCGCCGTAGCGGATAGAATTGTGATCACAAAATCAGATTTAGTTCAGCCTAACGCACTAAAGTCTGTCACCGAGCGACTAAACCAACTGAACCCAGGGTCCCCAAAAGAACTTGTCGTTATGGGACAAATTGGGCCGGACAAACTCTTTGACGCAGGTCTTTACGATCCAAAAACTAAATCAATGGACGTTCAACGGTGGCTCAGAGACGAGGCGTATACGAAGCATTCGGGTGATCACGAGCACCATCATCATAATGTAAACCGGCATGACGATGCTATAAATGCCTTTTGTATGACACGGGAGAAACCAATTGATTGGGAAGCCTTCGTCGCGTGGATCCGTATACTGATCGGGCAGCACGGAGAACAATTGTTGCGGATAAAGGGGATATTAAATATAGCTGGGCGGGAAAAACCCATCGCCGTACACGGCGTTCAGCATATGTTCCATGACCCCGCTGAACTAAGTAGCTGGCCTGATGAAGACCGTAGATCACGATTAGTCTTTATAACGCACGACTTAGACAGAAGCGTCATTGAGGAAAAACTAGATAGCCTGACAGAACAAGCCGCCGCACTTGAATAGTTTGGGTGGATTGTACCAGCGTTATATCGGATGGTAATTAACGAAATGCGGTATTTCAGTTTTATACTTCTAATTCTCCCAATTTGTTTTTTCTCAAACGCGAACGCTCGCGACCTTAGAGTTTTTGCGGCTGCTAGTACTGTTCATCTCATCGAAGATCTTGCAAAAAGCTGGGAAAAAGTAAGTGGGCAGAAAGTTCGCGTCGTTCTTGGGTCAAGTGGTGCACTTGCTAGACAGATGCATATGGGCGCCCCTGCGGACCTGTTCTTTTCCGCCGCTAAACTTTGGGTGGATTACTTAATCCGAGAGAAAATCGCCGATCCTGGGAGCCGCCGCACTGTGGCCACCAACCAATTGGTTCTGGTTGCTGCTTCGGACGTTCAAGTACCTCAAGATTTCTATCCGCGAAAAGATATTCTTCCACTGCTGGGAACCCGCGACCGTATTGCGCTCGGTGATCCCGCCCACGTCCCTGCCGGCCATTACGCCAAACAAGCTCTCGTAAGTTTGGGTCTCTGGAATAAAGTTGAGCGCCGCACAGCCCGTGCTCGAAACGTCCGATTAGCCCTCGCGTTGGTTGAACAAAATGAAACGCCAATAGGAATTGTTTATCGGTCGGACGTACAGCACCGCAGACGCGTTTCAATCATCTATTCCTTTCCCGAAAAACTGCATTCACCAATCGAATACCAAATTGTAGCGCGGAAAAATGCGGCCTCGGGTACTAACGAGTTTCTCACACATCTCTCATTAGTAAATGCACACGCAATACTCCGTAAACATGGCTTCTCACCGGGTGGCACATAGCAATGTTCACACTCTCACCCGCAGAAACGGAGGCCATATATCTGAGTTTAAAAGTGGCCTTTTGGGCGGTCACGATTAGCCTACCATTCGGGATTGGCGCGGCCTGGTGCCTTGCCCGATTATCGTTCCCCGGCAAAACGTTTGTTGACGTTATTCTGCACCTTCCGCTTGTTGTCCCCCCTATTGTTGTTGGCTACCTCTTACTCCTGACATTTGGGCGTCAAGGGGCAGTGGGATCGTGGCTCTACGACGTATTTGGAATTAGCGTCGCCTTCTCCTGGCAAGGCGCAGCGATAGCCGCCGCCGTTATGGCGTTCCCATTAATGGTAAGGGCAATTAGATTATCCATTGAGGCAGTTGACATACGTCTTGAACAAGCTGCACGAACACTTGGAGCACGACCACTTGATGTTTTCTTTAATATCACACTGCCACTTACAGGCAGTGGAATTATGGTAGGCATTATACTTGCATTTGCTCGTGCGCTCGGCGAATTCGGAGCAACAATAACCTTCGTGTCTACTATTCCGGGGGAAACCAATACGCTCCCCCTCACTCTATATACCCTTGCACAGGTTCCAGGGTACGAAGCAGCCGCTCTCCGGCTAGTAGTTATTTCTCTCGTAATTGCTTTTGTTTCAATGTTCGCGTCAGAAATCATTGCGCGAAAGGTCCGAAAAAGGATTACCGGACAATGAGCTTATCCGTAAATATACAAAATTCCCTCGGTGAATTTTCACTCAACGCAGACTTCTATTGTGACAAAGGGGTCACCGCTTTATTCGGAAAGTCTGGCGCGGGAAAAACAAGTATTGTGCAGTTAATTGCGGGTCTCATACAACCTGACAACGGAAAAATAATAATTGATGATGAAATTGTGTTCGACAAGGAGAAAAGGATAAACCTTCCAGCTGAGGACCGACGGGTGGGTTATGTATTTCAAGAATCCCGTCTCTTTCCTCACATGATTGTTCGAAAAAACCTCAATTTTGGCATGCGGCGCCGAAAACGAGCAGGATTCAACACACTCCCCTTCGACGATGTTGTTGATATTCTCGGTATCAGCAATTTGCTAGAACGCGGCACCTATTCTTTGTCAGGTGGAGAACGCCAGCGCATCGCGCTTGGGCGGGCTTTATTATCCGGGCCCCGACTACTTTTAATGGATGAACCCCTCGCCGCCTTGGACATCGAGCGACGATGGGAAATTATTCCTTTCATCGAGCGCATTCACCGCCAATTTGATATTCCCGTTATCTATGTGAGCCACTCTGTCGACGAAATACTTCAATTGGCAGACAACATGGTGCTACTGAACGAGGGCCAGGTCATTGCTGCGGGCAGTATTGAGAGCGTCATGAACCGGCCTGACCTTGCTTCCATATCCGGTATGGGCGACCCGAGTAGTGTTATTCAGGCCCATATTAAAAAACTTGATACCGCGAACGGCCTCGCGATACTCGCATTCGATAGCGGCGAGTTTTGCGTACCCGCAAGAAACCTCGAGGTGAATGCCAGGGTGCGGGTTCGAATTCGGGCCCGTGACGTCTCAATAGCTTTAAAAAAACCCGAAGGCATAAGTGTCTTGAATATCTTTCCAGGGACCGTCCAGCACATAACGAACAAAGACGAAATCCAAGTCGATCTCTCTGTGCAAGTTGGCAACGAAGTGATTTGGGCACAAATCACGCACAAGTCGCTGCACGATCTTCAGATAAAGCCAGGCAGTGACGTCTTCGTAATGGTGAAAGCCATGGCAATAGACCAAGCAGTATTTAGGGCATAATCTACAGGCCCCTTACCTCAGGCCGCCGCGGCAAATTTATCACGATTATGCTCCGTCCATAGGTCTATGACCGGTCCGGCTGGCACAATCCCTGTCGGATTAACATTCGCCTGCCCGCCATAGTAGCCCTTCTTTATACCATCAATGTCCACCACATCAGACACGCCCGAGAGCTGATAAAGATCTAATGTGTAGTTCCAAAGATTTGGATAATCCTGGATCCGCCTGATATTGCACTTAAAATGACTAAAATAAACGAAGTCAAAACGTATTAATGTCACAAACAGTCGCCAATCCGCCTCAGTAGGATAATTCGTAACTAAATACCGTTGACGTGATAATCTCTCTTCGAGGAAATCCAAAGTTTCAAACATTGGCCCAACATAGTCTTCATAAGCTTGCTGTGTTTTAGCAAACCCGCACCGATAGACGCCATTGTTGATAGTTTCATAAATTCGCTTATTGAGCGTTTCAATTTCTTCTCGATGAATTTCTGGATAAAGATCGAGCGATTTCTCGCCCCATTCATCAAACTCTGTATTTAGCATCCGAATAATCTCGGCCGATTCATTATTGACGATCGTTTTTTCCTCGCGATCCCATAGTGTCGGGACTGTCACACGGCCTGAGTAATGTGGGTCAGCCCGTATATAAACCTCATGCAATTCCAAAACCCCACTTTCGCCGGGTTGTATGTCGTCAATTCCCTGAGTGTATGCCCAACTCTTTACTCGCGGGCGATCCGAAAGTGTTACGGAAATAATATCTTCTAACCCTTTGAGACGACGTATTATTTGGGTCCGGTGAGCCCAAGGGCATGAAGGTGCCAAAAAGAGATGGTACCTATTCGGTTCCGCCTTAAAACCTGATGACCCGTCAGCAGTAATTGTGTCTCTCCAAACGGAATCCGGGCGGACAAACGCGCCGCCCGTAGGATTGCGATATTTACTATCGTCATCAATCCATTCTCCTTCAATTAACATACCCATTATGACACCCCATGACTTAAAACTCTCATACACATTATACATCACGCGCAACGTAGATTAATAGAGATGGGCATTAATAGACAGTTTGCTCTCCATCGTTCATCATTAAAGCGTAGACAAATACCCGAGGCATACATGGAATACGAACTTCCCGAAGAACTACGCATGCTAAAAGATACGCTACGACGATTTATCGATAATGAGGTCATCCCAATTGAACGAGAAGCTTACGATGGCCCCGAAATGGTTCCCGATATTCGCGCTAAGCTTGAAGACCGTGCTAAGGAGCTTGGGATTTGGGCCGTGGACGTCCCTGAGTCTCTGGGCGGGCTCGGTATGGGGTTATTGGCTCGTGCCGTCATATGGGAAGAAACCGGCAGAACTATAGCCTTTCCACGCAGAAAAAAATGGATCTTCGGACCCGATGTCAGCCCTCTGTTAGTTGGTTATGCAAATGACGAGCAAATCGAAAAGTATTTAAAACCCTGCGTCGAAGGAAAACTTAAGCCCGGCTTTGCACAAACTGAACCGGATGCCGGGGGGGATCCTGCCGGAATGAAAACAACCGCCGTACGCGATGGTGACAAATATATCATCAATGGCACTAAGCGCTTCATTACCGGTGCAGATACAGCGGATTTCTTTCAGGTAATCTGCGTAACGGATGCAGAAAAAGGTACCAGAGGCGGTATATCTTGCATTATTGTCGACGCCGACACGCCCGGCGTTCAAATACTAAGAAAACAACAGACGATGATGGACGACCAGCCATGTGAAATGGCCTTTGACGACGTCCGCGTTCCTATCGCCAACCTCGTCGGGAAGGAAGGTGATGGTTTCCGCATGGCTCAAACTTGGATCACCATGGGACGTATCCGACACGGCGCGATAGGCATTGGAACAATTGAGCGTTCACTCGAACTGGGAGCAGCGTACGCTAAAGACCGCGTCACGTTTGGGAAACCACTCTCAGAGCGACAAGCTATCCAATGGATGCTCGTCGATACCTATGCTGACTTACACATGATGCGTCTAATGATCTATTCCGCCGCAACAAAATATGATGCCGGGGAGGACATTCGCTGGGAATCCTATATGTGTAAATATATAGGAGACCGTAAAGCCTTCGAAGCTACTGATCGGTGTATGCAAATGCATGGAGGAGTGGGCCTGACAACTGACTTTCCAATTGAAAAATTATGGCGAGATGCACGCTCCTTTATGATAACGGAAGGACCGGAGGAAATACTTAAACACGCTCTGCAACGTCACGTATTTAATCAATACGGATAAACTGCTTGGGATTTTTATCGTTTTTCTCGGCCCCGCAATTCAGCCATTTGCGGGGCATCTTGCTTATGGTAACCGCAACCTTAAGTTTTTCTTGCATGCATGCCGGCATCAAACATGTCGGAGAAGATCTCCACCCATTTGAGATTGCCTTTTTCCGTAATTTCTTTGGGCTGATTGCTCTATTTCCATTTTTCTTAAAATATGGAATGCAACCATTAAAGACTAAACGTTTAGGTATGCA
>CAZOHS010000031.1:2033-22278 GCA_964579285.1 uncultured Rhodospirillaceae bacterium | reverse complement strand
CGATAAAAGCGGTGACCGCGGACAATATAATATCACCCGTACTGCCTTGACCGAGCAGGGAAGGAGACAGAACAAACACGAAGGGTATCACGTAGGCGATCCAGCCTAGTCTCACAGCCGTCATGCCGGTTTCCATAGGCTTGGAGCCGGCAAGTGACGCCGCCGCAAACGCGGCGATTGCCACGGGCGGTGTAATCATTGACATAAGCCCAAAATACAACACAAACATATGCGCTGCGATCGGGTTCACGCCAAGCTTAACTAAGGACGGTGCGATCATCGTCGCGAGTAAAAGGTATATCGCTGAGGTTGGCATACCCATGCCCAGGAGGATAGAGACTAGGGCGGTAAGAATGAGAAGCAAGAACAAGCTATCTTCGCCTACAGAGGCAAGAATTAGCGTAAGTGCTTGACCAAGGCCTGTTCGGTCAAGGATCGCGATTATAATTCCTGCCATGGCTCCAATTATAACGATATCTGCCGATGCGCGGCCTCCTCCCGCAATCGAGTCCCATAATTGTGATGGCGAAATTCTGCTTCCCTTATAGCCAAAAATAATACTGACGATGGCGACACTAATAGCCGCCCAGAATGCGGCTTCCTGGGGTGGGAGATTAAGCGAAAAGAGTGTGTAAATCAGGATGATGTAGGGAAGGATAAAGAACCATCCTTCCTTCATAACTCTAAGTATTGGCGGAATTCTGTCCTTAGGCAGAGGCGCAATACCTTTTTTTGCGGCTTCCAAATCGGCTTGAACGAACACGGCTAGGTAATAAAGTGCTGACGGAATGAGGGCGGCCAGGATTATTTCTGTATATTCAAGTTCGAGAAGTTCGGCCATCAGAAATGCCGCCGCCCCCATTATCGGGGGCATAATCTGCCCACCAGTTGACGCGACAGCCTCAATGGCTCCGGCACTTTTGGCGTCATATCCAGCTTGACGCATTAGCGGAATGGTAATGACGCCAGTGGAAGCAACATTTGAAACGGCGGATCCTGAAATAGATCCAAAAAGACCCGAAGCGACGACGGCGATTTTTGCTGAGCCACCGCGCGAACGACCCATCAGCGCGGCTGCAACATCTGTAAACCAATGAGAAGCGCCTGTATGTAGAAGGAGTTGGCCCATCCATATAAACAGGACAACGGTTAGTACTATAATTTTCATAGGAAGACCGAGCAGTGCGACATTACTTACGCCTAGCTCTGCTATTAACCTAACGTTGCTTTGTTCAAGCCCCTTCAGCATGCCGGGCATCAGGTGTCCAACGAAGGCGTACGCAAGAAATACGCTGAAGACGATGGTCAGGCTCCAACCAGTGGTCCGGCGTAAACCTTCCCAGACCAGCGGAATAAGAATAATCCCGATAATGAACATCTTCGGCCGCATTTTGTAGGGATTTGCCTCAATATCGCCATATATATACGCAAGGTAAGCACATGTGCAGAAGGCAAGGCCCGCAAGTGCGATGTCGTACCATGGTATGGACAATCTTTCCCGACTGCCATCAAGTGGATAGCGCATAAAGATGATTGCCAATGTGAGACCCAAACATGCGACCATTGCATGTTCGTCGAACCATTCAAAACCCAATTTTAGCCAGAACTCGATCGCCCAAGTTAAAACAATCAACGTGATTGCAGCACCTAGAGCCAACGTAATTCCCGCGATGACCTTCGATTCTTTGCGTTCGGAAAGAAGCTTTGCCCCGCGTTCATTTGTGTCGTCGTTTTCGGCGGCGCTCTGGTTTAACTTACTGTTTCTAAAGACAGATTTTAGCCTCATATGGCATTGTCCTTAATGAAAAGTTTGAAATGGTTCCAAAATTTATATGAACAAAAAGGTCGGCACCCTGCAAGATCATTAAATAGGAGAACAAATAGAGCGCCCGCCTCCAATCGCCTGGAAACGGACGCTCTTTCTTTTAAGACTGACCGGTTTAGATGTCGAAAACAGCCAGATTGTTCAGCCTTTATTTTAGGAGGCCAGCTTCCTTATAGTATTTGATTGCGGCAGGATGATACGGAACGTCCGCCCCGTAGGACTTTGCTAGGCGTGCGTTTGCCCTGTATGACCGCCACAATGGTCCGCCTTCTTTTAACTGTTTTTCATGATTGTGCATGACCTTAGTTACTTTATAGACGATCTCGTCAGACATATTCTTGTGCGTCCACAATAAGTAATCATATGTGACCATGTTAGTTGGCTCGATAACACCCGTTAGACCTTTTCTGGGATTAACGATGGAAAATTCTGTTAAAGGAAAATGTTTGTGCAATTTCTTTAAGGTAGCCGCGTCACTTGGAAAGCCAACATGACGAACACCACCAGGAATTTTTGCCTGCATCTGCTTGACAAAGCCCGATCCAGCGGCGGCGCACGCGAAATCAAGTTTTCCAGCTATGAATGAACGCCAATGTTGGACGAGCCCTACCTGGGGGACTGGTTTAATATCGGCTTCAGTCAGGTCTCCCGTTGCCAGAAAGCCCTTGAAAATATTCACGAAGATCGGTGCACCCTTAAAACCAACGGCCATTCGTTTCCCTTTGAGTTGGGAAACATGGGTGATACCCAGCTTCTTGGGTACGACAACAGATATTGTAAACTTCATCATGGTGGTGACCAGGCGGAGGTTATCGTACTTGCTACCCTTTGAAAGTCCTGTGCCAGTGATAGCCATATAATATTGTGGAATATTTGATATTCCAAAATCGAGTTCACCGGCGTTTACAACGGGTATGTATTGCTGCGTGCCGCCCATAGTTTGCTTGCGCATTTGAACGCCCGGCGCGTGCTCCGAAACGGCCTTGGAAATAGTTGCCGTTATCTGAGAAACGGCACCCGCTTTCGTGGAACCGATACCAACCGTTGCGGCTGAGGCTGTAGTTGCAAAAGCGAGGCACCCAGCAGCACCAAGTGCAAGTTTAAAGTAGTTCATAAGAACCTCCCTAAAAGGTCTGTTTATATTTGCAAAATGAGGATTAACTACCATAAGTGACCGTTTGTGTCGATCTATACGGAATGGCTGCAAATATCGACGCGAAGTATTGCCTTGCCAACCTCGTAATTCCTCACAAGTGATTGATAATCAAAAATACTCCGTGGTAAAGAAGTTCAAAAACGAATAGGGAACCTAAAATGAAATGTTATGTAACAAATAATTCACCGTACGCTCGCAAGGTTTGCGTCGTTGCGCACGAAACGGGGGTATATGATGAGGTCGACTGGAAAAAAATCACGCGTGAAGAACGTGGTGATCTCCAAAACTTCAATCCGCTCGGTAAAGTACCCGTGGCGATCCTTGATACAGGCGATATCGTGTGTGACTCTCCGGTAATATGCGCCTATGTGGATAGTTTGACCAGCAGTAGAGATTTGATACCAAAATCTGAACCGGAGCGATGGCAGGTTCTTACGCTTGAGGCGTTGGGCGATGGTCTCAGCGACACAGTGATTGTCGTCTCTCAAGAGAATAGAAGGGCTGACGAAAACCGTTCCCAAGACATTGTTGATCGCCAAACGGGCAAGGTAAAGTCAGCGCTTTCGGTCCTGGATAGCGCAGCAAGTGATTTTAACGACCCACCTTTAATGGGCGAAATCTCGGTCGCTTGTGCGTTGGGTTACATGGAGTTTATAAACATCGTTCCTGGGTGGTCCGAAACCTACGTTAACCTGGCAAGTTGGTATGCTGATATCCTTAAACGCCAATCATTCCGGAAGACGGCACCAGAATGATAGGAAGGCGTTTACTCAAAACTCCTCTGTCCACGAAACAAAAGTGCTAGCCGTGGGTACACACGGCGCTGTGACAATAACTTGGGGTGTGGGAATAATGGGTGTTTTTAAAAGACTGTATTAAAATTGGTGATCTTCTTTATTTTATTACAATCTAATGATAGACCTCATTACGTCATAAATAACGACGTTCTGGCAGCGAAAACGATCTGAGAGAGACTGAACGATAACAGGGAAGTGGTACAAGTATGAGTGGCTATAAAGTTAAATCGACGCCATCGTCGAAATTACGCGAGCGACTGGGGCATCCTGTGATCGATGCCGATGCGCATATCATTGAATGCGGGTTCGTGCTGCCCGATTTTCTGAAAATAGTCGGCGGATCGGATCTGGTAAATCGTTTCGACAAGGCGCTGAAAACCTCACGGCCAGGCAATGCCAAGTCCAATTTCTGGCAGGCCCATACTGGGAAATATACCATCGACCGCCTGGCGACCATGCTCCCAGGGCTGTATGAGAAGCGGCTCGATGAGACCGGCGTCGATTTCAGCACGCTATACAGCACGCTGGGGTTTTGGATTCAGGTGATGCCTGATGATGAAGTTCGAGCTGCTGCCGCGCGCGCACTGAACATGATGAACGCGGAAATTTTCAAGGATGTCAGCCGGCGCATGCGACCCGCCGCCCTGATCCCCATGCATACGCCAGACGAAGCCATTGGCGAACTGGAATTCGCTGTCAACGAACTGGGTATGAGGGCGGCCATGACCTGCAACGAGGTATTGCGGCCACACCCGGAAGTGGTCGCCAACGCGCCTGAACTCGCTGATTATGCTCGGCACTGGACGCCACTCGCGCTCGATAGCCCCTTTGATTACGACCCGTTCTGGGCCAAATGCGTCGAGCTCAAAATCGCGCCGGCCGGCCACAGCATCAACTATGGCGGCCTTCACGGTTCTCCCAGCAATTATGTGTTCAACCGGCTCGGCCTGTTTGCAACGGCGAGCCATGCGGCGGCGCGCGCCTTGTTTCTGTCCGGGGTCACGCGTCGCTTCCCCGAACTCAATATCGGTTTTCTGGAAGGCGGCGTTTGGTGGGCGGCTGCGCTCTATAACGATCTTTTCGAGTTCTGGGAAAAACGCAATGTAGACCAACTACTGGAATATCACGATCCCGCAAACTGGGATGTGGAGCTTTCCGTGGAAATGTTCGATCTCTATGGCACTGAACGCCAGACCGGCGAACGCTTTCTGGAAAACAAGGACTCTTATTTGCGCGACGGTCGCAAGACACCAGGCGAAACGCCGGCCTTCATTGATGACTGGAAACATCTCGACATTACCTGCAAGGAGGACATCCGCGATCTGTTTGTGGACAATCTGTATTTTGGGTGCGAGGCCGATGATGCCCTAAACTACACCGCCTTCAACACCAAGGCGAACAAGCTGGGCGTCAAGCTGAAGGCCATGTTCTCATCGGATATAGGCCATTGGGACGTGGTAGATTTCGGTGAAGTTCTCAGTGAGACCTATGAACAGGTTGAAAAGGGTTTGATGACCGAAGAAAATTTCGAGGATTTCGTATTCAAAAACCCCGCAAGCTTCGCAACGCGGCTCAACCCAGATTACTTCAAGGACACGGTGGTCGAAGACGCAGTCACCAAGCTTATATAGATAGCTATTCCGATTGGGAGACATGCCGATTGTAGGTTTGTAGGAAGGTTATGATGGAACTGATACCTTCCGGAGCCATGGGATTATCCAGGCCCAGATGAGAGACAAACACGATCAGGATCATTAAAAAAAAACGAAACAAACGCGTGAGCGTTTTAGAAAACCTCCCTGAAAGGTTTGAAAATTCGTGATACGATAGTGAGCTACCTGCCATAAGCTATTCTTTTTTGACCTATAGGGCCGTGTCTTACCGATAGGTATCCAGTTCATTGGAACAGGTAAAATGCTCGCTTCCCCGAAAAAATAGGGTAAACTTCGATTCCACTACGGCCCGTAGGAGACAATCGGTGGCGATCAAAAATATTTTGGTGCCTGTCGGAGATATAGTCTACGACGAAAGTGCTATCGGGACGGCGCTTATGGTGGCGCTTTGTTTTGGTGGACACGCTGATTGCGTCTTTATACGTGGCGACATGGCTGAGGTTTTACCCGCAAGTGCTCTGGGCCTTTTCGAAGCTGTACATGTGGAGTTGAAGGACGAATACGAACACGATCGTTTGGAAAAACAAATATTAGCCCGTAAACGCTTCGACGAGATGCTAAAAGAAAACAATATTGAATATCGTGAAAGTGCGCTTCCGGCGCAATTACCGTCGTGTTCCTGGGAAGTTTTAGATGGCATGCCGTCTAAAATCGTGGCTAGCCGAGGCGGTGCATACGACATGGTGGTGGTTGGTCGACCGTTATCGGAGCAAACTACCCTGGGGGAAGTAGCGGCAGAAGCAGCGCTTTTCCGAACGGGGCGACCTGTTATGATTGCACCCCCGGATACACCAAAATCGATTGGGGAAGCAGTTGTCATCGGGTGGAACAAGAGCACAAGTTCCGCGCGGTCAGTCGCCGCCGCTCTGCCCATTCTAGAATTGTCTCGTTCTGTAACAATTGTTAACGTGATGACTGGCGCTAAACAGGGGCCTCCACCTCAAGATATTGCGAAGTACCTGTCTTGGCATGAGATTCACGCGGAGGTTGTAGAAATAGCACCCGATCACCGTCTTGTCGGTGAGGTGCTGCTTGAGGAGGTAGAGCGTGTCAGCGCGGATTTGCTTGTTATGGGAGCCTATTCCCATAGTCGCCTCCGTGAGCTTATTTTAGGAGGTGTTACGCGTCACGTTCTACAGAATGCCGATTTACCTGTATTAATGTCCCATTAAATGCTTGGAGAAACATCATGGATAGTGGACTGGAACCTTTAAGAGAGCTCAAAGAACTTGGAAAGAGCTCTGATACCCGGGAAACCTTGGCGCGTGCAAAGCGCGCGGTAGAAGAGCGGGGATTGAAGGACTGGCTAATTGTGGATGTTGACGCACACCATTTTGAAACCCAGTCCTGGGCAGATGTAGTAGCCGAAATTCCAAGCGATGTTGTCCGCCAAATTGCTGGGAGTTTTGAGCGAAACGGCCAACTTTATCCTGGAATAATGACCGGGGGAGGGTATCCCAATAATCAAAGTATTGCGGGTCGTGTTACTCATGACCAAGGTCTTGAAGAAGTGGTGGAGCCCGAAGACGGGGTGCATAGAGATGTTGTGTTAATCCGTAGAGCGATGGAGTGTATGGCCGTCGATTATCAGATTACATTCCCGACTCCAATGTTGTCATTGGGGCTTCACCCCGAGGTGGAAGTAGAGGTGGGCCTTGCGGAGGGTTATAACAAGTGGCTTACGGAGAATGTGCTTTCTACTAATGACGGTATTCACTCGATGCTGTATCTGCCGTTCTCCGAACCGTCGGCCTGCGAACGTATTGTCGAGACTTATGCTGACCACCCTAAAGTTTCGGGTTTCATGGTGACTTCTGTTCGGTACAAGCCGGTCCACCATAATCAGTACATGCGTTTATATAGAATGATAGAGGAAACAGGAAAACCTCTCGGTTTTCACGCGGGTCCGCATTGGCCAACGGACGGGTATATGGGACAGCTAAACCGCTTCATATCTATGCACGCCATCTCGTTTGCACTTTGCAACATCGTTCATATGACGAATTGGGTCATAAATGGGTTGCCTGAGCGGTTTCCCAAATTGCCGGTTGTTTGGATTGAGTCAGGGCTCTCCTGGTTGCCATTTGTGCAGCAACGATTGGATAGCGAATATATGATGCGCTCTTCGGAAGCACCAAACCTTAAACGCTTGCCTAGTGAGTATATTAAAGAGATGTATTTCACCTGCCAGCCTATGGAGCGGACAAATATGAAACTCCTGGAGGCAACGTTTGAGGCTATAAATGCACCGACGCAGCTTCTTTACGCGTCAGATTGGCCACATTGGGATTTTGATCTACCCACGGTTATTGCCGACCTCCCGTTTTTGGATGAGGAAGCGAAACGCAATATACTTGGTTTGAATGCGTCGAGGTTATTTGGTCTTGGAGCTTAAGAAAATTAAAAGGCGCTGGATTGGGAGGCCACTTTGGTTTGTGGCTAGGTCTGCTTTGAATACGGGAATATCTATAAAAAACAGGTGTAAATTTTCTGGGGGGAGGTTAACCCATCGTAGCGGGTAGCCATAACGCCAGCGTTGGCAGTGCCATAAGGAGGACAATCAGTAAAATTTGTGCCACTACAAAAGGTAAAACCCCAACGTAAATTGCACTCAGTGGAACGTTGGGAACCATGCCTTTGATGATAAAAACGTTCATTCCAATTGGTGGAGTAATGAGCCCTAGCTCTACAACCATTACGACGATGATGCCGAACCAAACGGCGTCAAATTGTAGGTTCTGAACCACTGGGAAGAAGATGGGGATCGTCAAGAGGATCATTGCCAATGAATCAAGGGCACACCCAAGAACGAGATAGATCAGAAGGATGACAATCAATATGCCGTGGGGGCTCAGCGGCAGTGTTGTGATCCATTCGCCCAAGGCATCTGGCACGGCGCTAAGCACCAGAAAATTATTAAACATTATGGCGCCAATGAGTATTGTGAAGATCATCGCTGATGTTTTCACGGTATCCAGTAAACAACGAAAAAATACTTTTACCGTCATACGTCTGGCCAATAATGCGAGGCCCAAAGCCCCCATCGCACCAATACCGGCAGCTTCTGTAGGGCTAAAGACGCCTAAATAGATACCACCAATTACGAGTGTGAAAAGCAGAACGGTTCCCCAAACATCTTTCAGGGCTCTAATTTTGTCCATGGCCGACATAGCCTCACCGCGCGGCCCCAATTTTGGATAAAAGTGAGTGAGAATTGAAACGGTGATCATAAAAAAGATCACGGTTAAGATCCCAGGTATGATACCGGCGAGGAATAATTCCGAAATACTTGTTTCCGTAAGAATTCCATACAAAACCAATATGACACTCGGAGGTATTAATATCCCAATAGTTCCGCCGGCAGCGATAGAACCCGTTGCTAGTCGGTCGTCATATTTGTACCGCTGCATTTCGGGCAACGCGACCTGGCTCATTGTCGCCGCGGTAGCTAAACTAGAGCCGCAGATTGCTGCAAAAGCACCACAACCGCCAATAGTCGCGAGCGCGAGACCACCACGACGATGTCCAAGCCAGGTATAACAGGCGCGGTAAAGTCCCTCTGAGAGGCCTGAATTTGTCGCAAAATATCCCATCAAAACGAACAGCGGGACGACCGAAAGGTCATAGGTGATCGGTGTTTCGTAGGCTGTTTGACCGAGAAGAGAAAGCGCAGCATTAAGGTCAATTAGAAGGAGACTGCCTAGGAAACCCGCCCCAGCCATCGCGAAACCAATCGGCATTCCCGCTGCCAGTAAAACAAACAGTAACACCATGACTGCAATTGCGATGGTAGTGGGGTCCATTTAGAGCATGCCTTCAAGGTTTTCCGGGTGTGCTCGTGTTTTGCATGAGGTCATTTAAACCATGCAAAAGCTGAAATATTAATGATGTAAGCATAAGAAGACTCGCAGCTGCCATTACATATGCTGCTGGCCAAACCGGCCATTCCCAAATTTGGGTTAAGTCATTTTTATCAATTATAATTCCCGCTTTTAACCAGAGATGCCAGCACATCAAAAAGACTAACAAAATACTCAATGAGAGGGTAAGTACATCAAGAAGCGCGCGTGTTCGCGGTGAAAACAAATTGATCACAATATCAACTCTAATGTGCCCTCGTGTCTGAGTGGTTAAGCCAACCCCCAGGTACACCATCATGCCCATGAGCAACTCTGTCACCTCAACCGTACCAACGATTGGGTTGTTAAAAACATATCGACCAATAACGTCACAAAAGGTGAGAACCATGATCGTGGCGAGGCCCACCGAGCCTGCTCGGGCGAGCCACATTGTGGCTCGCCCGTTGCACGAGATTAAACGGTCTCTCACGTGTAGGCTCTGACTTTTGCCGTTAGTCGTTTATTGGGCCTGAGACATCATGCCCAGAAGTTGGCCTAACAGCTTCTTCCCGTCGTGCCCCTTGGCATTAGCTTTTTTTATCCATGTTTGGCGCACAAAATCGAGTTTTTTAGCCCAACGCTTTTGTTCGGCTGAAGAAATAGTGCGGATCGTATGGTCTTTAGAATTTTGAACGGCCTTCTTTGACATCGTGTCCGCTCGGTCCCATCCACCGGCTATTTGTTTCGACCCAGCCGCACCGCCAACATTAATCATCACTTTTTTGTGGGCTGCCGATAATTTGTTCCACGAATTTAGGTTCATGGTGACATAGAAGGATGTTGTGTATAGGCCACCAGGGACGATGAGGTGCTCTTTCACGAGCTTCATTAGCCTAAAGCCGCGCATTGCTTCCCAAGGGAAGAAGGCTGCGGTCGTGGTGCCGCGTTGCAGGCTTTCGTGGGCCTTGGTTGCTGACATTGCGACCGCGACTGCGCCCAGGGCTTTGGCTATGGGTACGCCACCGCCGCCAACCCGGATCTTGACGCCGTTTAAATCTTCAAGGGTTTTTATCGCCTTTTTACTATGTAACAGGCCGGGCCCATGAACGAATGCGGTGATAAATTTAGTGTCTTTAAATTCCTGCTTGTCTAGTCCATTTTGGGTATACCAGTTATACAGAGCGGGGCTTCCAGTGACAGAATTCGGAGTGGCAAATGGAACTTCTGCTGCTCGAAGCATTGGGAAGCGACCCGGGGTATAACCCGCGCTGCACCACGCAAGATCCCGCACGCCATTTTTAGCAAGGTCGTATTGTCCCGGCGGTTTTCCAAGGCGAGATTTATCCACTTTGATGGTCAACGTTCCTCCCGACGCGGCATTGATTGATTTAGCCCATTGCGCATAATCATCCGTCAAGTGATGTATGGGCGGCAGCCAGTGTGCCATTTTCAAAGTGGCGCTCTCTGCTTGCGTGGTAAGAAACGGCGCGGAAATAAGTAGAAAGGTACTACTCAGAACTGCAGCAAAACTCTTCGCACGTAACATGATGTACTCCCTTCTTTTCTGTATAAATTTTTGATTTTTCTTTTAACGTTATCAGCCAATGTATAAATTAACAACAACGCTTATCTTCAGATAAACCGTTACCTGAACGAGAAACTATTGTGTTTCGATTGGGGTCTAGGTTATTCGGCCGCCGCGCTCGATGGCTCTACGTTAAGTGACTCCATCACCTTGTTTAGTGCGTCTCCGTCCGGGTCGGCCAAAGCTGCGGCCCGGGCTTGCGCGATCGCGTCCGTACCCCAATTTGGGTCTTTGGACGCAGTGGAACAGGGGATGGCGATTTCGTTCATAATACGCGTAAAGTTTTCGAGCCCGCGTTTATGGGTATCCGAGTACCCCTTTCTGAGGTTTGCTAGTTCGGCTATTTCGACCGCCAACTTGTAGTGTCGATCGGCTGCCTCTTTTACGGTTTGTAGCCAGCCCTCGATCGCTTTCTGTTCTTCACTGTAACGATACGTTTTTGGTCGAAAAAATCGCAATTTGGAAAGTGTCCAAAGGCGCAGAAATCCGTTTATTCTGTCACTCCTAACACGCATTGCAAAATTAAAGTTACGTGCCCAATTGTTGCCACGTGCCCAATTCATAATGGGACGCCCGAGCCACGGTGGCATCACGGATGTAATCTCGTCAAAACCCGGTTTAAGAAATTCAGTAACACGCACGGGTTCATTGCTTTTGGCCATCACCTCTGACTTTACTCTATCCATCCTGGAACGCCGCGATTTTAGATCCGCAACGCGTATAATATCTTCGTATGACATCATTAAAGCGAGATAGCGGCCAGTTTCTATCGTAAGTGCCCAATTGGTATTTTCGCCGTTTCTTTTTTGATCGGTCGAAAGGACCGAATCGAGCCGGTCTAGGTAAAGTGCTCCGTAGATTGGGTTTTGGTAGTCAACGAGACGCTTTACACCCTCACTAATTATTGGCTGTGCTTCTGCTGGGTACGTTGATTGTACCCGTGAAAGAAGGGTTTCAGCGCTTGGTTTAGGGGTACGCACTTTCTTTTCCGGGGGCGCTTCTGGTAGTTCAAATTCACCCCGTACGTACGCTAGCCCTATTTCAAAACCTTTCAGGTTGGACTCAACTGCGACCCCGGACTCCCGTATGGAAGCGGAAAAATTCTCTTGAGGAATGGGCAATTCTCCGGAGCCGGCTATAACGCCCAAGACGATAGCGTTGAGAACTGTGCCTTCGTTTTCGGCTAGGGTAGCCATATCAAATAGAATGGCACGTTTGGAAAGTTTTTGGGCGGCATTGTCGAGCTTGTCTGCGCGAAAAAGCCCGTCACCCATGGCCGATTTTTCGAGGACTGAATAAACCCTGTGAGTTGACGCTATGAGTGTTGTCCGGTCTGGCGTAACCATACCGTTTTCAATCATACGCCCTGCTTCCATTAGTTCAGACGTGATAACAATATCCATATGCCCGGGGGCTGGATATAAACCCATGACCAACTGTTTTTGTTCAAGCGTTTCATGCGGTGTTGGATACACTTCAATATAATAACTGGTGGCGCCTGTTCGTTGTGCGACGCCCGGAATAGATGTTGACTGGGTTGGGTACCGGCACATCTCTGCCGCCCGCACTACCCACGCGGTGAGCACGCCACCTCCCTCGCCACCGAGAGCTCCGATGACCATTGATATTGGGCGTTCCGGAAGAATGCTCATTCTGCTGCTATCCGGGCTTCGGGTATTGGGTTGTCTGCTTGAGGTCTTTGATCATTAGGCCCCTGGAACATATGAATTACGGCGGTCCGTATTTGATACATTATTCGGTCTAGGACATTTGGGTTTTGAACAATCTCCGCCTTAAAAAACGATGGACACAGTACTGCGGCGTCTGAAACTTCTCCACATAAACCACAGCCAACGCAGGAATTTAGAACGCTTGCTACGGGGTCCTTGCGCAGCGGGTCTGGATTTGGCTTAACGGAAAGCGAAGGACACCCTGACAATCGAATGCATGAGTGGTCTCCTGTGCAGGTGTCTTCGTCAACACCAAAGCGGGTCCGCACTACGCGTTTACCTGACTTCAACATTCTGGAGATGACAGGTTTTTCTCGCCGTTGCTTCGCCACCTGACATTCGGCTTCTGCAATAATGACTTTCAGCCCTTTATCGGTCGACGTTAATGCCTCTTTTATGAGTTTCCGCATTTTCCCAACGCGGTAGGTGTATTGCTTTTTTATCCACTTTACACCAACCCCCTTCAAGGCATTCTCTATGGGAACGACTGTGTCAGGTTGCCTGAGACCTCCCGCGGTAGAAGAGGGCAACTGTTGTTGGCCTGTTGCGGAAGAATAGCCGTTCGCCATAACGATAAGTAGGTTGTCATGTTTGTTATATACGGCGCCCGCTATTCCGGTGGCGAGCCCGTTATGCCAAAAACCACCGTCGCCCATTATGGAAATTGTGTGGCCCTTCATATTGTCTTTGATCCCGGCGGAGCTTGCGAGCCCAAGCCCATAGCCGGTAACGGTGTTTCCTAAATTGAAGGGAGGTAATGTGGAAAATGTATGACAACCGATATCTGCTGAAATATGCATCTTCCCGACCTCTGGGTCCCTTTCCACCAGCTTAAGGGCTGAAAACACTGGTCGTTCAGGGCAACCCGTGCAGAAACCCGGTGGACGCTTGGGGATCGGAGAGCCAAGTAGTTCCGCAGCCAGCGCTTTGTTGTCCGCGACGGCCTTAGTTGCGAACGCAACCGGAGCTAGGTCTACTCCTTTTGGAGCTGCTCCCTCAACGAATTTCGCGAGGCCATTCATCATGACTTCGGATTGATACTCTCCTGCTTTGGGGAATACGTCTTTGCCGACGATGGTCGTGTTCAGGTCAGCCTTTCGAAGAGTTGCGTTTAAGGCTTGTTCTAAATAGTCCGGGAAGCCTTCTTCAACGATGCATACCGTTCGTTTCCCGGCACAAAATTCGCTGACTTCCTCGGGTATCATTGGATAAGTGACATTCATACAATAGATTGGAATTTGCGCTTTTCCGAATGGGTCTGCCAAACCTAACTGCTGTAACCCGCGGATGACGGAATTGTAGAGCCCGCCCTGACATATGATGCCGACGTCCTTACAGTCACCATCGAAGAATTCATTTAGACGATTTTCTCGAATAAATTTTATTGCGGCAGGGAACCGTGTCTCTACCTTCATTTTTTCTTGTAGGTATGTGGAAGGCGGTAAGGCGATCCGGTCAAGGTTATAGTCAGGCTCTGGTATCGGATCGTTCATAGAATATCGCGGTTTTTTATTGTCTTTTGTCTGGAAACGGCCTGTTACGTGACAGGCGCGTATCCTAAACTCCATCATCACGGGCGTATGGCTCGCCTCTGATAATTCAAAAGACTTCTCCACGAGCTCGACGATACGAGGATGATTGACGCGTGGGTCAACCAGCCATACCGAGCATTTAAGGGCAAAAGCGTGACTTCGCTCCTGAATAATGGAGGAACCTTCCCCATAATCTTCTCCAAGCACGATTAGGGCTCCCCCCATTACGCCCGCGGACGCAATATTGGAGAGGGCATCGGACGCAACATTAGTTCCGACGGTTGATTTCCAGGTAACCGCACCTCTGATAGGGTAATTAACGGAGGCGGCCAGCATTGCGCATGCGGCAGCTTCGTTTGCACACACTTCTGTATGTACGCCTAGTTCCGCCATAAGGCCCTTTGAGTCCGAAGTGAGCACGTCCATCAGGTGTGAGACGGGCGCGCCCTGGTACCCGCCCACATAGGAGACGCCTGACTGGAGTAGAGCTTTGGTGATAGCTAAAATGCCTTCACCCTCAAAATGTTCTCCGTCGCCACGACGCAATAACTCAACTTCTTTAGCGAATGTGCGTTCCATTACTTTTCTCCTACCCTCGGCGGTTTGTAGGCTTTTATAGGGTGCTGTCGATGCTTGCGACCCTAATGTTATTCAGATTATAGGCCTTTAGAATTTTTCCGGCAAAGAGTTCGCGGTAAGTTGTTTATACTGTCCACGAAATACGAGATCCGTTGTCTCCGAAGAGCCTTCCATCTATGAGGATACTATGCAAGAGAAATACAGTCATCCAGGAGCGGGCTCTTTAGTTGGCGAGCCGGTGCTGCGCATCGAAGACGACAGCTTGTTGCGTGGTACGGCTCACTTCCTTGATGATTTAAAATTACCGGGTGAGAGCCACGTCGCCTTTGTGCGCTCTGAAAAGGCACACGCAGACTTGCTTTCCATCGATGTTAGCCGCGCGGCCACGGTCCCAGGTGTGATTACGATTTTGACCGGCACCGAACTGAAGGCCGACGGGATTGGCGGTATCCCCTGGGAAATATGGCCCGTGATGGAAAAAAAAGAAGAAGATAGTGATATAGAATTGGGAGACCCGCAAATCTCCCGGCCTCAACCCGCGATGGCTACCGACAGGGTTGTATTTGTTGGCCAAATTGTTGCGATGGTGATCGCCGAAAGTATGGATAGTGCGCTTGATGGTGCCGAAGCGGTCGCCGTTACCTACCGGGAATTACCTAACGTTACTCGTGTTGAAGATGCGGTATTAAAGGGTGCGCCTACTATCGATCCGATGTTTCCCGATAATGTGTGTTTCAAAATGGCCGTCGGTGATAAACAAAAAACTGACAGTGTGTTTGGTGCGGCGGCACACGTGGTGGGTATTCGACACGTTCAGAACCGGGGCGTGGGCGCGCCAATTGAAACGCGTGGATATATAGGTAATTGGGACAACGGTGCGCAGAAATTCACGCTATATGCGACGGCGGGGAAGCCGCATCCGGTGAGGAATACACTGGCAAAGTTTTGTTTTCGATGTGAGCCTGAGCAAATTAGAGTTGTGGTGCCAAAGTTGGGTGGTGGCTTCGGCGCAAAAAACGTAGTGTATCCCGAACAAGTTCTGGTGTTGTGGGCGTCACGCCGAGTTTCACGGCCCGTACGTTGGATCTCGGGTCGTCTAGAATCTTTTATGTCCGACGTACATTCCCGTGATTTAGTGTCGGACGCTGAATACGCGTTTGACAGTGATTACCGTCTTCTCGCAATCCGGGTTAAAAACCTCGGAAACCTGGGCGCTTATCTTGCGCCACGTGCGGCGAACCCAATAAGAAATTCGATTAAAATTGCCCCGTCGGTCTACGATGTCCGAGTTGGATATCTTGAAGCGTGGGGCGTCCTGACTAATACGGTCCCCTCTTGCCCAATCCGCGGCGCCGGCGAACCGGAAGGTCAATATACTCCTGAGCGTTTGATGGATGCTGCATCGAACACCTTGGGAATTGACCGGGTCGAACTCAGGGACCGAAACCTTGTGTCGTCCAAACAACTACCCTACCGCACGATAACAAACCTTAATTACGATTGTGGTGATTTTCACGCAAATCTTCATCGGGCAATCGAACTTTCGGATCGCGATGGATATAAGGCGCGTTGTGAATTGTCGAAAGGCAAAGGTCTGCTGCGGGGGTTTGGGCTTGGAAATACCATTGAAGCATTAGGGTTTGGCTTGGATGAAGAAGCGGATATCCGTTGTGACCCCGACGGCCACATCGCGTTGCGTATCGGGTCGATGTCGAACGGACAGGGACACGAAACAATTTATTGTCAAATAATAGCGGGGAAGCTCGGGCTTTCCATGAATAAGGTAAGGGTGTTTCAAGGGGACACGGAAGAGATTGCCTACGGTACGGGTACAGGCGCATGTCGTTCTATAATTGTGGGCGGATCGGCTGTGGCGGAAACCACCGATCGTATTATCGATATCGGGCGAGGGGTTGCATCAGGTTTACTGGAAGTTGCTCCTGAAGACATTGAATTTACGGATGGTTCCTACGTCGTTTCCGGGACAGATCGCTCGATACCTTTTGGTGAAATCGTAGCGTCAGCCGGCGGAATAGCGGCCCGGGACAGATTTACGCCGAGTGCCTTTACCTTTCCAAACGGGACCCACTGTTGCGAACTAGAAGTTGATCCCGATACGGGCGCCGTTCAGGTTGACCGTTATATTATGGTGCATGATTGCGGAACTCCCGTAAATCCGGTTTTGGCAGAGGCCCAACTGTACGGCGGTGTTGTTCATGGTCTGGGGCAAGCATTTTCCGAACATATCATCTACGCCGAAGAAACGGGTCAGATACTTACCGGCTCATTCATGGATTACGGTCTCCCCCGCGCTGGGGATCTGCCCGCTTCTATTTTTACTTGCGAATTTAACCCGGTGCCGACGAAAGTGAATCCTCTCGGTGCAAAGGCCGTCGGTGAAGCCGGTGTTGCAATATCGCCGATAGTGGCGGTGAATGCGGTGCTCGATGCTTTGGGCCCCTTGGGCGTACGGGATATTTCGATGCCTATGTCCCCAAATAACATACGCGCTGCTATTGAGAGGTCGGCCGTTTAAATACTCAAGAGAGGGAGAAATTTATGCCTTTGCTCATAAACAACGACGTTACTGGCCGCGTTTTAAAAACTGATGAGGCAATCGATGCTGTGGAAAAAGCGTTCCGCCAATATGCGGAAGGCATGGCGATGTTTCAGACGAGGACCGATATGTGGTCGCCTACCGCACGCGATGGGGATTACTACCGTTGGGGTTCTCTTATCGGTGCAATATCAGATCCGCCGACGCTCGCATTTCGATTTAAGTCGGATATCCTTACTTGGAAGGAATATAATGGTGCGATAACCGAGGAATGGCATTGCGTTGAACCCGGCAGTTATTGCGGCTTTATCTTGTTGATAGATACCTCCAATGGAGAGCTAATCGGCATGCTTAACGATGGCATTATTCAGCATGAGAGGGTTGGAGCTACCACGGGTGTCGGGGTCAAATATTTGGCAAGAGAAAACTCGAAAGTTGTCGGCATGCTGGGCTCGGGCGGCATGGCGAGGTCCTATTTGCGCGCAATAAAAGTTGTCAGAGATATTGAGAAATGCCTGGTTTATAGTCCAACCGTCGAAAATTGTGAGCGTTTTGCCGCTGAAATGTCTAATGAGCTTGGTATAACTGTAATTCCGGTGTCGGAGAAAGAAGCGGCAATGGAGGGTGTTGATATCGCGGCTCTTTGCACAGATTCCCGGGTGCCTATTTTTACAGCGAATATGGTCGGGTTACTTAAACCGGGGGCGCTCATCGTGAATGTTCGACATGATGAAATTGATGCTGAAACTTATGACGTCTGTGATCGAGTGGTCATAACCTCAAATACAAAATTAAATGACTTCGTTATGGGTTCTCCAGAGGACCGGGCACGGCGGCCCATGGATAAACATTACCGTCGACGCTACAAGGATACCGAGTTTGAAGAGTTGCCGCCGATTACGGCGCGTCAAGCGCCTGGACGTGAGAATGACGGTGAATTGATTTTTTTTCACAATATTTCTGCGGGCATTCAATTTGCAGCAGTTGGTCGCCTGGTCTACGAACGAGCAAAGGCGGAGGGTCTTGGAGTTCCCCTTCCGATAGACTGGTTCTTACAAGATATAAGGAACTGAACTTACCGATGTTTTTGGTTCTCACGATCCCAGAACGCAGTAAAAACTACCCATACGTAACCGTATGGGTAACGTTTTGCGTTCTATGACTGAGCATCCATAATATTGAATAACCATTAACCCATTGAAAACAATGTTAATTTTTAGGTTTTTTCTTCTTACCGCATACCTGGACTATTTGACATGGGAATAAACAATCGGCACTATAGCGTCAAAATAAAAACAACCAGATGAGCAACATTGGAGGTTATTGAATGCAGGTCTATAAAAAGTTATTAACCGCCGGAATAGGTGTATTAGCCGCCGGCGCTTTCGTGTCTTCGGCAAGTGCGGTGACTAATATCAAAGCCGTGTCAGGACTGAAACGCACGAATACTATCACACAGTGTTTTTTGAAAAATATGTTGGCGCCACTAAACGCAAACGGTAAGGGCGTCGTCGAGATGAAATACCTCGGTGGGCACAGTGTCGTTCCGCCGCGTAAAGCCGCAAAGGCGCTTCAGCGCGGTCAATTTGATTGGCTGCATTCGCCGATTTCCTATTATATAGGTGCGGTCCCAGAAGGTTATGCCTTCCTAGCGTCGAATGTTTCGATACAAGACATTCGCACAAACGGTGGCTGGGAAATACTCCAGGAAGTCTTTAAGAAAAAGGTCGGCGCCCGCCTCATTGGTTGGGGACCAAATAAGACGAAATATAACATGTATCTGATGATGATGCCGAAGTTTGATAAGGATGGTGTCCCGGATCTTAGCGGCGTTAAAATGCGGGCAACAGGGACTTACAGACCGCTTTTCAATGCGTTGGGCGCGTCGACAATTAACATGAAATCAAGCGAAATATACACCGGTATTCAGCGCGGTGTTGTTTCCGGATTTGGCTGGCCTGACGTGGCAATCGTGCCGCTAGGCTTGCATAAAATTGTAAAATATCGAGTGACCCCAGCGTTTTATGTAACAAACTCGGTCGAAACGATGAACCTCAACTTCTATAATAAGCTTTCTCAGAAGGCGCGGGATCTCATCAACCAAACGGCGGTTGCGTATGAAAAATCCGGACCAGTTTTTATGGAAGCACAACGGTCTAAAGAGGAAAAAGTCCTTCATGGCGCTGGCGTAAAAGACATTGCGCTTAAGGGTGGAGCCGCAAAAAAATATTTGGCAATCGCTCACGGCGCGATCTGGGAGCAGTTAGCTAAGCGGTCGCCTGAATTTGGAGGCAAACTGAAAGCAAAAATGTATAAGGAATAATTAATATTCCACGCTGAGTAGTATAAACAATGCACTTGATTGACCGTCTTTTGGATCGGTTGTCGATGGCGCTGGCGGTGTTCGCCTGCGCCATCGTCGCGTGTATGTTCGTGAATATTGTTATCGACGTATCAATGCGGACAATGGGCTTTACGCCGCCCGCGTTTACACTGTCAGTTGTAGAGTACGCTCTGCTTTATTTTGCAATGTGCTGTGCGCCTTATTTAGTGCGACACCGAGGGCACGTTACCATTGAAGCACTGGTATCGGTTCTCCCCAGAAAGCTGCAGTGGTGGCTTGCCAAAATTGTATATCTGGGATGCATGGCCGTTTGTTTGCTCTTTTGTTATTACGCGACAGAACTTTTCCTGGAAGCGTGGGCAAGTCAGGAGCCCGATATAAGAGGCATCGACATGCCGTATTGGACATTGTTTTTGCCGATGCCGATATGCTTTCTTCTCGTGGCGTTAGAATTTAGTCTTTATTTCATTGGGCCGAAGACTTTCTACAGCTACGACTTGGGTGAAGTAAAAGATAGCGTGTAAGTAGAAGGTTTATTGATGGAATGGTATTCGGCAGGAACGCTTTTGATTGGCGTTCTAGTTGTATTAATGGCGAGCGGGTTTCCCGTGGCAATCGCCTTTATGAT
>CAZOHS010000031.1:0-1933 GCA_964579285.1 uncultured Rhodospirillaceae bacterium | reverse complement strand
GGGTCGTTGTTTTCCACGTTAACGGGCTCGACAATGGCCAACACAGCCATGTTGGGTTCGCTCCTGGTGCCTGAAATGAGGCGTCGAGGCTACAACGGAAAAATGTCGATGGGGCCTATTTTGGGTACCGGCGGCCTCGCGATGATTATTCCGCCGTCGTCACTCGGTGTACTTCTTGCCAGCATAGCCAATGTCGATGTCGGAATGCTTTTGGTGGCTGGCTTATTGCCGGGGTTGGTCTTGGCCTCGCTGTACGCGGGAATGATTACCTTACAATTAAAGTTGGATCCCGAGGGCGCGCCAACCTACGATGTTGATCCCATATCCCTAAAGGCAAAGCTTTACGAGGTATGTGTAAATATTCTTCCGATGGGCCTCGTTGTCTTTATGGTGGTGGGTTTCATAGTTCTTGGCTGGGCCACACCGTCAGAATCTGCGTCATTCGGTGTGCTTGGTGTAGTGATCTTGGCCGTGCTCTTTCGGGCCTTCACATGGGAAGCCTTTAAAACTTCGTTAATGGGTACCGTTAGAACGGCGGGCATGGTTTTCTTCATCCTAATGAATTCGACCGTGTTCAGTCAGCTTCTTGCCTTGTCTGGCGCGAGCGAAGGGATGCTCGCGTTCGCGACAAGCTTCTCGGTTGGACCTTACGTCATTCTGGCAATAATGTTTCTCGTGCTGTTGATGCTGGGGATGTTTATGGACCCAGTCTCGATGATGCTCATCACAGTTCCGATCTTCTATCCTCTCGCGCAAACATTAGGGTTTGATCTGATTTGGTTCTCGCTCATCGTTCTTATTGCATTGGAAATGAGCCAGACCACTCCCCCGTTTGGACTACTGTTATTTATAATGCTGGGAATGGCACCTCGAGGTACAACCTTGATAGAAGTCGCGCTCGCTGCTGCGCCATTTCTTCTGTGTGATTTAATCCTCGTTCTCTTAATGGTTATGATCCCAGAGTTACCGCTTTATTTGCCGAGTTTAATGGAATAACAGTTGGGCACATTTACCTCTTGTGCCTTTATCAATCGTAACCAAATGCAATAGTCCGAAAGCCCTGTTTTGATTATTCTCGTTTAGTGCCGGAGGGAAAAGCTATGGTTATGAAGCCGCGCGAACGTATCGACTATTCTGCCATGATAGATCGTAAACCGCTAACGTTGCCCAATGATAAACGCGTGGCGGTTTGGGTTATTGTCAATATCGAAAACTGGGACATAAATAAACCCATGGCGCGCACTGTTTTGCCGCCGCCCGGTGGTCAAGTTCACATTCCGGACATCCCCAATTGGTCGTGGCAAGAATATGGAATGCGGGTTGGCTTCTGGCGTTTTTACGAGGCGCTGACGTCGAGGGGTATTCCGGCCACTTTATCAGTCAACGGGTCGGTGTGTGAGCAGTATCCAAGACTTGCTCAAGCGGCACATGACGCCGGCTGGGAGTTTTTGGGTCATGCTTATCACCAGCGTCCCACGCACTTGATTGAAGATCAGCCCGCGGACATTGCGAAGACCATGGAGGCGATAACTAACTTCACGGGCAAACCGCCGAGAGGTTGGATGGGTCCCGGGTTGACGGAAACGTTTGACACTCCCGATCATTTAAAAGCTGCTGGGATTGAGTACGTCGCAGATTTTCCGATGGATGACCAGCCTTTTGAGGTTAAGACTGAGCACGGACCACTTATCTCGATTCCTTATACCGTGGAGTTAAATGATATTCCCATGATGATCGTTCAGCATCACAAGGCCCCTGAGTTCTATGATCGGTGCCTTGATAATTTTGAACGTCTATACCAAGAGGGACAAGAAAATGCGCGGGTAATGGCCATTGCAGTTCACCCTTATATCTCCGGCACACCGTTTCGAATAAAATACTTTGAGCGGGTGTTGGATGAAATTTCAAAGAAGAAAGGCGTGGTAATGTGGAC
>CAZOHS010000030.1:18520-22360 GCA_964579285.1 uncultured Rhodospirillaceae bacterium | reverse complement strand
TGTCACACGGCGGTGAAGCCACCATCGACGAAAACGTCGGATCCGGTCATGAAGCTAGACTGATCGCTGGCGAGGAAGGCGGCAGCATTCGCGATGTCTTCTGGTGTTCCGAGGCGACCAATAGGGTGCAGGGGGACCATACGCTCGCGGACCTGCTCCATTGTAGGCGTGCGGGCTAATAGCCGATTGGTCTCTATAGCGCCCGGAAGGATATTGTTAGCCCTAATATTATCAGAAGCAAAATCTAATGCGATAGAACGCGTCAATTGACGGACCGCACCTTTGGTTGCCATATAGGCGGGGCGCTGTGGCCAAGCAATATGCCCAAATGTCGAAGAAATGTTTATAAATTGTCCACCGCCGGCAGCCTGCATATGTGGGATAGCGTGTTTGGCAACGAGAAACATGCCTGTGAGATTGACATCTACTACTTCCTGCCACGTCTCGAGTGGCATATTAGCAACGGTATGAAGTGGTTCGGATGCCGCGGCGGCATTAACTACTATTTCTAACTTGCCAAATTGAGAAGCTGTGTCATAGACTGTTGCGGCTACTGCTGCTTCGTCAGCGACATTGCAGATCTTGGAAATTGCTTCGCCGCCCTTTGACAGGATACTCGACACTGTTTCGCCGACGGTTTCTTCATTAATATCGACACAGCAAACAACTGCCCCTTCGTCAGAAAACTTCCTCGCGATTGCACCTGCTATTCCACCGCCTGCCGCCGTAATTAACGCTGCCTTGCCCTCAAGCACCCCCATATTAACCCCCCTTGTTTAAAGCCAAAGTTAACCACATTTTCTATCCCCGAAATTATACTGTTTCACCATCGAGCCCAGCGAATGCTGCCCGCCGTCAACCAGCTTCACATTACGCGGGGGCTGGAGTTTCAAATTCTCTCACTCAGACCATTTATAAGGTTACTCTCCCCGTGCGAAATAGTTTCAAAGGCGTTTATCTTGGAATCTCGGTGCTTTAACACTTTTTTCAAATTCTTTGGCTAACGTACCGTTTTCCAAGAGTGTGATATCCGGACGCACTTCAAATACGGAGCGGACCCTCTCTAAAAGATCCTTCGTGACCGACTCTGGGTTGCCACCTCGC
Organism: uncultured Rhodospirillaceae bacterium; assembly: GCA_964579285.1. Classification (GTDB taxonomy): domain Bacteria; phylum Pseudomonadota; class Alphaproteobacteria; order MPNO01; family UBA830; genus JAYZQT01. Next base: position 21,256 of record CAZOHS010000030.1, on the reverse strand, counting down.
CTAATTTCCACCAGAACACAAAAAACGTCATTTGTACCCTCGTTCAGAACTTCGACCCTAAAATCATTCACCTCGGGAAGGGAAAACATAAAATCCTCAAACTCGGAATGGTTTATGTTAACTCCACGAACCTTAAAAAAACCAACGGTACGATGCGAATGCTGCATGATCGGAAACACTGAAAACGGCCCCCCAAGATTTGATTGGTCATGCATCCTGACAATGTCCCCGGAACTCCAGCGAAGAAAAGGCGTTGCGTTGTTGATAAATAGCGGGGTGATTACCATCAACCCCTCCTCACCATCAGGCACTGGCAGCCCCGTTTTTTCATCGACCACCTCAAAGACCGCCTGGTCTGTCCATACGTGAAAACCTTCATGCAACGGGCTATCAGCACCGAGAATACCTATCTCGGTCATACCAAAAAGATCGTTGACCTCTGCACCCCAAGAACGCTCAAGTTTTTCTCGTTTTGCCGAAGATAGTGCCTCGGCACCAACTAAAACTTTTTGTACGTTGCAATTGGCGAGATCGATACCCTGATTATCTGCAAGGTTCGCAAGATGAAGACCATAGCTAGGCATACCCATCCAAATTGACGGTTTTAGTGTTTGAATTAACTCAATTTGTGTCTGCGAAGGCGTGCCAGCGCCCGCGCCTGCCCATATAACGCCTACCCCACTTTGGTTTGCGGTTCTTGCCCACAATTGGCCCGCTGGATGAACACCGAGCGGAAAAGACATATGACATAAATCTCCGTCTTTCACCCCGGAAAGCGACCAGCACCGACAAAGTTGGAGGTAGGAATACGACATGTCTTCGGAGGTGCGGGGGTAAAAGAGAGGAACTCCAGTGGCACCCCCTGACCTCCAATATTCGGCAATGTGTTTATCCTCTCCTATAAAAAACTGGTCCGTGAACTTTTCGGGACCTATTTCGCGCAGAGTTTCCTTATCAATGATGGGTATCTTTGCCCACTCCTCAGGTTCATCGAGATGATCTTCATTTATCCGGTCAAGCTTTCCCTGGTAGAACCTTGCCTTTCGCGCTCTTTCCAAGGCGATTTTCTTACGTTCGCTCTGAATTTTTAGAATTTGTTCTCTAGAAGATGGAAGCTGAAGGTCAAGCTTTTGCATTATTAAAGGATTCCTGAGCAGCGGACGACTGGCATATAACGCAAAATATACATTCTCGGATCAGCACCGCAACAACCTATTACGAAGACACTCTTATTTCGTTTGATACCGACCAAGATAATCGACGACTAAAATCGCGTTTCCAGAAAAATTTTAGGAAATTCACGTTAAGAGATTGACGTAATGTTAGTTGTAGGTGAATAAGTGAGCGGAAAGGGAGAAGAGGCATGGCATTTTACGAATTACGACAATACAAAGTCCTCGATGGTCAAATGGAGAATTGGTTGACGGTTATGCAAGAAGAAATCATACCGTTCCAAGTGGCGATGGGCATGGTTATTGCGGGCAGTTTTAGAGGTGAAGAAGACGATTCTGTATATGTGTGGATCAGACGCTTCGAAAGCGAAGAACAACGTGTAGAACTTTATGCTGCTGTATACGAAAGCGATATATGGAAGGACGATATAAGTCCCCGTCTCTCATCAATGTTGGACCGAGAGGCTATGGTAGTTACGCGGCTGACTCCCACAGAGATGTCGATATTGCAATAAGCAAAATATAGACCGTCCGGAAGATCCCGAGTTCCGCTGACCGCGGTTCAACCCAAAATAATATAAAATGTATAGTGCCCAAATTATACCGAAAGCCTGGGCCCTTAGATTGGTCGCTGGAAAACATCACCCTTTACTATGGGCGCTCCCGCGGCAATAAACAATTTGAGGTTGACGCAGCTTGGACGTAACGCCCCGAACTCAAAACTCTAAGCTTGGTATCTCGCTACTTTGTTCAGGATTAGCATTTTTTGCGATAGGAGAAGCGTGCGTCAAAACCCTAGCGCAGAATTACGACATTATTCAGGTTGTTTGGGCCCGATATGTTTTTCATGCATTGGTTTTTATCCTGATTTTTTCGCGGTCGGGGATAGTGAGCCAGATGAAAACTTCTCGACCAGTGTTACATTTAATGCGCTCAATAGCCCTAATGTTTGGGACCATCACCTTTTTCACGGCCCTGATCTACCTCTCCATGCCCGAAGCCGTCGCAATTAATTTTGCAGCGCCGCTGATGGTGACAGCACTTTCTATCCCGTTTTTAGGAGAGAAGGTTGGTCCCCGTCGTTGGGTAGCAATTGTGATAGGCTTCCTGGGCGTCTTAGTAATCATTCGCCCAGGACTGGGTGTCATGCATTGGGCAGCTATTTTACCATTATTAACTGCTGTGTTTTACGCTGCATATCAAATCATGACCCGAATAGCGGGCCGAACGGAGGACACAAAAACAAGCCTTTTTTGGACTTCAACCGTTGGCGTTATTGTAATGAGTTGCATAGTTCCCTTCGTCTGGACAGAACCCAATCTCCTCTCATGGGGCATAATGGTGGCGATGGGGGCAGTATTTGGGCTAGGACACTATCTTCTAATCCGGGCATTTGAAGTGTCGGCTGTCTCAACGCTCTCTCCCTTTCTTTATACCCAAATAATTTGGGTAACGATAATCAGCGTAATAATATTCGATCAAATCCCAGATAATTGGTCGTTCCTCGGGACAGCAATTGTCATAGCGAGTGGCCTGTATATTTGGCACCGAGAGACCAAAGAAA
>CAZOHS010000030.1:0-18420 GCA_964579285.1 uncultured Rhodospirillaceae bacterium | reverse complement strand
CCCAAACTTAGCAGCCTCTTTAGACCAGGCGACACTCATGGCCTCTAGGGCAGCCTTAGAAGGACCGTACGGCGAGTTCATTTCGCGGATCATCGAACGGTCACTGGTTGAGACGTTTATAATGCGGCCAAATGCTTGATCCTTCATGTGTGGCACCGCAACGGCGCTCATGTAATAAGTGCCGATAACATTAGTGGTCATTGTTTCCGCCCAACGCTTTTTGTCAGCTTCCCAAAATGGAACGGCCTTACCGCCACTCGGCGCTCTTACGTATGAGATTCCTCGTGCTGCATTGTTGATGAGTGCATGGAGACCACCAAACTCTCTGACCGCAAAGGCAACGGCTTTATTGCAATCCTCAATGCTGCAAATATCCGCTGGCAAAGCGACTATCTGCCCCGTTAAACCTAGTGACATTATTACTGTCTCGCGGAGTGAATCGAGATCCCGCGATGCTATCGCTAAGACATTGGCCCCGCGTTCCGCAAGTGCTAACGAAAGACAGCGGCCGATGCCTTGGCCAGCACCGGTAACTATTATGGAGCGTCTCTTTAACGATGGATATGCGTCAGGACCCTGTGGGCCGGCGGAAGGGGTATGTTTCAACGCACCTAACCATTTGACAGATGTTTACCGGGCCGCCACCCGCTCTCGGATAGGTTTGCTAAACCAAACTCCAGTGGCCGCGGTTCAAGATCTGTTGCCATTGTATCATTCCAACGATTGAGCCAGCCAAAAAGGCAAACCGCAGAGACTAATTCCACTACCTGGTCATCATCAAAATACTTTTTAAGTTCGTCCATATCTTCATCAGACACCGCGTTTGGAGATGCGCCAGCACCTTGGGCCATCCTCAGCACAGCCCGCTCCGCATCGTCGAATAAAGGACTCGTTTCATATTCCCATATTGACGCGATCTTTTCGGGTGCAACACCATCAATCACGCTAGCTGTTTCGGCCGTATGGGCCGAACAGTACTGACACCCTGCGGAACGGCTTGCCATATACCCTGCCATTCTCTTTAGTGCTAAAGGAGCCTTTCCAGGCACCCCAATTACCTCCCGCGCCAAACGCGTGAAGGCCCGCAAAATGCCTGGAGAGCGACCCATGGCAAAAAAACTATTCGGTACAAACCCGAGTGCTTGTTCCGCGCGGCTAAACACGTCCTCTAATTCAGGGGCGTCCTCCCGGCGAATGGGTGTGATGCGAGCCATTTGAATTCTCCATATTTTCTATAGCGACATCATATTCTTCCCTATTACAATTGTCGCCGTGTAGACCAAACTATTTTAAGGGCTTAGATATGACAGAAACCGCCGAGCTTCCATATTGTTACCCGCCACACCCAAACCCTAGAAAACCGAGCTTCGTGCTGCCAGCCGGGACTGTCGATACACACTTTCACATATTCGGTCCACCAGAGATTTTTCCGTGGGCCCCAGCAGATAATCGGGTCTACACACCACCTGCTGCGCCGCTATCCCACTATCATCAGTTAATGGAACATTTGGGGATATCTCGTGGAGTTGTGATTCAGCCAATGGCCCATGGTTACGATAACTCTGTCACCCTTGACGCTATAGCCGGTTCAAACGGACGCCTTATGGGCGTCGCTAAGGTGGACGACACCTTCTCAGATAAAAAAATTGATGAACTCCATCTTGGTGGGATAAGAGGTGTTCGTTTCAATATGATTCCCGAAAGCGGCGGCACTGGGAATTTAGGGTTGATCGAACGAACAATCGAAAAGATAAAAGACCGCGACTGGTCACTAACTATTCACACGAAACCAGAGCAGCTCGTGAAAAACGCTGATTGGCTTGCCCAAATACAAGTTACCACGATTATTGATCATTATGCCCGCGTAGATTATGCGGACGGCATACAACAAAAGGCCTTTCAGACACTCTTGAGCCTATTACAAGATAACGAACATATATGGGCAAAGCTAAGCTGTGTTGAACGGTGTTCCACTCTAGGTCCGCCGTATGAAGACGCGATAGAATTCGCGCACGCTATGGTAGACTTAACCCCAAACAAACTGCTCTGGGGAACAGATTGGCCTCATTCCCAACGGTATAATCTTGGAGATCAATGCGATACCGGCGAATTGGTGGACATTATCCCCACCCTCATACCAGACCAGTCCATCCAACATTTAATTTTGGTGAAAAACCCACTCAAGCTATTTGATTTTTGCACATGATTTTGCAAAGTGTTAATTTTTGTTTTTGGATGCCCTGATGCTGGTTGAAAAGGCGTTTTAGGTCGGAGACCAGAAACTATTCGGGATCAGAAGCTTTGTTTCAATCGCTTCGACACGAGGAACCAATTCTTCATTTAGCACTTTGGACCACGCCGGATCAGCATCGAGGGCTGCCTTTCTCTCCATCCTCTGATTGAAATCATCAAATGCCCACATCATCACTAATTGGCTCTGTTGACCTACCTCCGATCGATAATGGCCAACGCATTTACCCAAAAATCCCTCGTGTCGCTCAAAACCATCTTTTTCGTAGGCGTTAAGATAGTTGGGCACCTCCCCCATACGGATAGAATATGTACGATGCTCTATAATCATTAGAAATCCTCCTCAGATAAGTGTTGTTAATCCTTTCTAAACGGCGGTGCCCGGAAAACTGAATGTTAGTCGAGTTCCGGCGTTACAAGTTCCACACAGTTCGCGCAACCACCAAGTAACGCTTCCGTGCGGCCTTGTAATTCATCAAATGACACTCCAGCCACCTTTTCACGGACAACTAATTCATCCGGTGTCACATCTATAACGGCGATATCCGTATAAATCGTGCTAACAACTCCTTTTCCGGTGAGAGGATAGGTGCACTTCGCCACAATTTTAGGCGCGCCTTTTTTTGTATTGTGATCGGTCATCACAAACACTCTTCGGGCACCAACCGCTAGGTCCATAGCCCCACCTACTGCAGGAATAGCCCCACTTGCCCCAGTCGACCAATTGGCGAGGTCTCCAGTTTCAGAAACTTGAAAGGCCCCGAGCACGCATATGTCGATATGGCCACCGCGTATCATCGCAAATGAATCGACGTGGTGAAAAAAAGCGCCACCTTTCAGAAGCGTGACGGGTTTTTTCCCCGCATTGATAAGATCGTAATCTAAGGCGTCGGATTTCGGTTCTGGGCCCATACCTAGAATCCCATTTTCACTGTGGAACACAATTTCGCGCCCTTCCGGAATGTAATTTGCGACCAGTTCGGGTTGCCCTATCCCCAGGTTTACGTAGTTACCATCTGCAATATCTTGTGCAATGCGCCACGCCACTTGTCGCCGGGTTAATTTCATCATCAAGCAGTCTCGCTTGGCTCATAGACAAAACCACATTCTATCATTGCACGTTCGCTAACAGGGTCTGGAACTTCAACAATTCTATCAACAAAAATTCCTGGCGTTACGACGTTCTCAGGCGGTATGTCACCCAGTGGTATTAATTTGCGTACTTGGACTATCGTTATTTTGGCCGCCATACACATAACCGGACCAAAATTTCTTGCCGACATTCTATATGTCAAGTTGCCCCATCGATCACCGGTGTCGGCTTTTACAAGTGCAAAATCTGCCTCGAGTGGTTCTTCGAGAACAAATTCCTCTCCTTTGTAGGTTCTGCGTTCTTTGTCCCTCGCAAGCGGCGTACCGATTGTGGTCTTGGTATAAAACCCTCCTAACCCTGCGCCAGCGGCGCGGAGGCGCTCTGCCAAAGTGCCTTGCGGAATAACCTCGAGCTTCACACGGCCTTGCTGGTACATTGTTTCAAACACCTCGGACGCAGATGAGCGAGGAAAAGAGCAGATCATTTTTTCAACACGACCGGCCTCTATTAGCGCGGCTAGTCCAACATGGCCATTGCCTGCGTTATTATTAACAACTGTCAGATCACGTACGCCGTGATCGATTAGGGCATGAACCAATTCAGTAGGGTTTCCTGCTTCACCAAAGCCACTGACTAGGACAGTGGCACCGTCACTAATAATAGATATAGCCTCATTCAAATCCCTGATCGTCTTATCGATCATGTGATTCCTTCTTCGACATGATGAGCAGTCCTCACTTTATTCAATTTTGATAATGTTGGCGATACAGGAAGTAGTGGTTACGCTGCAGAACAAGAGGACTGTATAAAATATCCAAAAGATTTAAAGATTGACCTCAGGTAAACGCCTATGGTCTGCTTTCGAATGCCAATGGTCTGCCGCACTTGTTTCTTTGAGACTAGAATTACGGCATCCGACAATTGCCCAAGCTGCGGAAGCGCGCGAATAACGTCTCACCCTGAACTCCCCGAGCTCGAGTTAGCGCATATCGACTGTGATGCATTTTATGCAAATGTTGAAAAACGAGACGATCCCGCGCTCAAAAACAAACCTGTGCTCGTGGGAGGAAAAAGCCGTGGAGTTGTAATGGCGGCATGTTATGTGGCTCGAGAATATGGAATAAGGTCTGCGATGCCCATGTATAAGGCACTAAAGGCATGTCCCCATGCCGTTATAGTGGCGCCGAAGATGTCTAAATATAGAATGATTGGACATCAAATTCGGGATTTGATGAAAACGACTACGCCCCTAGTTGAACCAATCTCCATTGATGAAGCTTTTTTAGACCTCACCGGAACCCAGCGATTACACGGAGGCACCGCAGCAGCCACGTTAACGCGCCTTGCCGCGGAAATATATTCTACTGTCGGTCTCACCGTGACTGTAGGCCTAAGCCATAACAAGTTCCTTGCGAAGTTAGCATCGGGCCTTGATAAACCCTCGGGCTTTCAAGTTATCGGTCGAAAAGAAGCCAAATCTTTTTTAGCAACCCAGCACATTTCTCGAATCTGGGGTGTCGGGAAAGTCATGCAGAAACGCCTTGAACGCGATGGCATTAACCGGGTTGGACAACTCCAGGTCTTGGGGAGTTCCGAGCTAATAAAACGTTATGGCAATATTGGGGCCCGACTAGCACGACTTTCTATGGGAGAAGACTCACGGAAAGTATCCCCTGGAACCATGCGTAAAAGTCTCTCAAGTGAAACGACTTTTACGGACAATATAACAGATGTCACAAGGCTAAAGCAGATACTTTGGAAACAATCGGAAAAGGTTTCGAATGGATTAAAAAAAGAAAATATAGGCGGTAGGACAGTTACGCTAAAACTCAAGACCAGTGACTTTATTCTACTTACCCGCTCGCGCACCTTAGAATACCCCACCCAACTCACAGACGTTATTTTTTCTGCTAGTAGAGAGTTGTTGGATAAAGAAGTGAATGGCGCCGCATACCGACTTTTAGGGTTGGGCCTGAGTAGCTTAGAACCCGAAATACACTGTGACCCCATGGACCTAGCAGAACCGGACGCTCAGCACCGCAAAATGGTAGAAAATGTTGTCGACGATCTCCGTGATCGCATGGGACCAAACATCATCAAAAAAGGACGGGCGTTCGGGTTGTGACAAAACGCCGCCGCGAACTTTCACCCACAGAATCCTATATTGTTAGCTCGGTCTAAATTTTAATTGCCCTCCAGCGTACTCTCAGGGGACCCATGAAAAAAAAATTACCTTAGTTATAGGAAGCCACAAATTTTATCTTTTACTCAACGGGCAACGCGGGGTCCGTTAATTTAAAAAAGGGCAAGAGAGTTTTTAACAAGTGTAAGGCCTGCCACACACTCGTCACAGGTAAGAATCGAGTAGGACCATCGCTAAAGGGGGTGTTTGGAAGACAAGCTGGCACCGTCGCCAAATACAGGTACTCCAAGGCGATGAAAAAGGCGGGACAGGGTGGTCTCGTATGGTCCGAAGCAACGATGTCCAAATACCTGATAAAGCCGCGAAAGTTTATAAAGGGAACAAAAATGTCCTTTGCGGGCCTTAGAAAAGACTCCGATATAAAAAATCTCATAGCTTTTCTAAAGAAAGCCACCCAATAGGCGTTGCCCTCGCTTTCATCGCTTAACGCTGGAAGTTAGAGTGCCGGTGGCTGCCTGTACACACCTTTGAGTGCGAATTCTATTACGCCGTGTTGGTACCTAACGGACCACCAAGACAGATCGTGCAGAGTGACGAACAACGCGTGCCGCATTCGGCCCTAAAAGATAGTCCTGTAATTCCGGCCGATGGGAGCCCATTATTATCAAATCTGCGTTAATTTCCTCAGCGGTTTCAATGATCAATTGGTAAATTGTGCCGTCCGTAACGATATGGTGAACGGGGATCGTATCGGGCACCCGGTCCGCAGAAAATTTGTGCAGGACATCCTTAGCATTTTCCATCATTTGATTTTCGTGATCGTCTGGAAAAAATTGGGCGATCATAGGTGAGCCAAAATCGGGCATCACGGTCATTACGTGTAGGGTGGAATCAAAAGCGGTACAATATTCAATCGCTGTCGGTAGGGCTTTTACCCAGGAACTTTCATTTCCAAGGTCGACAGGTAGTAAAATATTATCGTACATCAATTATCTCCTGTGGACCGGCCACGCTCTAATCTTAATAATCTCGTCGCCGCTTTTGAACTACACAAACAAATGCTAATATTAATAACGCAGGAATAAAAAAGATTTCTTTTGGTATACGGTCCCTTGGCACTTCTACCCGATGAACCTCCATATCAAATTCTAACTTGGCCGCCGCCGCTGGGGTCGGTTTTCCAAAAGAGTCTGATAGGATGACGTCCTCAATGAGAGTCCTACCTCCCTTTATCACTAGTTTGAGACCCGCAAACTCAAGCCTTTCATCACCGGCACCCCTGGAACCGAGGGGCAGATTGACTGTTGTTTCCACGTCGCGACCCTCGGAGTTCTGGCCTTTAACCGATAATCGCACAATACCACCAGAAGGCTGTGCTGCTGCAACTGTTTCAAGGCTCGCAGGTTTAATGGTCATGTAGGGTTTCTGCACCTGGTCTAGCCAAAATCCCGGGCGAAATAACGTAAAGGCGATTAAAATGAGCGCTATGGATTCCCAAATCTTGCTGCGACAGATAAAATAACCCTGAGTGCCAGCCGCGAATATCAGCATCGCAGCAGTCGCAACCAGAAAAACAATAATTCCGTCTACCCAGCCGACCTTAATTAACAGGAGATCCGTGTTAAAAATAAATAAAAAAGGCAGTATCACTGTGCGAAGGGAATAGAAGAAAGCCGTGAAACCCGTTTTTATCGGATTTCCTCCAGATACGGCAGCAGCCGCAAAGGATGCGAGCCCGACGGGCGGCGTGACGTCCGCCATAATACCAAAATAAAAGACGAACATATGTACGGCGATGAGTGGAACAATCAAACCATTAGCGGCGCTAAGTTCCACGACCACGCCCGCCATAAGTGAGGATACGACGATATAATTAGCAGTCGTTGGTAAACCCATACCCAAGACGAGACTGATTACCGCGACTAACACAAGCATAACCATTACATTGCCACCAGACAGCAATTCCACAAATTCTGTCATCACCTGCCCAATACCCGTCAATGTAACGGTACCAACGATTATTCCAGCCGCCGCGGTAGCGACGCCAATACTGATCATGTTGCGGGCGCCCGCTATCAAGGCGCTTATTAATTCGTCGCACCCTCGCTTAAAAGAGGCCGGAAGGTCCCCGGACCGACGAAAGAATATTTTCAGTGGGTGTTGGGTAATTAGTATAATAATAATTGTTATACTGGCCCAAAATGCTGAAAGCCCTGGTGACTTTCTCTCTACCATTAACAACCAAACCAACACGACTATTGGCAAAATATAGTGCACACCGGTTTTCAAAGTGGGTAAAAATTTAGGTAGTGCGACGATTTCCGTTTCTGGGTTGTCGATCGAGAGATCATCGGCCCGGGCTGCCAAGGCAATTAAGCCTACGTAACTCGCTGTAATGGCGATCATTAAGACGCCAAAAGAAAATTCTCCAAACGCCAATTTTATACCGAGAATGGCGTAATAAATTAGGCCACAAATTATAAAAATGCTACTTATTGTAATAGCAGCACTAAGCAACCTAGTGCTAGCTCTTGCGCTTATCCGGCCCCTGGACAAACCTTCCATATTATTTTTAAGCGCTTCAAGGTGGACAATATAAAGAAGGGCGATGTACGAAATTACGGCTGGTAAAAAAGCATGTTTTATAACTTCCAAATAGGAAATACCGACATATTCAACCATCAAAAACGCTGCCGCACCCATTACAGGTGGCATAATTTGTCCGTTTACCGAAGAGGCTACTTCGACCGCCCCTGCCTGCTCAGATGTAAAGCCGACACGTTTCATCAAAGGAATTGTAAAAGTGCCAGTGGTAACCACGTTAGCGATAGACGAACCAGAAATCATGCCGGTCATTGCCGACGCGAGTACGGCAGCTTTGGCGGGACCGCCACGTAAATGACCAAGTAAAGAAAATGCGACTTGTATGAAGTAGTTACCCGCCCCGGCTTTGTCGAGAAGGGAGCCAAAAAGGACAAACAAAAATACAAAACTTGTAGACACGCCTAACGCGATCCCGAAAACACCCTCAGTAGTAAGCCATTGATGCCCCATCGCTTTAGAGAAAGAGGCGCCTTTCCAACGCAATGCCTCAGGAACTAATATGCCATCGCCAAAAAACACGTATGCCAAAAAGATCACGGCGACCAACATAAGCGGCGGCCCCAGCGCTCGACGCGTGGCCTCAAGTAATGCGACAAGCCCAAGTCCCGCCACCCAGAGATCAATTTCCTCAGGCGCACCCGGACGCTCGGCTAACTCCTCGTAAAACAAGAATAAATAACCGGACGCTGAGCCACCACATAGCCCAAAAAGCCAATCTTGAGGCGGCACTCTATCGGATGAAAGCCGCCTCGTGGCCGGAAAAACTAGGAAGGTCAAAAATATTGCAAAGGCGAGATGAATGGACCGAGTTTCCGTATTGTTCAATACAGAAAAAACATTTGTAGTCATAAAAGGAAGCGGTGAGGCAATCCACAACTGAAAGAGGGACCAGAATAGGGCTACAGCCACTATAATAGTCTTTGCGGTGCCCTTCGGGTTGCGTGATCCAGAATCAGATGACGCTATGAGGGCCTGCGGCTCTCTACCCGGCATATCGGTGTCAGAGAGATCCTGGTTCACATTCAGTTTTCCCACGCCGTGTGTGCCCGTGTTAGGTTGCTTATTAATCAAACAATAAACACGTCTCTCTGCTTATAACTATTTCAAATAAGGGACGAGATGCAAATGAGGGCGACCGCAGCCGCCCCCAAAGGTTTTATCCTACATCCAACCCTTTTCTTTATAGTACTTTACGGCACCCGCATGGAGCGGAGCGGAAAGCCCGTCTTTGATCATTTCTTTCTCGTTGAGAACACGGAAAGCTGGGTGAAGCTTTTTAAAGCGACCAAAGTTCTCAAACACGGCCTTCACGACCTCATAAACTACTCGGTCTGCGACCTTGGTGGAGGTAACAAAGGTCGCCCCCACGCCGAACGTGTTTGTAGTATTGGGTGAGCCGTTATACATCCCACCGGGAATAGTTGCTTTACGATAAAACGAATTCCTCATAACCAAGGCATCAACCGCGGAACCGGTAACATTAACAAGGATAGATTTACACGAGGTTGTCGCCTCCTTGATAGATCCCGAAGGGTGCCCAACTGTAAAGACCATCGCATCGATTTTATTATCGCATAAAGCGCGACTTTGCTCTGAGGACTTCAGTTCTGACGCAAGCTTAAAGATGCTTTTAGTCCAACTTAACTCTTCCATCAGAACTTCCATCGTGCCACGCTGGCCAGAACCCGGGTTTCCAATATTTACCCGCTTACCGACCAAATCGTTAAAATTCTTAATACCGGAATCCGTCCGCGCGACGACCGTAAACGGTTCTGGATGAACGGAAAAAACAGCTCGTAAGTCCTTAAAAGCACCCTTGCCTTTGAACTTCGAGGTTCCGTTATAAGCGTGGTACTGCCAATCGGATTGCGCGACGCCGAAATCAAGTTCACCAGCTTTTATTGTATTGATATTGTATATTGAGCCGCCAGTAGATTCTACGCCGCACCTTATATTGTGCTGTTTGCGACCCTTGTTTACAAGGCGACAAATAGCCCCTCCTGTCGGATAATAAACTCCGGTCACACCCCCGGTTCCGATCGAGACAAATGTTTGCTGCGCTAAAGCGGATTTGCTTTTTATAACACCGTAACTACCCGCAGCCAGGATAGCAGCTGTAAGGCCGAAAAGCATTTTTTTCATATCTACATATCTCCCTTTTTGTGCTCCGATGACACTAACAATTTATACAGCAACGGTCTTCAGGGACCATAGGATTAATTGCCATTCGTGTTGGTGGCTCGTCACTTGATATTAGTATTTTAGAACCATGCCTACCTAGTCGACATAGGTCAATCCGAGCTAGGGTCCTGGCCGCATCCAACCCAAGACTACCCAACAGTGTGTCTGGTCTTTTATGATCAATTTCTCAAAACTGTCCCACAAAATATGAACTTCCCGTGTCTTGCATTGCATATACTCTCTCTACATACTGTTTTTATGGACCTTAAAAAACACATTCGCTCGATACCGGATTTTCCAAAACCCGGCATTTTATTTTATGATATTTCGACACTCATACAGAATGCCGCCGCATGGAAGACAACGGTTGAAGAATTAGCGGAAACAATAGGTCCTTACGCGCCGGATCGACTAATAGGAATAGAGTCCCGGGGCTTTATCGTAGCGGCACCACTCGCTATTAGATTAGGCATTGGTTTCACAATGATAAGAAAGAAGGATAAGTTACCCGGTGAAACCACCTCCTTTACCTACGAGTTAGAATACGGTTCTGACACGATTGAAATGCAAACGGACGCGATAAAACCTGGCCAAAGAGTGGTGTTAGTTGACGACCTTTTAGCAACGGGCGGCACCGCTTCCGCTAGCATCACACTACTGCGTGAACTGGGCGCCGACGTTGCCGCCGCAGCCTTTATCATTGAATTGAACTTTTTAGGTGGCCGCGCTCAATTAGACGCACCGGTTCATTCATTAATAGGTTATGACGATTAGTCTCTAACGTTCTGGGGCTTTGGCCGCAAATGTCGACTCTTTTAGGCAAAAACGGCCCTCTGGGTCCTGCCAAAGTGTACCCTTTTGATGCAGGGAACCCACAGCACGAGTTACTGATTGAAATCCAAAGTCTATAAATTTTTCACATAACTCCGAAAAATAAAGGGGCTCCTGAGTAATCAATATTTCGATCTTGGTTGCCAATTCATCAACCGCGATATCCTGCGTCGGCGTGACGCCCTCCTCCGCTGGACCCAAGAAGTCGGAAAGCTCAACATCATCAGCGTACGCGTATTCTATTCTGTGAAATCTCTCTCGTGGAACGTTATCGGGTATCGTCGCATCTATTCCCATTTTTGCTGTGGTAGGTACACGAGAATACGGACCTGCCGGGGGGATACTTGGGTCCAAGGGCTTTGATCGTGCCCCGGAAATTATCACAACATCGCGATCCGCTTGAACCCGTGTAGCCACAGCCCATTCAACGTCCACTGGATCAAAAATATCAATATCATGATCAACAACGGTCTCATGTTTCATGTCTGCGACAGATAGCGCCGCCGTGATAGCATTTTTACCATCACCCGGTAGAGGTCGAATCGCGACAATTGCGTGCCAGTGACAACAACCACCGGGCGTAATGTTAACAGCGGTAACATTTACACCCGCTTCGTCAAGCACCCTCCGCACATTTGCCTCATAAATTGGTCCGGATGGCCAAATATTTTCCCACGGCATATGGAGTGCATAGTAGATAGCTTCTTTTCGCGTAGAAATCGCCTTTATTCGGACAAGAGGGTTCCAGTGAAGGCCGCCCATTAATCTTGTGAATTCACCAAACCTCCCCTCTGGTTGCGTCCACCCCGTGGGCAAGATATCAGCTTCTAAAACTATTTCGGCGTCAGCTATGCACGGCATATCAATAGTATGGCATTGTGTCAGAGAAACTCCCGCACCCCGCATACCTCCGGCTATTCCGAGTTCGCTCACACCCGCCCGCGCTTTGTAGGTTGAACAAATCAATTCAAAGGGGTGCGTTCCAATATTGATAGAAATTGGAAGAGGTTCGCCCTTTTCATATGCCTTTGCAGCATATAGATGCAAATTGTTTGGAGTTACAATATCTATCCCTGTAAGATTTTTTTCTTTAACCAAATAGCGGTACACGCCAGCATTAATAGAGGCATCCGCACCTTCGTCCGGATCGCGCGATAATGTGATTCCAGCGGTAATCATAGGCCCGCCATCGAGAATAGAAAACAAAGGGATCGGGAGGTTAAATAAGTCAACCTCGTTATCTTGATACATTAGTTCTCTAGACGGGCCTGTGTTTACAAAAACTGGTTGAATAGGGCGATCCAATCCGTCGCGCAGGCGGCTTTCGATCTCCGAAAAATCACAGCCCGCCGCGATAGCCAAACGCTCTCGACTATTGGTTACTCCTGATATAACTGGCATATCGTAGCCATTTACATTGCTAAACATTAACGCTTTATCCGACTGGTCAACGAGTGTTGCTATATGCCGTATATCCACTGGTTTTTGGATGTCTATTAATTGTCCCGCAGCCCGAAGGTCATCAATTAGTTCGCGAAAGTTCTTAGCCATACGTATTTATTCCTACTATTCAGCGGTTAACTTACAAATTTAAGGTGCACTATGTAACTAATTCCGCCTCAAATTTGGTATTTTTAGAGCTTTTATGCCAAAAATGCGTCAGCGAACGTGTATGCGTCTTTAGAAGTTATAAGAAGAACGCAACCACAACCGATAGTCGCATTCGTAAAAGAACTATCCTTCAAAGGAATTAATGCAAATGTCTATCGCAGGAAGCGATCCCTTAGGACGCGAAATTCGTGCAATTAGCCTAATCGGTTTTGGACATTTCTTGAGCCATTTCTATATGTTTGGCCTTGTTCCGTTGACCATACCCATAGTATCCGACCTCCACATTTCCGCTGTCGAACTCGCTCTAATATATGGTGCATTTAACGTTGCTACCGCGCTTCTTCAAACACCTATGGGTCTTTTAGTCGATCGTTTAGGAGCCCGCCGTGTTTTAATTGGGGG
Organism: uncultured Rhodospirillaceae bacterium; assembly: GCA_964579285.1. GTDB lineage: Bacteria > Pseudomonadota > Alphaproteobacteria > MPNO01 > UBA830 > JAYZQT01. The sequence continues at coordinate 5,305 of CAZOHS010000030.1, read as the reverse complement.
ACTTTTTGTTACCTCCGCCTCCTTCTCTTTATGCGGGTTAACCTCTTCTTATTGGGAATTATTAGTTCTGTATACGCTGGCAGGTGCAGGCAATAGCGTATTCCATCCTGCGGATTTCGTAATTTTAACAGCCTCCGTTGATGAGACGAGACAGGGTAAAGCATATTCCATGCACTCGTTTGGAGGTGCCTTGGGCATCGGCGCGCCACTCATCATAATGACCTTGCTTTGGAACCTTACAAATTGGCGTACGGCCATCGTTATTGCGGGAGCATTAGGAATAATTTTGACCCTTATTTTTATTTTCTCCACCGATACCCTAAGCGAAGATGCCAAAACGAGACGAAAACAAAAATCAGAATTACCAATCAAAAGCATATTGAACAGAGGCGTTATTTTACTATTTCTGTTTTACGTATTAACGTCTTCGACAAATATAGGGCTTACACTTTTCGCACCTTTTTACTTACCGGCCCTCTATCAAGTTTCCGTTGAAAAGGCGAACTACATACTTTCCTTTTTGGTATTCAGTAACGCAATCGGCACACTCGTTGGCGGTTGGCTTGCGGACAGAACGACGCGTCATGACTTAGTACTTGTAATGTCATTTTCTATCTATGCGGCGCTTCTCGCTCTTATTGGTACCGCGTGGTTGCCGGTTTTCCTTCTCATTGGCGCGTTTACCTTAGGTGGTTTTTTACGCGGACTAGTAAACCCGTCTCGTGACATTATGGTGCGCGAAATTGCGCCAGTGGGCGCGCTTGGAACAGTTTTTGCGTTTGTGAGTACGGGTTTCAATATTGGCCAGGGCGCGGCACCTATAGCTTACGGCGCGCTGGTAGACGCAAATTTAGCAAATGAAGTGGTGTATTTATCAGCTGCTTTCATGGTGGCATCCATTTTCTTGCTCTTGTTTTCGCGGACCCACCGCCCTTGATGACGGTTCACAATTAACCGTGCGCTGCGGGTTTAAACAAAACGGATAAACGTATTGTTGCTAATCTATTAAGTTCCTTTTTTATCGTTAATGGCACGTTTTCGAATGCTTATAAGATGGCCGTCTTCAACATCGATTAAATTGAGCAGTTCGTGACCTGTTTCCCCACAAAAAGCCTTGAAATCCGCAGGGGCATTTTGGTCAGTGACATTGATGTCTAAAACGTCACCTTCCGATAGGGCACCAAGTGCTTTTCGGGCTCTGAGGACCGGCAGCGGACAAAGTAAACCTGTCGCATCAATCGTTTTAGTAACATACATCACGACACATTTTTTTTCATTCTACTCTCAATTCCATAAATAGGGACAGCGTTGGCTGGGGCGCCTGGAATCGAACCAGGGATCACGGGATCAAAACCCGTTGCCTTGCCGCTTGGCTACGCCCCAACGCTGTGCCGCCGGAACATATCGGAATAAAGGGCAACGATGCAACGGTAGAACTACACCCCCACTCTTCATTCCACGCGTAGATCGGGGCACGACGTGCGAAATTTGGTGGAGATACACCACCAGTCGGGATTACGCTCTGAAATAGAATGAACGGCATCAACCGCTAATTTTTGGGTCGGGTATAGACCAAAACAAGTGCCACCACTTCCGGACATCTGAAAATACGCACAATCCCGCGTCTCAGACAATGTTGTGAGCACGTCGTATATCAATGGCGACAACTTAACTGCGGTTTCAGATAGATCATTTTTTCGCAAAGAAAGCTCAAAGACTAATTGTTCGAACGAATTAATTTCTGGCCAAGGAAAACTTTTGGTATAGGTGCCCGTTCGTGCCAAAAAGACGGATTTGGTAGATACACGTTCGCCCGCGTTAACCAATACAACGCCGCAGGCTGGAAGGGGTTTTTGTGGTGTTACTTTTTCACCAGCACCCTCAACAATCGCGGGGACAGAATAGACACAAACGGGAATGTCGGATCCAATCACCCTCCCCACTTGTGCCAGTCTTTGGGCATCATATTTCAGTTGCCACAATTCGGCTAGAGTTCGCAATGTCCCGGCTGCGTCGGCCGAACCACCGCCAATACCGGCGGAAACTGGAATATTTTTTTCTAGTTTAATTTTAGCACCTAGATCTATACCGGCCTCCTCTTTCAAGGCGCTTGCGGCCACCAAAACAAGGTTGGTATCTGAGACACTTAGAAGATCCGTTGCAAAGGGACCTTCTACAGAAACGGTAACATCGTCAGCTAAACGAACCGACATTCGATCACCAAATTCGGTAAACCCAACCAAGCTCTCCAGAAGATGGTAACCATCCTCTCGACGCCCACAGACACTCAAAAAAAGATTTACCTTAGCGGGCAAATCAATATTGACTGTTTTAGTATGTCGTTTTTTTGGCACCTTAGATTTCAGCCTTCGTTTTCAATATTGTTACTTTCGATTAACCCGCGCAAAATTTTCGCCTCAATGTTCGAAACTTTTTCTGGTTCCGGTTTCAATAACAAAGCCCGTTTCCATTGGAAACGGGCTTCGGAAAAACGCCCCATCTGCCAATAAGCGTCTCCCAAATGATCATTAATCGTGGGGTCTTGTGGACGCAATTCAACTGCGCGCTCCAGTTGAATCACTGCACTTTTATAGTTCTTCAGGCGATATAGCAGCCAACCCAAGCTATCAACAATATAGCCGTCATTAGGCCGCAACTCGACTGCTCTCTCAATCATTTTACGAGCCCTGCCTAGATTTCTTCCCTGATCAACCCACGAATACCCCAGATAATTTAGAACATATGGTTGATCCGGATTTAATTTTAAAGCTTTCTGTAAATCCCTTTCTGCTAGATCCCATTGGCGAGACCTTTCTAAAGCAATACCGCGAGAATAGTGTATTACCCAATGTCGCTTTTCTTCGTTATCCAATAATTTCAATGCCGAGCTGTAGGCAGAGATTGCATCAGTAAAATTCTCATTTGCGCGAAAAAGGTCGCCAAGGCTTATCAGGGGGGTGGCGTACCCTTTTTTCTCAGTAGCCAGCCTTTTCAATAAAACGATTGCGTCTTCGTCACGATCTAAAGATTGAAGATTTTCCGCAATACGCAGCCTGGCATCCCAACTAAGGGGGGACCCTTCACGGACTTCCCGGTACGCGGTTATCGCATCGTCATACCTGGCCATGGTTTCGAGTAAACGCGCTATCAACATATAGCCCACATCTAGGTTAGAACGCAGGTATGTCGCGAGACGGGCATAGATTAGTGCCAATTGATTAGACCTCTCCTGTGTAATCATGCTTGCAATACTGAATAAAGCTTCAGCGGCGCCTTCTTTTACATTGGCCACAAGCAATGGTGGTTTTTCTTTTGTTTTTAGCCTCAACAAAGCGCGCTGAAAAACCACAGAATCAGGATTGCCCTTTAAATGCTCACTATAGAATTTTTTCGCCTTTTCTGGCTTGCCAGTGCGCTCAAAGTAACGACCAAGACCTTGAATTATTCGGAGTGCGGAAGGCCGAGAAAATTTAACAGCTAATCGGTAGTGTTTTTCTGCAGCATCGACCTTTCCCAGAGCATCCAATACAAGTGCCACTTGAACCTGGTAAAGCGGCCGTATTTCAGAGTATTTTTTTAAAGGTTCTAATGCCTTTATAGCGCCTTCGTTGTCGCCTAGACCCGTTAGAACCCAGGATTCCAAAAGAGGTTTTAAGAACCTGTTTAATCCCTCTTTTGGAATTAACTTTATCGTTTCGTATGCGTCTTTCAGTTTATTTCTTTTTATTGCTTCTACAACAATCAATAGCTTAATTATCGGGTTAAAAATGTCCGGCCTCGAGAGCCTCGTCGCTAAACTATAGGCGCCCTCAACGTCACCCTTCGCTAATTTTGAGGTAAATGTCTGGCCTATTAGAAAAGAATTGTTGGGACTGTTCTGTAATGCGGTCTCAAGGAATTTCGACGCTTGATAAAAATCGTTTTTTTTCAGGGCTTGCCGGCCAGCCAGGTAATTTCCCGGCAGAGAAACACCAACCCGCAGGATAGGAGCTGCCAAAACGCTAGCGTTATTAATTACTGGTTTCTCCCCTTCCAAACTGCACGCAGCAGCCACCGAAAGCGAAAGAACTCCAGCAAGAAACAATTTGGAAAACCTGCCGTGCATCGTGCGCACGCTCCGATTTGTTTCGATTTTAGCTTCTGAACCTTTACCTATAACAGCCTATGAACGCCATTAATTCGGCCACGTGTGGCCGATTGCCCAACAAACGGCAATATACGACCTAGATCCCAATAGATAAACCAGGGCGTGGATACTATTACATGTTGGGATAGTTCGGCCCACCCCCCCCTTCTGGCACAACCCAATTAATATTTTGGGTCGGATCTTTGATATCACATGTCTTGCAATGGACACAATTCTGAGCATTTATTTGTAGCTTCGGCTCCGAGTTCGCTTCGTCGGTAATTATTTCATAGACACCAGCGGGACAGTAGCGTTGCTCGGGTGCATCATAGTCAGGAAGATTAATTGCAATTGGTACATTCTCATCACGCAAGACGAGGTGCGAAGGCTGATTTTCTTCGTGGTTAGTATTCGATAAAAAAACCGACGAGAGTTTGTCAAAGGAAACCTCGTTATCCGGGCTCGGGTATTCTATCTGTTTTTCCGACGTTGCCTTCTTAAGGCAACCATGATCAGCGTGATTAGTGAAAGTCCAAGGCGCCTTTCCGCGGAAAATATATGTGTCTACCGCGGAGTAGATTAAACCAGGCCAAAGGCCCCACCGAAACGCTGGTCGAATATTCCGTGCGCGGTATAGCTCGTCCCAGACCCAACTTTTCTTAATAGAATGCTCGTACTTTGAAACTACCAGATCTTCAACTCCAGTAGTTAGCGCCTCGAATACTGCTTCACCAGCTAACATTCCAGACTTCATCGCCGTATGGCTTCCTTTAATTTTAGGCACATTGAGAAAACCCGCCGTACACCCAACCAACAACCCACCGGGGAATGTCAGCTTAGGAATGGATTGATAACCACCCTCATTTATGGCACGGGCGCCATAGGAGATTCTTCTCCCGCCTTCGAATGTAGGGCGAACACTTGGGTGGTTTTTAAATCGTTGAAATTCTTCGAAAGGACTAAGATACGGATTAGGATAATCCAACCCCACAACGAAGCCTACAGAAACCAAATTATCTTCTAGGTGATATATAAAAGAACCGCCGTACGTGTCCGAAGTGAGCGGCCAGCCTATTGTATGCTCAACGCGACCAGGAAAGTGTCGGTCTGGTTTAACCTCCCACAACTCTTTAATCCCAATGCCAAATGTTTGAGGATTAATATCATCTCGCAAGGAAA
>CAZOHS010000029.1:0-22712 GCA_964579285.1 uncultured Rhodospirillaceae bacterium | reverse complement strand
GAGCCAAGTTGGTGAAAGAAGAACGCGATGCCTGTCAACGTCGCGACGTATCTTAGACCAAATATTTGGGCGATAAGGCCGGTCACCACGGGAGCTATGCCGAGCCATAAAAGTCCAATCAGCGCGGCGAAGACCAGTGTCGTGACGGGTGTCGCCGGTAGGAGAAAGTAGACGACGATTAAAAGTGATCGTAAGAGATAAACTACTCCAAGGATAACGGGCTTTGAATATCTGCCGCCCATCCAACCGAGTATGTAGCAACCAATAGCGTTGAATCCACCAATAACCCCCAGCGCCAACGCGCCTAGTCCCGGTGCCTGACCGCACAGAGCGAGATAGTTGGGGAGATGCATTGCTATAAAGATTAATTGTAAGCCACACACGAAAAAGGCGACAGCCGTCGTGACGTAGCCCTTATGGCGTGACGCGGCTGCGAGGACTTCCCTTAAAGAGAGTCCAGCGCCTACCTCCTCTGAATTCTCTGTTGCTGCTATGGTGGCTTTATCGCCTGATCCCACGCAAAACGCGGCCGGTAGCATAATGACACACAACCCAAGAAATCCAACCATTGCGATCAACCAGCCATCACTTTGAATGAGGCCATCTGCAATAGGCGCGGCTATAAACGCCCCAATCGAGCCAGTCGCCGACACCGTCCCGAGTATGATGCTGCGTCTCGCTTCTGATACGGCGCGTGCGGTAGCCGCAAGGGTTAGCATGAGGCCCGTACAGGAAAGCGCCAAACCCATAATTACACCCAGGCCCAAAATGACCAAAAGCGGACCCTCGGCAATCATTGTCACACCGATACCCGCAGCAAATAAAACCGTACCCAGGACAGTGATTGGCCGCGCACCAAACTTATCTGCGTACGCCCCAATTACTGGTTGGCTTGCACCCCAAACAATATTTTGGAGTGCTATTGCAAACATAAAATCGGCAACAGAAATCCCGAGGTCTTGCGTAATCGGTACAGTGAAAAGCCCCCAGCTTTGGCGCATGCCCATACTCATGGTAACCATAACGCTGGCTCCCACGAGGACTGCGGTAGTCTGACCTCGGGTCAAGGCAGGATTGCTGGCAGCTGTAGACATTAACGGGTGTCCCTTTTCTGGTATGGGGCCTATCGTGAGTTCATGATAGCATTTGCGGAAAGAGGTGCTTCAGCTCAACGGATTTGCAATATGTCAGAAGTAGTCCATTTATGACAGTGACCATATGAGATAAATGTTTTGCGTAATCTACGACGTTACTCACAAACTACTTTGCTCAGTTTTGTTAGAGAGAGGAGGCACTTTCGTGCCATTAAAAAGCGGTACCCTTAGGAGTGTCGCTTTGTTGAAATTAGACACGGCGGCGGGCAAGGGGACTTCTGTTTAACGAGTATAAAACCTCTAACACTAAAGCCAATTTTGTTAATAATTTGGACGATGATCATGAAAGCCCTAGTTATTTTTGCGCATCCTGACCCTAATAGTTTGAACCGCCATATATTTGACGAGCTTGTGGCCTCGCTTAATGCGGCCGGGCATCAAACAGAAGTAATAGATTTATATAAAGATGGGTTTAACCCGGTACTAAGCGCTGAAGAACGAGCTGAATATTTTGATGAGACTTTGGCAGATTCCCAATTGCAAAAGTACGCGAATTCGCTTGCTTGGGCCGATGCGTTGATCTTTTGCTTTCCCACTTGGTGCCTGGGTTTACCTGCAATACTTAAAGGATTTTTTGATCGACTTATGAAACCTGGCGTCTCGTTTAAAATAGATGAAAGCGGTTCGCTTCACCCAAATTTACAACATATACAACGCGTAATTTCGATCGTGACGTATGGGCGTGGTCGACCAATATTGTATTGGTTTGGGGATCCTCCGCGGCGGATGATGACCCGATATATTCGCTGGTTTGTTTCTAAAACAGCCAAAGTTTCTTATTTGGGGCTCTATAATCTTCATAAGCCAGACGAAAAAAAAATTGCAAAGTTCAAAGAGACTGTTTTATCCGAGGTCCGCAAATTATAATCCTATCATTAGGTGGTTATCCGGTCTCGGACACTTAATAAATATAGAATAAAGGTCAAAAGAGAGTTGGCGTCTCAAAAGAAACAATGACCAACAATGCCGTCACGGGGTATTGTTGTTGGTAGTCGACGCTTATTGAGTTTAGCGAGGGTATTTGCAATGACGGGCGGAAAGATCGACGTTCACCATCATCTTCTTCCGGAGTTTTTAAAAGAGGCACAGGAAGCTGCTGCTGGGAATTTCGTGAGCTATGCGGGTTTTCCGGAATGGTCTCCTCAATCATCCTTAGAGTTGATGGATAAATTGGGGATCAATTTTTCACTATTATCATATTCTGCGCCGGGGATTTATTTTGGAAACCACAACGCCGTAGTTGATCTTTCGCGGCAATGTAATGAATACCTGGCAACAATGGCGCAATTCGGGTCACAGAGGTTTGGGGGGTTTGCCACATTACCGCTTCCAAACATTGATGCTGCTCTGGCGGAGATAGAATACGCCCTAGATACGCTTAAACTTGAGGGTATAGGTCTAATGAGCAACGTAGACGGGAAATATCCTGGCCATGTTGATTTTGATCCGGTTTTTACTGAACTCGATAAAAGATCTGCCGTCGTGTTTGTACATCCTACATTTCCACCGCGATCAAAGACTGAGGCCCTTCCTATCCCGGAACCTGTCATGGAATTTATGTTTGAGACAACGAGGGTCGCAGGAAACATGGTGTTTAGTGGTCTGCTTGAGCGTTGTCCGAATATTCGTTTTATTTTGCCACATTCCGGCGGGACGATCCCGTTCTTAGCTCATCGTATGTCCGTATTTGAGGGCTTACCAAAATTTGCCGATAAAATGCCAGCCGGTGTTAAAACTTATCTGCGCACGTTGTATTTTGACACTGCAACGTCAGGGGACCGGATACCCCTTAGCGCATTGCAGGGCTTGGTGGATGGGGATCATCTATTGTTCGGGACTGATTTTCCCTACATGAAAAACGAAACTGTATTAACAGAGACTAGTTTTTTGCAGGATTATGTTGGGTTTGATCGAGGGGACCGTTCTCTGATGGAACGAGAAAACGCACTTTCATTATTTATAGACTTAACTTCCCCATAATCACCCTAAGTTAGATTATGAAACATTGTTAAAATTAGTTTTATTCGTTTAATTACTTGACGCGCTTAAAGGCGGAAGGGACAGCTAAAAATGAATGCTAATTCGGAGAATTTTTCTGCGGCAGAACGTATTTCCCATGTGAAACCCCTTTCAGGGCTAAACGAAAAAGTGCTAGGCCCGCATACGGCAGTGATTGTGATTGATGTGCAGAATGATTTTTGTGCCGATGAGGGGACCATGGCAAAGGAAGGCTTTGACATGGCGGACGCCCAGGCAATGGCTGCGCGGCTTCCAGACTTCCTTTCAACCGCACGCGCGGCAGGGGCGTTAGTTGTATTTGTTCGCAACGTATACTCCAGTGATCAAAATTATTACCTATCAGACGTTTGGCTCGAGCAGGCAGCAAGGGCTCGAGTAGGAAGTTATACTAAATATCCAGTCTGTCCGGACGGTACCTGGGAGGGTGATTATTACGGGGATGTTAGCCCAGAACCAAACGACGCTCGGGTAATAAAGCATCGGTTTAACGCTTTTCTGAATACAGACTTAGACACAATACTCAGGGCAAATGGGATACGGACTTTAATTATGACGGGCGTTGCGACCAACGTATGCGTTGAATCTACGGCGAGAGATGGTTTTATGCGGGACTACTATATCGTCTTCCCATCGGACGGCACCGCCGCTTATTCACGGGATGACCACGACGCCGCCTTGCGCAATATTGGTCGGTTTTTTGGAGAGGTTTGTACACTCTCGGATGTTGAGAATATCTGGATGTCAAACGAGGAAAAGTAAGGACTAACGTGGCTTTTGTCTCGTTTTACTCGGCTGCTGCCGCCATGGTGTGTTGTTGAAATTTCGGCATTACCTCTTCAGCCATAAGCTGCATAGATTCTTTTTCCCACTCTTCGTTTGGCCCACCCCAATCTGTTCCGGTTAATAAAAGTGTATCAAAGGGGCCGACGTGATCTCGGAACGCTATAAGTTTGTCTAGAACCGTCTTTGCGGAACCAAATGTAACGCATTCGTTTACAATTACTTCTGGGGTACATTCCGTGTCGGCCATTTTCGGGTCTGGTTTAACTAGGATAAGGTGGTCTAGTGAACTAAAAACCCCATGCATGTATGTGAAATAGTATCGACTAGAGGAGTCATCACTGAATACTCGTTCTTCTGCAAGTTCATCGGTGGGCGCGACTAAAATGTTCCGCGCTACTCTCCAGTTTTTTCCCGAGACTTTACGCCCAATCGTGTCCGACGCTTCGGTGTAAATATCCCAGTGAGATTTAACCGAATAAACTGGACTTATATTTGCAGAAACGATGTCCCATTTGTTCTTTGCTGCGTAACCTGCTGATTTTGAGAATGGGCTGGCGAGAGAAACAGATATTGGTGGATGCGGGTGTTGAAGTGGTTTTGACATGTGGCCAATCCCTAACTCATCAATCACCCCCTCTTGGATTTTAACCTGCCAAAATTCGCCTTTTAGATTATAGGGGGGACTACCACGCCAAATTTTTAAGATTAAATCTATACATTCCTCGAACTTTCGCCCTCGGATATCATTGTCCAAATTATCAAATAGTTCAAAATCTGAAATTAATCCGCCAGGGCCAATTCCGAAAATAAAATTGCCACCTGTCATATGGTCAAATTGTGCTACTTCACCCGCAACAACAGCAGGGTGATGGTTAGGCAAATTAATTACGCCAGTGGCAAATCTTAAATTTTTTGTCTGCTTGATGAGGTTGGCCATAAACATCATTGGTGATGCGAAGGGCTCTGTTGTCGCGGCAAAATGTTCGCCTAACCAAAGTTCTGTGTAGCCTAGTTTGTCGGCGTAGAGAGATTTCTCGGTATCTTCCGCAAAGGTTTCCGACAGGGTTCGTTGTGGGGGATGCAAAGGCATCATGAATAATCCGAGATGCATAGTGCGCTCCGTCAACAATCAAAAAAAGAGACTCGATCATGTAATCTGTACACTTTGATCAGAATAATTGACAGTAAAACTCATACTCCCCTCATTTAACTTCCAACGATGCAGAGTGTATGTCCGAAGACCATCTCGAAAATAGGGCTCTTCATCGGCAATTTTTCTAGCTTCTTCAAAAGACGAAGCACGAATTATCATCATTCCGCGAGAGGGTTCATCCTCATCCTCATTCTGCAGCGGGCCAGCCCCAAACATCACCCCACTTTTTTCCAAACTAATCTGGCGTTGCAAATGATCGTAAAGTCCTTTTTGGATTTCTGGGCCTCGAAGTGGCTCAATCATTAAGATGTACAGTTCCAATCCTAACAATTTGTCCATTATTTTCGCTAGTGGAGCTGGTTGATCCGCCATGTTAAATTCCTCCTTCTGTGACCATTCGAATAATGGACCTTTAAAAGTATATTTCATAACGGTTAGTTTTTTTTAGGTATTGGATCTAGGCTAGGGTTTCGGCTCCTAGACGTCCGTGCGGAGCGTGTTCCGCATAGAATATTTGTGGCACACCTTCTCAATACCTGGGCGATGGTGTTTCTAAAACTTTTTCAGGTCTGGACCATTGTGGATGGAGTGTGGGAATGAAAAAAGCCGCCCCGAGAGGACGGCTCTTTCTCGATTTTTTATGTTAAAGAGTGTTATCCGGCATAGGCCATATCTTGACCGCAACACATTGGTGACTTTATTTTACCGTGGTCATTCACACATTTAGAAATTTGAACTTCCGTCCCATCATCGCGTTTGATTGCATCGTTTACGAGGGGAGTGTCGCATGCGGCACATGAGGCGTTTACGCCCATTCCGCATACTGAACATTCATAAGTCGCCATAACAAACTCCTTGAGGGTTAGGGGTAGTTTTATCTTAAACCACCCTGCCCGAATTTACTACCAGATGTAAATATACCATAATTTGATCGCTGATTGGCTTTATCAAAGTGCATCGGTAGCGCATTTACGGCCTTTCGCTATTAGCTGTGGGGTTTTCTGTGAAGGTTGGTTTTTTCTTTTGGCCTTATGATTCCGTCCTCGTGAATAGGATGGCAAGTGCAGCTGATAAGTACGGATTTGACATGATTGGTATTGCGGATACCCCCGGTAATGCTATGGATCCATGGGTGGCCGCGACCATGGTAGCGCTGCAGACACATAAGACGCGCATAGCGCTGGTAGTGACAAATTTGGTTTCCAGAACTCCAGCCGTATCTGCCGCCGCTATCGCCTCTCTTGATCGGCTCGCTCCCGATCGGACGGTACTTGGTATCGGTGCTGGGCACAGTGGCACCGCTAACTTAGGCATGAATAAGTCTAATCTACGAGAGCTTAAAGCGGGTATGGGTCACATCAAAACTCTATTGCGGGGTGAACCTGACACGCTGGACGGTGGCTTAGCTCATATTCCCTGGATTCGAAGAGCTCCTAAACTATTTCTCGCGGCTTCCGGACCCCGCACGTTGAGGCTTGGGGGAGCATTGGCGGATGGCGTGTTTATCAATTATGGTCTGACCGCTGACAATATAGCGCAATCGGAAAACCGAGTAGTAGATGGTGCTAACGCGGTCGATCGCAGTCAATCGGAGGTCGAGACCTGGCAGATTGGTAGTCTTGATTGTACCGAAAATGAGGACGACGCCCGCAAGAAAGCGGGGGCAATATTGGCCTTTATGGCTGGTGGTTATATCTTCCATACGCCCGACTTAAGCCAGCAAGGTGTTCCACAAGAGTTTCACGCGCCAATTGTCGAGCTTCGTCGTCGTTATTCCAAACGTCCCGGCGACGCGGATGCTGCGCTGGTCGATGAATTAGGTTTGTTTGAATATTTGGCAAGTCGTTTTGCTATTTACGGAACACCAGATCAGTGCCTCAAGCAATTGCTTCGCGCTCGCGCTTCTGGGCTGAAGCGAGTGATGTTTACGGTAAGTGTGGCGTCCGATCCAGGAAAGACGGTTGAACTATTTGGCGAGCAGGTTTTACCCCGTTTCCGAGCGGCAATATCTTGACAAAACTCCCGTGTGCTAGGCGGCGCGGCGCTGAATATGACTTCCGTCAAAGGCAGGCGCGACCTCCTCCATAAACCGTTCCATTTCATCTTTGACCTGTTCATGAGGTTTTAGACCGACATTGAAATACAGGATTACTTCTTCGATTCCGGCTTGTTCAACCTTTTTCAACGTGTCGATAATCTGCTGCGATGTTCCCATGAGTACCGAGTTCTCTGTGAGGTCCTCAGGTTTCATTTTGTCGAATTTATCCACCATACCGTTGAAATAGGAATAGCTGGGAGGGGTGTTTTCTGGACTACTTGGTAAGGCAGGGATGCAACACTCCTTATAGTACCGGAGTTGCCGCGCGCGCTGGGCGGCTTGCTCCGCGTCGGTATCTGCGAAATGTGTGAAATAACTCGTCATTAGCCGCTTTGGTGTGGTGCCATGCAGGGCGCATGCTTCATGATACTTATCCGCTAATTGTTGAAGACCTCCATAGGTCATGGAGGCGGCAAAGGTTGCAACTACCAGTCCTGCGCCAAGCTTTGCAGCCAGTTCGATTGATGGCTCAGAGAACGATGCGATATATATGGGGATCGGTTGTTGGACCGGCTTGGGGGTTATCCGAATATCTTCGAAACTGTAATACTTACCCTTGTGGTCGATTCTTCCGGGCTCGGTCCATAAACGTGTGAGGACTTCCACTCCTTCTCTAAAAATTTCTGTGTTGTTTTCAAAGTCGACATGGAATGGGCTGTACTCTCTCCGGTCATATCCCCTGCCGGTCGCAAAGTCCACGCGACCATTGCTCAGGAGATCGAGCGTGGCCCATTGTTCGGCTACCCGAATAGGGTGATGAATAGGCAGCACGGTAACAGCTGGCGCTAGCCGAATATGGTTTGTTTTGGCTGCGATGTGAGCTAGGACGAGGTCTGGGCACGATAATACCCCCAGCGAATTAAAATGGTGTTCTCCTATCCATGCGGAGTACATGCCGAGTTCCTCGGCGTACACGGCTTCGGCGGTAATGTTTTCCACAAATTGGTTGGAAGACCGAGTGTTATTTGAATAGTGGTTGTCGCTTAATGTGAAATAGCCGAATTCCATTAAAATGCCCTCCCAAACCTTTGTTGGATAGTATCCCAGCCGGCGCTCAAATCATCTTAGAATTATCAATTCGTAGTAGTCAAAGACTGAAAACGCTTCATCCAACTAAAGTCCAGAATAAGAAGTCTTTTAGTGCGACCGACCGATGTCATAAAACTTGATTTATCTGAAAATTGACTGCTGATAATAAACTGTTGGATTATAGTTATGTTGTTGTTCAAACATTTGTCGAGTCTAGCAATGCGATTAATCTGGCCATCCGGGCTACCACGCGACGAAAAAAAACTCGCCCGGATCTCTCAAGAAAATAGAGAAAGTGAATGACTGTCATGGAAAAGACCGGTGTAGGGGCGAGCATTCCGCGTAAGGAGGATGATCGTTTCCTAAACGGCACTGGCCAGTTCGTTCCTGACCTAAAGTTTCCCGGTTTATGGCACGCTGCTTTTGCACGAAGCCAATTAGCACACGGACATATCACCAAAGTTGTAAAGCCCGCTGGATGGGAAGGACAAGTTTTTACGGCTGAAGACCTTGGTGACGTGCGACCGATCCGGTCCGCCGCGAGTTTACCCGGTTTTCAGGCTTCTGATTATCCCGTGCTGGCGCAGGGTAAGGTGCGCTACGCAGGGGAGCAAATCGCAATGGCCGTAGCGCCAACGCGGGCTGAAGCGGAAGACATTGCTGAAGCAATCGAAATAGACATTGATGAATTGCCCGCGATTGTTTCACCTATGTCCGCACAGGCTCAAAACGCCCCAAAAATCCACGAGCACTGGGCCTCTAATGTGGTATGCGAAACTATGTTTGAAAATGGCGATATCAAGGCAGCAAAGAAAAACGCCACACACGTTATCGAACGAGAGTTTAATCTCGCGCGCCAAACGCCAATGCCTTTGGAGGGACGGGGTGCATGTGCTCAATTTGACAGCCGGCTCGGCGAACTAATCGTTTGGATGTCAAACCAATTGCCACATCCAATGCAGAGAGGATTGGCTAAGTTTCTCGGTCTAGAAATTAATAACGTGAGGGTAATTTGTCCGGATGTTGGAGGTGGTTTTGGTCTTAAGACGCACCTAGATGGTGAGACTGTCGCAATAGCCTGGGCTGCTTTAAAATTACAGAGACCAATTAAGTGGGTACAGGATCGGCTAGAACATCTTGTGACTGATGCAGATTGCCGAGATCACGAAATAAAAATTAAAATGTACGTAGACGATATCGGCAAGATTCTCGGCATTGAGGGTGAATATCTTGTTGACGCAGGCGCATATTCTCCCTGGCCGTGGCCGGTCGGGGTTGAGGCCGCTACCGGACTTGGAAACCTCCAGGGTCCATACGACGTTCCCGCTTTCAGCGGAAGGTCCATCACGGTGTGTACCAATAAGCCGGCCAACCAACCTTTTAGGGGAGTGGCTCGACCGGGCGCGTGTTTTGCTCATGACCTGACGCTGGAGGCAGTTGCACGAGCCGTGCAACGCGATCCGGCGGATGTTCGATTCGATAATTTAGTTAAACCCGACCAAATGCCATATGACACGATCACGGGCAAGCACCTAGACAGCGGGGACTACCCGGAAGCATTTCGCCGCTGTATGGCGAGCCTTAACTACGAACAAATCCGATTAAGACAAGAACAAACTGAGCCGGATGGTCGAAAGATTGGAGTAGGGTTCGCGACTTTTTATGAGCAGACGGCGTATGGCACTGGCCCTCACGGTTATTCCGCATGGGGCATTGATCTTGTTCCCGGCATGGAGATGGCGACTGTAAAAATAACGCCAGATGGCGGCGTATGGACATCCGTGGGTGTTCATTCCCATGGGCAGGGCATGGAAACCTCGCTCGCACAGGTTGTCACCTCTATTCTCGGTGTTGATCCTGGAAAGGTTACGGTGCGGCTCGGTGATACATCTACAGCTTATGCTGGTACTGGTACGTACTCGTCCCGAAGTATCGTAGTCGCATCGGGGGCGATCGCTCAAACCGCGTTAGAACTTGTTCCGCGTATAGGACGCATAGCTGCGCACCTTCTCCAATGTGAGGAAGCCGATATTTCTTTTAGAAACGGCGAGGCCATGGGACCGACGGGTTCAGTCGGGTTGGATGCGATCGCAGAAGCTTTTTACCATCACCCAGAAAATTTGCCGGATGACACTGATCGCAATGGCTTAACGGCGACGACTGGATACAATGACAAGGTACATGGTGGCGTTTTTGGTTTCGGCGCCCACGGTGCTGTCGTTGCCGTCGATACCGAAATTGGTGCTGTTGAAATCCTCGATTATTCTATTGTCAGTGATTGCGGCACCATGGTTAACCCAGCAATAGTCAAGGGGCAGATTATTGGCGGTTTCGCGCAAGGTATAGGCAACGCTTTATATGAAGAATCTGACTACGATGACAATGGGCAACCACTTTCAGTAACTCTTGCCGACTATCATGTGCCTGCCGCAACAATGGTACCGGACTGCACCCAAGAGTATATGGAGACAGCTTCACCTTATTCGACCTTTGGAATTAAAGGCGTGGGGGAATCGGGCGCGATTGGTCCACTAGCGGCAATCGGAAATGCGGTGAACGACGCCCTTCGTGATATGGGGGTTGAAGTTTATGAAACCCCTATTACGCCAAAGCGACTTTCGGCCCTTATCGAGAGGGGAGCGTCTAAATGAAGCCGGCGCCATTTGAATTTACGCGGGCGACGCGACTGGAAGATGCGGCTGTTGCTTTAGAGGCAGCCGGCGGCGAGGGAAGGCCTTATGCGGGGGGGCAATCTCTTGGGCCCATGCTAAACTTTAGGGTGGCACGACCTACTTTGCTTGTAGATCTTTCTGAGGTCGCCGCCTTGCAAGGGCAAGAGTTCGTCGATGGAGGCATAGAGGTCGGTGCAATGTCCGTGCATTCCGATTTTGAAGATGGAAAAATCACTGATGTTGCCAAGGGTCTGCTGCAACATGCGGCATCTGGTATAGCGTATCGGGCTGTTCGTAACCGAGGAACAATCGGGGGCAGTCTTAGTCATGCGGACCCCGCCGCTGATTGGCCACCCGTAATGATGGCATTAGACGCTATTGGACAAATCTACAACACCCAGGGTGGGTACGAGGTGCCAGTGTCAGAATTTATTAACGGTATTCTTTCGACGGTAATGTCTCCGGGGGATATTCTCGCGAAGATCAAGATACCACAACTTTCGGAGACCGCGACGTGGGGACACTATAAAATTTGTGTAAAGCCGGGTGATTTTGCTCAATCGCTTTCTATTGTTTTGATGGATCGAGAAAATAATCTCTGTCGCGTTGTCCTGGCTGGCCCGAGCAGTCCCGCTACCTATTTGAAAAGTATCCCGGAACTATTGCTGAGTTCTGGAGAATGGTCAGCAGACCTTGCTGAAAAAGTGAAGGAAGTTACGATACACGAGTTGGAACTAAACCAATTTATTGACCCTGCAGATGGCTATAATCGTAACCTTCATGGGACCGTAGTTGTGCGCGCGGCAAAACAGGCTATGTGCCAATGACAATGATTGCTTTGAAAATTAATGGCGAGACAGTCACTTATGATGTTGAGCCGCGTACGTCGCTCGCCGACTTTATACGCGAGTATCATGGTTTGACGGGGACACACACAGCCTGCGAACATGGTGTTTGTGGGGCGTGCACAATAATGCTTAATGGTAAACCTGCGCGCTCATGTATCACACTCGCGGCTGCGTTAGAAAATAGCGACATCGAGACGGTCGAGGGTTATACGCAGGATCCGGTCATGCACACCCTGCGGGAATGTTTCAAAAAGACCCACGCGATTCAGTGTGGGTATTGCACGCCTGGGATGCTTGCGACTGCCTATGATATTGTCACTCGCTTACCTAAAGCAGGACGCGATCGAATTAAACTAGAGTTGAGTGGGAATTTGTGCCGTTGCACCGGTTATCTTCAAATTGTCGATGCCATCGAAATGGCCCGTGATGAGTTAGCGGTGGACATCGGGTAGCAAAAAAATTGATTTGTAAGTCAGCTTAAATGTTAAGGCTGCAATAATTCGATATCTGCAAAGGTATTATACCGAACCCAACATTGTCACATTATTGTCATGATAGGGGGGTATATGGCAATCTCTGTGCCTGTACGATGAGATATAAATGGTTGACTACGACAGAGATAAACCTTTTGAGAACCAAACTCTTCCTGGAACGATGGTGGAGGCATTCGTCGCTGCGAGAGCGGAGGCGCCCGATCACACGGCCCTAATCATAGGAGAAGAGCAAGCGACCTATCGACAATATGGCGACGCTGCTGCGGCTCTTGCAAACCGACTAGGCAATTTAAACATTGAGGGTGAGCGAGTCGCTGTTCTAATGGGAAATTCCATCGAAATGTCGGCGGTGGTTTATGGGATTTGGGGTGCTGGAGGGATCATTGTACTTTTAAACCCACTTTACACCGAGCGTGAACTCACAGCATTGATCGGAGACGCTGCGCCCAAGGTTGTTGTTTATCAGTCGGTGTTCGCGGAAAAAATTGATCCAATCGCAGCTAAGCGCGGGGTACAACATAGGTTGGCGCTTGGAGAAGGTGGTATCACTTGGACAGAGTTAAGTGATATTGGGGGATCCTACCCCATTATTGAGCCCTCACCCGCAGACACCTGTTCGCTTCAATACACTGGAGGAACCACTGGACTTCCGAAAGGCGCCCAACATTCGCACAGCGAACTTGTTGCAGGTGCCGCTCAAATGGATTGGTGTTGGCCGGGAGAACTTCAGACTAATGTTTGGCTAAATGTTGCGCCCCAGTTTCACATCTGGGGTTTAACAATGACATTGCTCGTACCTGTACTCCGTCAGGATACTGTTGTCATGACAAACGGATTCGAACCGGACAAGGTATTGGCCACGATCCCGCGCCACAAGGTTACACTGTTTGCCGGCGGTCCTGCGCCTATCTTTAATGGGCTTATGGGACACCCGGATTTTAAAAATACGGACTTTACCTCTCTGAGATTGTGCGGCGGCGGCGGCTCCCCAATTCCTATAGAGACCGAAAAGTCATGGAAAGCTGTCACAGGGGTTACTATTCATGAAGCTTATGGCATGTCAGAGGGAGCCCCAATATCTGCGACCTCTACGGAAGATATAAATAAGATTGGTACTTGTGGACCCGCTGTTCCGGGCACCGAGATTCGGGTAGTTGACGTTGAGGATAGTACAAAGGTGTTAGACGTCGGGGAAGACGGCGAAATTACCTTTCGGGGTCCTCAAATGATGAAGAATTACTGGAAACGGGACCAAGAGACGGCAGAAACTATTCGTAATGGTTGGTTGCACACCGGTGATATCGGGCACCTGGATAAAGATGGCGACGTTGTGATTGTTGATCGCAAGAAAGACATGGCAATTGTTAACGGGTTCAATGTTTTCCCGCGAGAAATCGATGAAGTTTTGTTTAGTCATCCAGAACTCGTCGACGCGGCAGCTGTGGGTGTTCCTGACCAGAAAACGGGCGAGGTCATTCATGCTTACGTCGTCCCCTATGTTGGGAGTACTGTCGATGCAGAGGCTCTCACACGTTTTTGCCAAGAACAGTTGGTTAAATATAAGGTTCCAGCAAAAATAATCGTCGTAGAATCTTTACCGAAGACCGGTGCGGCCAAGACTGATAAACGCTCGTTGCGTGATAGATCTATAAGTAATGTATCGTAAATCCGGACGGGGCCAAAAGGGATAGACGTATGAATATCGAAGGAAAATCGGTTGTCGTAACAGGGGGCGGGTCTGGCTTAGGAAGGGCTAGTGCCGAAATGTTAGCCGAAAAAGGCGCCAAGGTGGCCATTATAGATATGAATGGTGAAGCAGCGGAGACCGTTGCAGCTATCACCGGTGGTCCGGCAATCCAATGTGACGTAACCCAAGCATCCGAAGTCGAGGCGGCGCTCAAGACAATAAATGATACCATCGGCGTTCCGCGGGTTTGCTTGAATGCCGCGGGCGTGGGCGATGCGGGATTAGTTCTTGGTAAAGAGGGTCCGCTGCCCCTCGAGAATTTCTCTCGTGTGGTCGATATCAATCTTATTGGTACATTTAATGTTTTGAGGATTGCGGCGGGACATATGTCGGAGTTGGAAGCCCTGGATACCACGGAACGGGGGCTAATCGTGAATGTCGCGTCAGTCGCGGCGTACGAGGGACAACGTGGGCAGGCCGCTTATGCCGCGTCAAAAGGAGCTGTCGCGTCTATGACCCTACCACTCGCTCGTGAGTTCGCACGGTACGGGATTCGCGTTATGACAATCGCGCCCGGTATTTTTGATACGCCTTTGTTGCAAACGCTGCCGGAGAATATTCAAAAGGCACTTGCGGCAGGTATTCCGTTTCCTCAGCGTCTCGGGGATCCTAATGAATTTGCGTCCCTTGTCTGTCACTTTGCGGAGAACCCGAGCTTGAACGGAGAGACCGTTAGGTTAGACGGTGCGGTGCGTCTTTCGTAAACTCATTACCTCGATAAAGGAGTAATATTCCGTGTTCAGTAACGTCGAAATACCTAATAATGCCTATTGGTCAACGCCGTTTGCGAAATGGCAGGGTAGCCTGTCCAAGGTTCATAGTTTGCTCTTTGCCGCACATGTTGCAAAAGCTGAGTTAAAAAAACGCGAAATTTCACCAAACAATTTTGATCATGGCGTTTTGGGTATGACTACCCCACAAAAATCCAGTTTTCATGGAACGGCTTGGTTTATGAGCGAAATAGGGGCCCCAGAGGTGGGCGGACCACTTGTAAGTCAAGCGTGCGCAACCGGTGCGCGCTGCATAAGTACGTCGGCCCAGGAAATTGAACTGGGTATGTCGGCGTGTTCGTTATCGGTTTCTGGTGACCGAAACTCGAATGCGCCACTCGTTATCTACCCTGATCCTGACGGTGTGGACGGCGCGCCTGATCAAGAACGCTGGATCCTGGATAACCTGACAGGTTCGCGCCTCGTTCCCTTCGCCAATATGCAAATGGTAGAAACAGCGGAAAATTGTGCGGAAAAATGGCAAATAACCACAGAAGAACAGAACGATGTTGTTCTTAGGCGTTTTGAACAATACGGTGATGCGGTTGCCAATGACCGATCTTTTCAAGAAAGCTATATGTCGCTTCCTTTCGAGGTGCCTGACAAGCGGTTTCGTAAAACCGTTTCGCAGATGGATGGAGACGAAGGGGTTCAGGCAACATCGGCCGATAAGCTGGCTAGCTTAAAACCGGTTAAAGAAGGTGGAACGGTTACCCTTGGTGGTCAAACCCACGTCGCTGACGGCGGAGCCGCTATCATTATGGCTCTGCCTGATAAAGCGAAGGAATTATCAACTGATCCAAGCCTTCGGATAAGGGTGCTCTCTGTTGGCCAAGCGCGTACCAGCGAAAAATATATGCCGGCCGCACCAGTTCCAGCGGCGCAAAATGCACTCGATGCGGCTGGGCTAACGATCGATGAAATAGATTGTGTCAAAACCCATAATCCATTCGTCGTTAATGATATCGTTTTTGCCCGAGAGACCGGCTGGGACGTATTGAATATGAATAATTACGGTAGTTCGTTGGTTTGGGGACATCCCAATGGACCTACCGGCATGCGTTCAGTCATCGAATTAATCGAGGAATTGAAGTTACGTGGCGGCGGCAAAGGCCTTTTTACTGGATGTGCCGCCGGTGATCTTGGCATGGCGGTCGTAGTTGATGTCGATCAAAGGCCAATAAATTAATGTTGGTGACTGAGGGAGTATAAGTCTGAGTTTGAGTTGATTACAAAGTTTAGAACCCGAGCGTTGAGCATGTGGAATTAATATGGAATGCTTATGCTCAACTAATGCTTTTTAACAATGACAATAATCTGCGAAGTGAGGAAACAAAAATGATAGTAAGATTAGGATTACTCGGAGCAGCGTTAGCGTTGGTAGCTACAACGACGGTCGCAAGCGCGGCGCCCACGACATTAAAACTCGCTTACTTTGGTAGCACACGTTCACCTACGTGGCGTGAAGTAATGTCGCCCTGGGCTGACGATGTGGCGCGGGATTCAAAAGGTACAATCAAAATTGATAAGTTCCCTGGCGGGACACTGGGCCGGAACCCCCGAGTGCAGGTCAAGCTTGTCATGGATGGGGTAACGGACTTGGGCTTTTTTGTGCCGTCGTACACGCCTGGACGCTTTCCAGACACACAAATCATGGAGTTGCCTGGGATCGTAAACCATTCATTGGAATCGAGTATTGCTATCTGGCGCCTCTACAATCAGGGACTATTGCGAGGCTTCGACAAATTTAAAGTCCTAATGTTGGTTACTACCGACCCGTATACTATTCATACTAAGAAACCGGTTAAACGCATCGCCGACCTCAAGGGACTAAAACTTCGAGCGGGTGGACCAGTCGCAGGCGCGACGATGAAAGCATTGGGTGCTATTCCGGTTGGGATGCCCATACCAGCTGTCGCACAAAACATCAGTAAAGGCATTCTTGATGGATCTGCGGTAGACTGGAATGTTTTGTATGCGTTCCGTATCGTTGATGTGGCACGGCATCATTACATGGGCCTTGTAGGGACGGTGCCCATTGGCATTCTTATGAACAAGGCGAAATGGAATGGGCTGCCAGCGGCGGCAAAGGCCTCTTTTAATAAACATAGTGGAGAGGCACTGGCGCGCCGCCATGGGATCTCAAACGCAGGGGTACAGAAACGTTTGGGCGCTAAGACCCGGAAAGATCCAAAACATTCGGTGATAGAGCCTAGCCCGGCTGCTAAGAAACAGTGGGCATCCATCATGAAACCTGTAGTGTCACAGTGGGCAAAAAAACATCCCAACGGGGAGAAGTTGTTGCAGACCCTCAGGAATGAATTGGCCAACATACGGGCGGGAAAATAAACCTAGTCCGATTATAACGTGACGTTCAAACAAGGGCCTAGTAGAGGGCTCGGCACGCGCTGGATAGCGCTAGTCGGGCTTGTGGGATTTGTGGTGGTGGCGTTAGCCACCATCATAGATGTCCTGCTCCGTTGGCTATTCGGTATGCCCGTCGACGGGGTTGCCGAAATTAGCCGTCTTATCGTGGCAGTGTCTATCGCTTCATTTTTTCCGTTGGCTTTAGCCGACCGGCACCATATTTCCATAGAATTTCTTGGTGCCGCTTTGGGGGCACGCGCGCGGTTGTGGCTTGATCTTTTGGCCCATATCGTAACGTTGATTTTTTTCATTGCGCTGGGGTGGCAATTTGTTCTTTACACGATCGAAATAACAGAAAGTGGCGAGGCTACGTGGGTGCTCGCGTGGAAAGCCGGTCCCTGGTGGACAGTTGCGACCGTGTTTATGCTTGCTTGTATTCCTGTGCAAGCGCTTGTGCTTTTTTACCACGTTAAATTGATGTTGTCGGGGGGTAAGGGTTTGTCCAATCCGCCAACCGACGTGAAGGCAGACGGATAATGGATCCCATTGTTGTCGCTTCCATCGGTTTAGTGGGCATGTTCGTTCTCATTGCTCTGCACATACCTATCGGCATTGCCATGGCTGTGGCGGGGTGCGTTGGTTTTGGCGTTCTGAATGGATTTGGTCCGGCTATAACCCTGGTCGCGACTGAACCTGTGGGTGTCATTTCTAATTTAGACCTGGCCGTCATCCCCTTGTTTCTGCTTATGGGGAGTTTTGCAGGCGTGAGCGGATTATCAGCTGATATCTATCAACTTGCTTATGCCATGATGGGGCATCGAAAGGGCGGTCTCGCGCTCGCGACGATCGGGGGTTGCGCTGGTTTCGGAGCTGTTTGCGGTTCGTCACTTGCCACCGCTGCAACAATGGGTCGTGTGGCGTTGCCCGAAATGCTTAAGCGGGGTTATGCGCCAACGCTTGCGACCGGAAGCATCGCTGCCGGCGGAACCCTGGGCATGCTAATTCCGCCATCTGTCATAATGGTGGTATATGCATTTTTGGCCGAACAATTTGTAATAACCCTTTTTATAGCTGCGTTGATCCCAGGCATGATCGCCGTTTTCTTCCATTTTATCGCAATTGGTATCGTTGTTCGTATCAGACCCGGGTCCGGTCCGGCGGGTGAGCGGATGTCGTGGCCGGAGCGGTGGGCGGTCGTGCGACAAAGTTGGGGTGTTGTCTTGCTCTTGGTTGCCGTGATTGGCGGTATTTATGGTGGAGTATTTACGGTAACGGAAGCGGCATCCTTGGGCGCGGGGCTTGCGTTTCTTTTTACGGTTGGGCGGAGAAAGTTTACTGCTGAGTCATTTTGGTTGGTCTTAAAGGAGACGGCCTCCAATACGGCGATGATTTACTTGATCATCGCCGGGGCTTCGGTTTTTACCTATTTTATCACGACCACCAAGATGCCCAACGCATTAGTGGATGCCATAATCGCAATGAACCTATCGCCTCTCGTAGTTATTGGCGTGCTGATGGTCGCTTTTCTAATCTTGGGTAGTATTTTTGACACGATAGCCGCGATGGTTATTACCATGCCCTTTGTCTATCCACTGGTGCTTGGGATTGGGTACGATCCTATTTGGTGGGGAATTGTTTTGGTAATGGTCATCGAAATTGGAATGATTACACCCCCGATCGGCATGAATGTATTTGTGCTTTACGGTGTCGCTAAGACAGTTCCGTTGAGAACTATATTTGCTGGGATTGTTCCCTTCCTTTGCGCCGATTTAGTGCGTCTCGCAATTATCGTATTGTTTCCCATAATTACCCTGTGGTTACCAACCTACATGGGTATGAACATGGGCCAGAATTAGTCGAGGCGTCCCATCAGTCTCGCACCTGTTTCGGTAATTTCGATCATGGCCGACACGAGGGCAGCGTTGCTATCTTCGCCGCTGATCCCGAAACGGAGGGTGTAACAATTTCCTGATTGGAGTGGGGTTTTTTCATCCAATGTAAAGTTCGGAGGTTCATTGATATCCAAACCGATCGCATGACCAAAACTTCTTCCCACAATTGGGTGAACAGATGTCTCGCTTAAGCTCTCGCGAGCTATTTCTGCGAACTTTGCGACGGGTTGACCAGGCTCTGCCGCAGCGATCATCTGATCCAGAGTTCTCATCACGATTTTCCAACTGGCGGATTTTTCAGATCCAACGGTGACATAACTCTCTGCCCAATATCCAAGGTATTTTACCGCAATTTAAGCGACCATGTTAATTACATTTATTTTTCGTCACGCCGTTGATCGCATTGGCAATACTAGGGAAGATACGGGCGAAATGGTGGAACCTCCGGTTTCTCTGTCGTGGGATAAAAGGGACAGGAAGGTTTTAAAAACGAACACACCTAAAACCGGGATCGAAATTGCATGGCTACGCATAAAGAAATATCTCCAGTCGGGCGGTCTAGTTTTGCTATATCGGAAATTACGCCAAACTTTCCAACCATCGTGCATGCCCTGATAGCCGCAGCAGAAGATTTGCCGAATAAAAAGGCGTTCATTTGCGAAGACAAAGAAATAACATTTTCGCAATATTCGCGAGCGGCGGCAGGAATGGCAAATAGGCTCTCAGGTTTGTGTGATCCACCAGCACGCGCGGCAATCCTAATGAATAATTCTATCGAAATGGCAATCACGTTGATGGGGTGTTACGCGGCCGGCATTCAATGCGCGCCTCTTAACCCACTTTTGACCGATAGGGAAATAACAGAACTTTTAAAGGATATTGATCCGTCACTGTTAATCTGTTCGGAGCCGTTTACGGATCGTGCTCAGGTTTTAGTTACGCACTCTGAACAGACAGAAGTTGTTTCCGTGGGGCCAAATAGTTTGGATCCCTGGGTTTGGGTCGACGACCAAACATGCACATTTTCTCCAGATTTACCTAGTCCCTCGGACAGGAGTGTAATGTTCTTTACTGGCGGGACGACGGGCTTGCCAAAGGGTGCCGAGCACGTTCACAGTGCCTTCATCGCATTTTGTCGACAAACGGTGATGCTGTGGCGGTTTGACTACGATACCAAGGCAATTTTGAACGTTGCTCCTATGTTTCATATATGGGGCCATCATTTCTCGGTGCTGTTTCCCCTATTTATACGGGCAACGATGGTTTTAGTTCCTAAGTACCAACCAGACTTTGTCATTGAGCAACTTGATCGTCATAACGTGAACTATTTTGCGGGTGGTCCCGCCGCTATCTTTCTTGGATTGTTGGGCAGTGAGAAGATGAAAAATGCGGATCTGAGCAGCCTTGAATACAGTATTGCGGGAGGCTCTCCGTGCCCCGAGGGGTTGTTAACACGGTGGCATGAAGAAACGGGTAATGAAATACTGGAAGGTTGGGGGATGTCAGAGGGTGCCCCAATAAATTGTAATCCCACACACGGTGAAAAAAAATGGCTTTCGACAGGGATTACTCCGCCTGAGACTGAAATAGACATTGTTGATTTGGAGACGGGGACCAAGATCCTTCCAGTGGGAGAGCGAGGAGAAATTCGTGTCAGAGGTCCTCAATTTACGATCGGTTACCGCAACAGACCTGATGAGAACAAAATAGCGATTAGGGATGGCTGGTTATATACCGGAGATATCGGTTATTTCGATGACGATGGTTACATGTTTCTTGTAGATCGGAAGAAAGAGTTGATTATCGTTGGGGGTTACAATGTCTATCCTCGAGAGGTGGACGAAATGCTGACCAACCATCCGGCGGTTTCGGAGGCGGCGACGGTGGGAAGGCCGGATGATTTTCATGGTGAAGTTGTCGTCGCGTTTGTTGCATTAAAAGATGGCGAAAAAATAACCTCGGATGCGCTCATAAAGTGGAGTGAAGAAGGCCTCGTAAAATACAAGGTGCCGCAAGACATTTTCTTCTTGGAAGCGCTTCCCAAAAAAGGCCCAGGAAAAATTGATAAGTTGTCGTTAAAACAATCGTTGCTCTGAAGTGATATATTTAATCAGCAACGGCTCCGGTTACTAGGCTGGCTTAGGGTTCTAGTATTGGCAAACCCTAGATAGCCCGAGAACATTAGTTCTGTCAGGAGGAACCTGTTATCCTGCATTACGTGCCACGGGATACTAGGAGATGCCATCATGGTAAGAATACCACCTTTAGCTGGCGAAGATGTGCCGAAAGAAGTCCGTTCAACGGTCGAAGCTGCCGATAAAGTATTTGGCGTTCAATCTTTTTCTGCTGGCATACAAGCGTATTGTCCCGACATCTTGGAAGCCAGCAGGGCCCTGGGTGCTGCACCCGGGAAAAGTAATCTTCTGTCGGCCGAACTAAGGCACTTGATGTGTATGAGGGCTGCTCAAATAGTGACTTGCCCCTTTTGAATAGATTCCAATGCTGCCGGGAGTAGCAATTCAGGAAGTTCTGACGAAAAAATAGCCGCTGTGAGTAGTTGGCGTACGAGTGACGTTTTTTCCGAAAAGGAAATAGCCGCATTTGAGCTTACAGAGGCGATGTCTCGTACACCTGTCACCGTTTCTGAAAGTATCTTTACGGAACTGAAAATCCATTTTAAAGATTCAGAGATAGTAGAGTTGGCAGCAACTATTGCTATGGAAAACTACCGGGCACGCTTCAATCGGGCATTTTCAATTGAAGCGCAGGGATTGTATGAACCAAAGAGTTAGGACCGGATCGTGGTAATGGATATTGATACGCTAAATGCTAAAGCGAAATTGCTTAAATCTTACATCGATGAGCCGCCAATCCTCGTTTTGCCTAATGTGTGGGATGCTGGAAGTGCAAAGATAGTTGAAAACGCCGAGTTTCCAGTAATAGCTACGTCTAGTGGCGGCATCGCGTGGTCTCGTGGATACTCCGACGGAGAGTGGATTAGTCGTGAAGAGATGCTTAGTGTCGTCGCACGCATTTCCGCAAATGTTTCCCTACCAGTTACAGCAGATTTGGAAAGCGGATATGGGCCTGACGAGGGGAGCCTTGCAGAAACCGTGATAGCCGCACTCGAAGCAGGTGCGGTTGGAGCAAATTTCGAGGACAGCATTAATGGTCCCAATGGTCGTAAGTTAATAGAGTTTGATCGTTCCGTAGCAAGACTAAAGGCCGCGCGGGAGGCGGCCTTATCGGTGGGTGTGCATTTCGTAATCAACGCGCGAACGGACACTTTTGCTGGCGGGGGAAATGATAGCTCGTTTCCTGAGGCCATACGTCGTGCCAATGCCTATCTACGCGTTGGGGCGGACTGTATATTTATTCCATTTGTTAATGATATCAACGTAATACGAGAGTTAGTTAAGGAAATACATGGACCAATAAACATTTTGGTAGGGGCGGCGTCACCAACCGTACAGGAACTCCAAGATGTTGGTGTTGCCCGGGTTAGTATTGGTGGTTTGTTTTCCCTTGTTAATTACGCGAACGTCCATTCTGCTTGCGATGAACTCCGTCAAAACGGAACCTATGGTTGGGCAGCGAACGCTTTGCCCCATCCGAAAATGAATGCATTAATGGCGATAGAAGATAGTGAAACATAACATTCATTTCTTTTTTTGGGGTTCTTGTTG
>CAZOHS010000028.1:0-23165 GCA_964579285.1 uncultured Rhodospirillaceae bacterium | reverse complement strand
GGCATGGTTGGTGGACAAATGATTGATCTTGAAAGTGAGCATACAGAAGTAAGTGCGGCCTTTATTGCGCACCTCGAGACTATGAAAACTGGTGCATTAATCTCATACGCTACGGCGGCGGGAGCAATACTTGGGGATGCAGGTGATCATGTTATTTCCATCATGGAAACATTTGGTTTTGAGCTGGGATTGGCATTTCAAATAGTCGACGATTTGCTTGACGTCGAAGGCGATGAGGGTGATGTTGGAAAAAAAATAGGAAAAGACGACGGAGCAGGAAAAGCAACTTTAATTTCCGTGTTAGGCTTGGAAGGAGCAAAACACGAAGCGCGGAAGGTTACCGACAGAGCGCTTTCACGCTTAGATGCTCTGGGATCTCGAGCCGATGAGCTGCGGAAGCTTTCGGAGTTCGTTTTGAGTAGAAAAAGTTAGAAGCCAAATTGTCAGGTGTGTAACAAACTTAACAAAACTAGGTGATACCAATGGCGCTACAGACGCCGTTTCTGGATAAAATAGCGGACCCGAGCGATTTAAAGAACTTAGACCCGGATCAACTACAACAAGTGGCTGACGAACTGCGAGCGGAAGTTATTGATGCCGTCGCAGTGACGGGTGGACATCTTGGAGCCGGGTTGGGGGTAGTAGAGTTAACAGTTGCCTTACATTACCTTTTCGATACACCCCTCGACCGAATCATTTGGGATGTGGGGCATCAGTCCTATCCGCACAAAGTCCTGACTGGCCGAAGGGACCGGATCCGAACACTGCGGCAGGCGGGTGGGTTGTCAGGCTTTACAAAACGATTGGAGAGTGAATACGACCCATTTGGCACTGCACATGCTTCAACATCCATCTCAGCAGCCTTGGGTTTTGCTGTTAGCAACGATCTGCAAAATGGTACAAAAAAAAGTATAGCGGTGATTGGTGATGGAGCGATGACCGGTGGGATGGCCTTTGAGGCTCTTAATAACGCTGGTGCAATGAGTAATAAATTAATCGTCATTTTAAACGATAACGATATGTCTATTGCTCCACCAGTTGGGGCGATGTCAGCGTACCTATCTCGGCTTATATCGTCAAAACCGTATCGGTCTCTCCGCGATATTGGACTCCATATGTCCGAAAGGTTTCCTCGACCAATGAAAAAGGCTGCCCAACGCGCTGAAGAGTATGCGCGTGGGCTATTCACTGGCGGTACTTTATTTGAAGAACTCGGGTTTTATTATATTGGGCCTATAGATGGCCATAATATGGGGCACCTTATTCCGGTATTAAAAAACGTACGAGATGATCAAGCAGAAGGGCCAGTTCTGGTGCACGTGGTGACCCAAAAGGGTAAAGGTTACGACCCTGCTGAACAGGCAAAAGATAAATATCACGGGGTCGGAAAGTTCGACGCAGATACTGGGACGCTGGATAAGGTTAAGTCGAATGTGCCCACATATACCAAGGTTTTTGCAGAAAGTCTGGTTCGGGAGGCTGGTCGGGATGAAAAGATTGTTGCTATAACCGCGGCTATGCCGTCGGGTACAGGACTAGACTTGTTTGAAAAGGAATTTCCCCACCGAACCTTTGACGTTGGCTTGGCAGAACAGCACGCTGTAACATTTGCTGCTGGACTCGCTGCGGATGGTATGAAGCCTTTTGTTGCAATTTATTCTACCTTTCTGCAGCGTGCCTTTGATCAAATTGTACATGACGTGGCCTTACAGAATTTGCCGGTCCGGTTCGCAATCGATCGAGCCGGATATGTAGGAGCAGACGGCCAAACACATTGCGGAGCCTTCGATATTGCATATTTTAGTTGCCTGCCTAACATGATCGTAATGGCCCCGTCCGATGAAGCCGAGTTAGTGCACATGATCACTACAGCTGTCGATATTGCTGATCAACCTTGTGCGCTTCGTTATCCTAGAGGTGAGGGGGTTGGTCTAGAAATGCCCGCACGGGGTGAATCACTGCCGATAGGTAAAGGAAGAATTCTTGTAGAGGGTGACAAGATCGCATTACTTTCGTACGGAACAAGGCTGCAAGACTGCCTCGCCGCAGCGGAAGAGCTTTCAGCTAGCGGACTATCAACCACCGTTGCGGATGCCAGATTTGCTAAACCCTTAGATAAGGATTTGGTGCGGCGACTAGTCGCTGGACATGAAGTCTTTGTCACAATTGAGGAAGGCTCTATTGGTGGTTTTGGCTCACAAGTTTCGCAATACCTTGCGACCCAAGGTTTGTTTGATAATGGATTAAAATTTCGCAGTATGATTATGCCTGATAGGTTCCTGGACCATGATAAGCCCCAGCGTCAGGTCGAAATTGCGGGGCTATCAAATGCGGATATTGTAGTGACTGTGATGGCTGCACTTGGAAATACTTTAGAATCTGAGGGTTTACAGGGGAGAGCCTAACTGGGACCTAAATCTGACCGGCCCGATAAACTTTTAGTGGAGCAGGGAGCAGCCAAAGATTTAAGAGAAGCTCGGGCATTAATTCTTTCGGGTAAAGTTTTTTGTGGTGGGCATAGAGTAGAAAAACCCGGGACGCCTATATCTTTGAAAGGACCGCTTGAAGTACGGACGGCGGAGCATCCTTGGGTTTCTCGAGGCGGAATTAAACTTGAACACGCTCTCACGAAATTTGAACTTGATGTGGAGGGTGCGGTGGCGATTGATGTAGGAGCGTCCACTGGTGGGTTTACCGAGGTTTTATTATCACACGGCGCAGTGCGTGTTTACGCGGTAGACGTAGGTTACGGTCAGCTGCATTGGACACTTCGAAGCGATGAGAGAGTATCAGTATTGGAGCGCACAAATGCTCGTTATCTAACAAACCAACAAATACCGGACTTAGTTGATTTTGTTGTTTGTGATTGTAGTTTTATCAGTTTAACCAAGGTCCTAGCGGCACCACTAACGTTGGTTTCCCCGGGTGGCTATCTTGTCGCGCTAATAAAGCCACAATTTGAAGCTAAAAAGAACGAGGTTGAACGCGGTGGTATCGTGCGAAATCAGGACGTCCATTTGCAAGTTTGTGCTAAAATAGAGCAATGGATTTCGGAAAGACCCGGGTGGAATATTCTCGGAATTGAGGAAAGCCCAATTACAGGAGCAAACGGCAACAAAGAATTTTTTATAGTGGGCAATGTTAGTTGTTAGTGCCGGTATCTACTTAAGGCTCTGCCCTAAGAGCCAGTCTGGCCACGGTGGCGTAGCAGATGATCGGCAAGGACACACGCCACCATTGCTTCGCCCACCGGAACACCGCGGATACCTACGCAGGGGTCGTGACGGCCTTTGGTGGATACTTCCGTATTTTTACCTTTACGTGTCACCGTTCGACGTGGTGTTAAGATAGAGCTAGTAGGTTTTACGGCAAAGCGGACTACTATTTCTTGGCCTGTCGAAATACCGCCCAATATGCCACCCGCGTGGTTTGAAAGAAATGCCACTTCACCATTATTAATACGCATTTCGTCGGCGTTTTCTTCTCCCGAAAGGTCGGCGGCAGCAAATCCGGTCCCTATTTCAACTCCTTTTACCGCATTGATGCTCATTATTGCGGCAGAAAGTTCTGCGTCTAGTTTACCATATAACGGTGCTCCGAGACCTGCCGGGATCCCTGCTGCAACAATTTCGATGACCGCTCCAACGGAGGAACCTTTTTTGCGAATTTCATCGAGATAAGGCTCCCATTCCTTTGCAGCCGACGCGTCTGGACACCAAAAGGGATTTCTTGCCACGTTTCGCCACTGCCATTTATCTCTATCAATTTCTCTTTGGCCGATCCGCACCATTGCGCCGCGTATTTTAATTTTATTACCTAAAACCTTGCGAGCAATGGCGCCGGCGGCAACCCGACAAGCTGTTTCCCTCGCGGAGGATCGACCTCCTCCACGATAGTCACGTATGCCGTACTTTTTCCAATAGGTAAAATCAGCGTGACCGGGCCGAAACTTATCCCTGATTGCACTATAATCCCGAGACCGTGAATCTTGGTTTCGGATCATTAGGCTAATTGGGGTTCCAGTGGTCTTTCCCTCAAAAATACCAGATAAAATCTCGACCTGATCAGGTTCTTTACGCTGGCTAACAAACCGAGACGACCCAGGCTTCCGCCTGTCTAACCAATATTGAATATCCTCGTTTTTCAATTTCAGCCGGGGGGGAACACCGTCAATAACACACCCTATAGCTGGTCCGTGACTCTCGCCCCACGTTGTTACGCGAAATAATTGACCGAAGGTATTATCTGTCATGTTGCTAAAGGTTTTGAACCACCGAAATATCGGGAGCGTCAACGGCTTTCATGCCAACAACGTGATATCCGGAATCTACGTGGTGCACCTCGCCTGTAACCCCTGCCGATAAATCCGAGAGCAAATAAAGACCAGCACTGCCCACGTGATCAGTCGTCACGTTGCGTTTTAGTGGCGAGTTGAGTTCATTCCATTTCAAAATATACCGAAAATCGCCGATTCCTGAAGCAGCGAGAGTTTTAATCGGTCCAGCAGATATGGCGTTCACTCGGATGTTTTGTCCTCCCAAATCGACAGCAAGATACTTAACACTTGCTTCTAATGCGGCCTTTGCCACACCCATAACATTGTAGTGGGGGATTACCCGTTCCGCCCCTGCGTAGGTAAGCGTTAACAAGCTACCGCCGTCGTTCATCATTTTTACAGCACGTTGACAAACTGAGGTAAATGAATAGCACGAAATATTCATTGTCATGGAAAAGTTTTCTTGGGAGGTATCAATGTATTTACCCTTTAATTCCTCCTTATCTGAATACGCAATTGCATGAACAACAAAATCTAGGCTACCCCAAATACTTTTAAGCTCGGCGAATGTACTGTCTATCGTCGATGGCTCAGAAACGTCACAAGGTAGAACAATTTCAGATCCTACCGATGCCGCGAGAGGTCGGACTCGTTTTTCCAGTGCCTCTCCTTGGAAGGTGAACGCTAAAGCTGCACCGTGTTTTGCGAGCGCTTTACTTATACCCCAAGCAATAGAACGATCATTTGCGACTCCCATTACTAAACCGCGTTTCCCGTGCATTATTGGCTGGGCGTCCGACATAAATACCTCGCTGGGTTGATGCCCACCACTGGGCTACGATTCCATCGTGACGCATCCTACACAATCACCTTCAACGGTCAATTTGCTATGCGCCAAGTACCATCTGGTCGCCGGCACGCCGTACCGTAGGCTTCCTGTGTTCGCCCTCCTACGGTCACTGTTTGCTGATATTCTCGACAATACTGTCCAGATGCCGTTTTATAGGTTTTTGTGGGTGTAATAGAGCCGCGGTTTCCGCTATCTGGGTTGCTCCACTTGGTGCGAGATCCGGTTTTGGCTTTTTCCATCGCGCGCTGCGATGTCCTCTGCATCGCCGCTCTATCCTCCGCGTCCAGAGATTTACCGATTTCCCCACCCATCCATGCGCCTGCCAAAACACCAATAGCAGTGCCCAGCAATTTTCCCTTCCCACTACCAAACTTTGAACCAAGTAGGCCGCCAGCTGCCGCGCCAATAAGGGTACCGCCGGATTGTTTCGGTCCTTGACCCTGGCAGGCGGACAGCACTATCACTGACGTTAAAATTACAGGTAGCAGTTTTCTTGATAATCTTACATGCATGGGTGCATCCTTTCGCTCCAATACGCGTCAAACTATGTATCGGATTTTGACATTTGAAACAAAAACTTTTTCTTCTAAAAAATTATAACTTTGCTCAGAAAATGTGGCAAAATAAGTTGATAGTTTATGGTCTAAAGAAATTATGACCAACAATGTGGCTGCTTTTGATTGTTTTATAATTTCTGTGGACGCAAATGTCTAAAACGATAACAGAAAATCCTATAGCTTTATTTAAGGTTTGGTTAGCCGAAGCAGTCGATTCTGAACCTAACGACCCCACAGCTATGACGTTGGCGACCGTAGATAAAAATGGTGTTCCGTCGGCTCGTATGATCCTGTTAAAGGATGTAGATGAAAAGGGCTTCAGTTTTTATACAAATAGTGAGAGTCAAAAAGGGTTAGAGCTTGACGCCAACGGCGTGGCGGCCCTTGTTTTTCATTGGAAATCTCTGCGGCGTCAGGTGACTGTTGCGGGTAGTGTCGACCGGGTAACAGCTTCAGAAGCTGACAATTATTTTACCACCCGACCAAGGGGAAGCCAAATTGGGGCCTGGGCATCAGACCAATCCCGTCCTCTAGAGGCTCGTTTTGAATTGGAAAAACGTGTTGCTAAATACGCTGCTAAATTCGGTACCGGTATAGTTCCTCGCCCATCTCATTGGACAGGTTATCGAGTAATGCCTCGGAAAATAGAGTTTTGGCGTGATAAACCGTTTCGTTTGCATGAGAGGATCGTATATGAAGCGACGATAACCGGTGGTTGGACAAAGGGCCGCCTTTATCCTTGATCAAATCACGTTCTATTTGTTATTAGACACTTGATGGTCTTTTTAAAACAGCGCATTCCATATTCCATATTAGGTGTTGACTAATCCATAGAGAGGCCTTCTCTATCCCAATCTCTGTTTATGGAGTGGAAGGATGGCTTTTAAAACTATACTCGTGCCGGTGAGTACTGAAGAAGCGAGCCGGCCAGTTTTGGAGAGTGCCCTGGTCGTCGCGCGGCGCTGGAACTCGCACGTGGAAGTCATGCATGTGCGCGCTGACCCGCACGGCCTTTTGCCTTATACGGGTGAGGGTATTGATGGATCCATGATCGAAGAGATAATGGACGTCACCCAGCGTGAAGGTAATGAACGAGCCACACAGAGTAGGGCTCTTTTTAACGAGTTCTGTAATGAACATAGTTTGAGGATAGCTAACAAAACTTCTAGCGCGAACGAGGTGACGTTTGCCTGGCGCGAGGAGACAGGACGAGAGGACGAGGTCGTTGCATTGCGTGGACGTGTCTATGATCTTATCGTCGTTGGCAGACCAGTACCTGATGCGCCGTTACCGTCGCCGATTACATTAGAGGCTGCCTTGCATGATTCCGGGAGACCTATACTCGTGGCTCCCCCAAAATCTCCTAGCCAGATCGCAAAACATATTGCCATAGCATGGGAGGCGAGCCCTGAAGCGGCTCGGACAATAGCCGTGTCTATTCAAGCTCTCGTTGAGGCAGATTTTGTGACGATCTTGGCCCCCACGTTAAAAACGCCTCTCCCTTTAGACCCGGTCGAACTCGTAGATCGTCTAGCTTGGCATAATGTAAAAGCAGATATTCATACGTTTGACGTGCCGGTGACTGAACTGGGCGCTGCATTCCTATCAGAATGCACAAGTATTGGAGCGGATATGCTTGTTAAAGGTGCCTACTCGCAGAGCCGTTTGCGTCAAATGGTGTTGGGGGGAAGAACTCGATATATACTAAACCACACCGAAATCCCTGTATTACTTGCAAAATAGCAGCTTTCAGCCTCGGCGGAGTATTATTATTCAATGACGGTAACTTTCTTTGGCCGGCAGTGAGAATAAATTTGAAGTTAGGGGTGCGTTTGCAAATGTTAAAGTCTAGGAAACTACGCCGCTGCCCAAAGCGTTAACCGGCCCCATATTTCCTGCAAGGCGGCCACCAGTTGGTCCATGTTGTCATCTGTGTGTAACGGCGTTGGAGTTAATCTTAGTCGCTCTGTTCCTTTGGGTACGGTGGGATAATTAATTGGTTGAACATAAATATTATAACGTTCCATCAGTTCGTCCGTAACCTGTTTGCACAACACGGGGTCACCAACTTGGACTGGGACAATATGAGATTCTGAGGGCATAACAGGTAACCCGGCTTCATTTAGCATTGTTTTTAGTTTGGTTGTCCGTTCTAGGTGCTTTTCTCTCTCAATATTGCTTGTTTTTAGATGGCGAACGCTAGCAAGCGCGCCAGCTGCGACCGTTGGTGGGAGGGCAGTTGTGAAGATGAAGCCGGATGCGTAGGAGCGCACAAAATCTATCATTGCGTTCGATCCCGCTATATAGCCGCCAATAACACCAAAAGCTTTAGCTAACGTACCCTGTATAATAGTTATGCGGTCCATGACGCCTTCGCGTTCCGCAACTCCGCCTCCGCGCGGTCCATACATCCCCACTGCGTGGACTTCGTCGAGATACGTCATTGCATTATATTTTTCTGCGAGGTCGCAAATTTCGCGTACGGGCGATATGTCACCATCCATCGAATACACTGATTCAAATACAATTACCTTTGGTCGGTTTATGTCGATCGCGCTTAACTTTAGTTCTAGGTCGATTAAATCATTATGAGCAAAGACGATCTTATCAGTCATGCTGTGCCTTATACCAGCGATCATCGATGCATGATTATCTGAATCTGACAATAATACGCACCCTGGCATTTGTGCGCCGATAATAGAGAGGGTAGCCTCGTTAGCGACGTAACCCGATGTAAACAGCAGAGCACCCTCGGTACAATGCAAGTCCGCTAGTTCTTCTTCCAGAAGAACATGATAATGGGTGGTTCCAGAGATATTTCGGGTGCCGCCCGCGCCCGCGCCGACTTTGTCTATAGCCTCTTTCATTGCTGTGCGAACCAAATTGTTCTGCCCCATGCCTAGGTAGTCATTGGAGCACCAGACGGTTACGTCAGTTTCTCCATTCGGCGTATGACTTGTTGCACGAGGAAATGACCCTACCTGACGTTCTAGGTCCGCAAAAATTCTGTAGCGGCCTTCGCCTTTAAGATCGGAAATACGATCATTGAAAAATTGTTCGTAGTCCATTTTGTTGGATCTCTATTGTTGTGAACTTGGCAAGTTTTACAAAATCACTTATCGAACCCTTTAGCGCAACAATAGTAAAGGTTTGCCGGCATGGAAACATAAACATCTGAACTTAATTGAGCCTTTTGCAAATTGTGCTCTTTTGCCGCGGCAATTCGTCTGAAGATCAAAAGTTTCCTATTTGGGATTGTATTGTCGTGCAACAATTTTCACTTGCAGATTCACCAGTGATCTAACCGCCAGTCACGCTCATATGCCGTGACACGGCCGGCTTTGAGTGGCGGCGGTTAATAATAAAATCATGGCCCTTTGGTTTGCTAGAAATAGCCGCATCAATCATAGAATTGAGTGCTCTATTATCATTTTCGATAAGAGGTTCTCGAAGATCAAATGCGTCTTCTTGTCCAAGGCAAGTATGCAACGTTCCTGTGCAGGTCAGTCGCACGCGATTGCATGCCTCACAGAAGTTGTGTGTCATAGGGGTAATAAATCCTATTTTCCTGCCAGTTTCCTCAACCCTAACATAACGTGCAGGGCCGCCTGTTGTTTCATCGGTATCGTACAGCGTCCATTTTTTTCGTAATTCAGCGCGGACCATTGACAGTGGCCAATATTGATCAAGTCGATATTGGTCGCCTATTTCACCCATCGGCATAACCTCTATGAAGGTCAGGTCAAAACCCTGCTTCCCACACCATGCTACGATATTATGGATTTCATGATCGTTAAAACCCTTCAAAGCGACCAGATTGATCTTGATTTTATGTCCGGCTTCTTTCGCCGCATCAAGCCCGCTTAAGACTTTATTCAAATCTCCCCAGCGGGTGATTTGTTTGAATAAATCGGGATCAAGAGTGTCTAAAGAGACATTTATGCGTCGCACGCCCGCGGAGTACAGGCCCTCCGCATACTTCTCTAATTGACTGCCGTTCGTTGTTAGCGTCAATTCGTTGAGTTTGCCTGATTCTAAGTGTCGACCCAAGCGTTCGAATAGCCATAGAATGTCACGGCGTACCAGGGGTTCTCCCCCGGATATTCGAAGTTTACGAACCCCGCGTTGTATAAATGCGCTGCATAACCGATCGATTTCCTCTAAACTTAAAACCTGAGCTTTTGGGAGAAACGCCATATCTTCAGACATGCAATAAACACACCGAAAATCACAACGATCAGTCACAGATACTCTTAAGTATTCTATTCTTCGATCAAAACGATCAATCAGATGTTCATTAGAAATCTTGGTTTTGCTTTTCATCGGCGACGTGACTCGTTGAGCTCATTACTGTCTATAAAGCGTTATTTACGCCTGACTATAACGCTTTATATTCGAAAGGAAAGAACCTCTTTAGCTAGGCGTGTTTCTAACAAAAAACCTCGGTTTTGCCGGTATTTATGCTAACGATTGAGATTCTAAATCCCAAATCGGCTGGAGTTTAAAACAACCGACGCGACAGTAATTACATTGTACGACACGTGGAAGGGGCCCATACTTAACCCATGGCAAAAAACGATACATATCTTGTTTACCCCTCGCCGCATGACCCCCGATTGACGGAACGGGTTTCTGGAACGGATCAAAACCGTGACGTCGTTGAGGCATCTGTCACCGTGGAGCGTCCAATATCTCTTTTTCTAAACAACCGTGAAGTTGTCACGTTGATGACAATAGCTGATTATCCCGAATACCTTGCTGTTGGGTATCTCCTCAATCAGAATATGCTTCTTGAAGACGATATCTTAACCGCCGTGGAATACGATGACGAAGCTGAGGTGGTGGTTGTTCGGACAAAAAATCAGACAAATTTTGAACAGAAGCTCGCAAAACAAACCCGAACTTCGGGTTGCGCACTTGGGACAGTTTTTGGCGACATAATGGAAACGTTTGACACGGTCGCCCTTGACAGAGACGCTCGGGTTTTAACGTCCTGGCTTCAGACTTTAACTAAGAAAATCAACACAACGCCCAGTTTATATCTGGAAGCGGGCGCCATTCACGGTTGTGTGCTTTGTGAAGCTGATCGGCCCCTAATCTATATGGAGGACGTGGGCCGGCACAATGCGGTTGATAAAATTGCCGGTTACATGTACCGCGAAAATATATCCCCGGAAGGCAAGCTTTTCTACACGACCGGTAGATTGACCAGCGAAATGGTGATCAAAACCGTACAAATGAAAATACCAATTCTGATTTCGCGTTCCGGCTTTACCGCTTGGGGTGTAGAACTCGCCCGAAAAGCCAATTTGACATTGATTGGGCGAGCTCGGGGCAAAAGGTTTGTAACACTCGCGGGTGAGGAGCGAATAATCTATGATCAAAACGCAGAACCTGTAAAGAAAGCGAACCGTTTTCTTCGCCCCCAATCTTCTACCGAGCAATGACGGTCACGCTGGGATGGCAGGGTCCTCTTGGGCCGGGGAAAATGCCTTTAGATCCGATCATGATCGAACCTCTGTGTGCAGCCGGTGTCTACCTTCGCGTGAAAATTTATAAAGGCGGGCGTACTGTTGCCTACGTCGGCCAGTCAAAATCTTTGTTGGCTCGTTTTGATCAACATCTCACGTCAATGTTATCCTTAACCGTACCTATTCGTGGCACTACGGGAAAAAAAATTTTTACTGCTGACGTTGGGGCCAGAATGGAGGCGTATAACCGGCTTGATGCCGTGTCTGCTTTAGCTGCAGCCGATGTTATGCGGGTCAAATTTTGGTACGTATTTTGTGACGATTATTTTCAGGCTGAACATCTAAACTTAGTTGAAGGCCTGCTCCAACAACGTATTAAATCACGATTGAGCAATATAGAAAACGTTACTGCCGCTCCTTCGAACATGTTGGAAGCTGCACCTGACCTTTGGGAGAATGATTTTTCTGATGTCGATCGCAAAAGTGAAAAGATTCTTGGAGAACTTCTTGGACCAGACCGTATGAGTGCGGCAGTCTTTGGCAGCAATGCTGGATAGAAATGAAATATGCGGGGTAATCCTCGCTGGCGGTCAATCGCGGCGCATGGGGGGCGGTGACAAGTGTTTGGCGGCACTTGCTGGAAAGACGCTGCTTCGGTACAGCCTCGATATCGTGGCGCCACAAGTAGGACCGTTACTCATTAATTCCAATAGCGATCCGGAGTTGTTTTCGGAGTATGATTACCCCGTAGTAGCGGATGTGGTTGCAGGATTTGTTGGGCCACTCGCAGGAATCTTAACCGGTATGGAGTGGGCACTCGAAAAAGCACCCGAATGTGCTTGGATTGCAAGTTTCGCATCCGATGCGCCGTTTATTCCAAATGATTTAGTCAAACGGTTGATACTGCGGGTCGAAAATGATCGTGCGGATATGGCCTGTGCATATTCTGGTGGGCGTTATCATCCTGTCTTTGCCATTTGGCCAGTGCATCTCGCGGGCTCTCTAAGGGCAGCGATTGTAGAAAGCCATATTCGGAAGGTTGATAGTTGGACAGCACTACATAATCTAGGGGTTGTTGAATACCCTGTAGACCGTTTGGACCCATTCTTTAATATTAATCTTCCAGAGGACCTCAAGAAAGCAGAGAAACTCCTTCAAAATCACTGTGGCAGAGCATCAAAGAAATGAAAGACCAGACACCCAGGCCATCGGTTCCGCGATTGCGTGTGTTGCTCGGTAACTCGATTGCAATTGGACCGGGGAAAGCAGAGCTGCTGCGCCTGATTGAACAAACGGGTTCGATTGCTGCTGCTGCTCGGCAAATGGGTATGTCTTATCGCCGAGCATGGAACCTCGTGAACACAATGAATAAGGCATTTAGGCAGCCTATAGTTCAATCAATAACTGGTGGCAAAGGGGGAGGGGGCGCCGCACTTACCCTATTCGGTCGTGATGCTTTGCGACGCTATCAGACGATGGAACGTAAAGCGCTAAAAAGTATAGATAAAGAAATGGATGAATTTGGCGAGATGTTAAATTCTAATTATTCGGACCTTGACGATTAAATAGGTACTTCAGGTAATTTGTCCCAAGACAATCCCGGCGAGTAAAAACCATCCAGCCAATCGATTTGATCTAAATTTTTTTAGGCAGTCCTGTGGTTCTTTTAATTCGACCTTCCAAATCTGCCAAAATAATTGAGCCGAACAAGCGGCAACCCCTATCCAAAACGGCCAATTTAACCCTGACAGGTAACCAGCCGTTCCAAATAATATTACGGCGGCAAGGTAAAAGCCCAGGAGCCAGGGTTTGGAGGCTGCTAGACCAAGTGCTCTCGCAGAAGATTTGATGCCCGCGAAAGGGTCGTCGGGGCGGTCCTGATAGGCGTAAATTGTATCGTAGCCCAAAGTCCACAGAATTCCGCCAACGTATAGAATGACTGCAGGCCAATTTAACGTGCCAGCTGCGGCCGCCCATCCCAACAGTGCACCCCAGTTAAAGGCAAGCCCAAGAATCAATTGAGGCCAGAACGTGTACCGCTTAGCGAGAGGATAAAGGGCGACTAGTAACAGGGAACTTAGGCCGATCCATATCGCAAAAGTGTTAAACGAGAACAAAATTAGCGCACTTAGCACCAACTGGAAGACAAACCAGAGAAACGCTCTTTTTACGGTTACTTCGCCCGCCGGTAGAGGGCGATCCCGTGTTCGCGCAACTTGAGAATCAAGTTTCCGGTCTAAAATATCATTCCAGGTGCAGCCCGCTCCCCGCATTATTGTTGCCCCCACACCAAATAAAATGAACAGAGGCCAGTGGCTTATTACATTGGGCGCCATTGCTACGCCCCACCAACCGGGAAATAACAATAACCAGGTTCCGATCGGCCGATCCAAACGGGAAAGCCGAATATATGGGTGCGACCAGGCGGGAGCGCATCGATCTACCCACCCACCGCGGGGAATATCACTTGGCGACAGTTCAGTCATTCGTGGATCATAAACACCTATATAATACCGATATTATAGACATATCTTACACATAAATTTAGAGTACGGTTATTTGTGCAGTTTATCCCGGATGAGTGAAACCCTAATCAAATTGCGTCTGTTTGTAGAATATGATTTAGTTGATGGATCGGCTGTACTCGCTACCGATGAGCAGCATAATTACTTAAGAAATGTAATGCGATGCAGCGTCGGAGATCGTGTTGCACTTTTCAATGGGCGTGACGGCGAGTGGCGAGCCGTGGTTTCCCAACTAACCAAATCACGTTGCTTATTGACCGTGGAACATCATCAGCGCCCACAGCGACTTCCACCTGATATCTGGTTGTTATTTGCGGCGGTGAAGGCGGCTGCCATGAATAATATAGCGCGGATGGCAACCGAACTCGGTGTTGCGCGGCTCTGTCCATTGTTCACAGAACACACATCCGTGACACGGGCCAATACGGCGCGGATTCGGGCGAACGCTATAGAAGCCGCTGAACAAACTGGACGCCTTAACGTTCCGATCGTCGACGATGCACAAAAGCTTGGGGATGTCATGAGAAAATGGGATCCGGTTCGGAACATTATTCTGTGTGCTGAGAAAGGTCCAGCTAAGTCCTTTGCTGAAGCACTCTCATCAAATTCCTATCCCGGGCCTTGGGCTGTGTTGATTGGGCCAGAAGGTGGTTTTAGCCAAATCGAACTTGACGCCCTCGTCAAACTACCCTTTGTTACACCCGCGCGTTTGGGTCCAAGAATTATGCGAGCCGATACAGCAGCGATTGCGGCTTTAGTTTGTTGGCAAAATTATTTTGGTGATTGGACTTAATAAAAGATTCCGGTAACTGTTGAGAAAATAGAGCGTCTTAGGATAACCCTGAAAAAATCCAACCTATACAAAATAAGAAAACCGAGCGTTATTCATGGCTGCACCCCCACAAAAAGACTCAAAGATTTTAACTGATTACCGGCAGCTCGTTGAACATCTGGAAAATGGATGCAAACCACGTGAAGAGTGGCGAATTGGTACGGAACACGAAAAGTTTGTCTTTGTGCGTGGCACAAATAAACCCGTTCCATATGAGGGCAACCCAGGCATTAGGCGCTTTCTAGAGGAACTAACGCGGTTTGGCTGGAAGCAGATACTTGAGAACGGTAATCCCATAGCGCTTACAATGGGTGATTGTAATATTTCGTTAGAACCCGGCGGACAACTGGAGCTCTCCGGAGCACCACTAGAAAATATCCACCAAACCTGTGATGAGGTACACACACATTTAGCGCAGGTTAAGGAGGTAGCCGAAGAACTAGGGGTTGGGCTGCTGGGTTCCGGCTTTATACCGAAGTGGAAGCGTTCCGATATGCACTGGATGCCTAAGGGGCGCTACAAAATAATGCGCGACTATATGCCAAAGAAAGGTACCCTCGGCCTCGACATGATGCTGCGTTCCTGCACCGTCCAGGTTAATTTAGACTTTGAAAATGAAAGAGATATGGTCGAGAAATTTCGCGTAGCTGTTGCTTTGCAACCAATTGCAACAGCTTTGTTTGCGAATTCGCCATTTCTAGAGGGAACGCTATCAGGTTGGCAGTCGTACCGGAGCCACCTGTGGGAAGATACAGATCCCGATCGTTGCGGAATTCTCCCCTTTATATTTGAGCCGGGAATGGGCTTCGAAAAATACACGGAATATGCATTAGATGTCCCTATGTATTTCATATACCGGGACGGAAAATATATTGACGTTTCTGGAGCATCATTTCGAGATTTTCTTCGGGGCGAGTTGCCGGGGCATATTGGCAAACTGCCCAAGCTAAGTGACTGGTCCGATCACTTAACAACGATATTCCCCGAGGTCAGGCTCAAAAATTATTTGGAGATGCGGGGAGCCGACGGCGGCCCATGGCGCAGACTATGTGCGTTGCCGGCACTATGGGTTGGATTGTTATATGATCCAACTAGCCAAGCCGCGGCGTGGGACTTAGTCCGGAATTGGTCAATTGAAGAACATCAAATGCTTCGGCAAACAGTCCCTAAGCATGCCTTGAATACCGAATTTCGAGGCCAGAGACTCTGCAATATCGCGACCGAGGTTCTCGATATTGCTGCGGCTGGCCTTAAAGCGCGGGGTATTGTGGACTCTGATGGCAAAGACGAGGCCGACTTTTTGGACACTTTGAAGGAAATAGCAGAACGTGGATTTTCCCCCGCCGAAGAGCTTGCGCAGCTATTTGGAACCAAATGGAAAAAAAATGTGGATCCGATTTACGAAGACTTTGCATACTAATTCTTCGTCGAATCGAGTCTTGCGGCGCTTATGAAATTACCGGTTCTAATAGCCTTCAACGTCTGCTAAGCGGCGGTACCGCCTACAGTGAGATTGTTCACCAAAAGACTAGGCTGGCCGACACCGACGGGCACGCCCTGTCCGTCCTTACCGCACGTTCCAACACCAGGA
This sequence comes from uncultured Rhodospirillaceae bacterium, assembly GCA_964579285.1. Classification (GTDB taxonomy): domain Bacteria; phylum Pseudomonadota; class Alphaproteobacteria; order MPNO01; family UBA830; genus JAYZQT01. The sequence continues at coordinate 7,063 of CAZOHS010000028.1, read as the reverse complement.
TCTAGGCTCATGTCATTGCCAATCATTTTTACCCTCGTAAGCACGTCTGGACCATTCCCTATTAATGTAGCCCCTTTGACAGGCCTACCGACTTTTCCATCTTCAATCTGATACGCTTCTGCAGCAGAAAAAACAAATTTTCCTGATGTTATATCCACCTGGCCACCACCAAAATTTACCGCATACAATCCTGATTTTACTGAAGAAATAATTTCTTCTGGTTCATAATCACCCGCGTGCATATAAGTATTTGTCATCCTTGGCATTGGCGCATGGGCAAAACTCTCACGTCTCCCATTGCCTGTGGGCGCCATTCCCATCAGGCGAGCGTTTAGTCGGTCTTGAATATAGCCGACGAGAACGCCATCATCGATTAACACAGTGTTGGAGGTCGGTGTACCTTCGTCATCGACGGTTAGGGAGCCGCGCCGATCCGTTAAAGTACCATCATCAACGACAGTAACCCCGCGTGACGCTATTCGTTCGCCCATCAGTCCGGAGAAAGCACTGGTTTTTTTTCTGTTAAAGTCTCCTTCCAGACCGTGGCCAATTGCTTCATGCAGCAGAATTCCGGGCCAGCCGGGGCCGAGAACCACGTCCATTTCCCCTGCCGGGGCAGGGACCGAACCGAGATTTACCAAGGCTTGACGAAGAGCCTCGTCGATCTGTTTTTTCCAGTTATTCGGCTTTACGTGCGTATGATAACCGGTTCGACCACCGGTACCATGGCTTCCCGTCTCCATTCTGTCGCCTTCAGCGCAAATTACAGTGACGTTTATCCGAACGAGTGGTCGAATGTCATCCCGTCTTTCACCGTCTGCACGTATAATTTGGACTGCTTGCCATTCGCCGGAGATTGAAGCGGAAAATTGCACTACCCTATTGTCAAGACTCCGAGCATACGAATTCATATCCTCCAGTAACTTGACTTTTTCCGCGAAATCTATTTCTCCCAGTGGGTTGATATCGGAGTAAAGGGCAGAATTTGTTTTCTTTAGATCGAGTGTTGTTGATCCCCCTTTTCCACTTCTCACTCCCCGAACGGTTTCGCCGGCCCGTTTGATTGCTCCCTCAGAAAGTTCTGACGCGTGAGCATAACCTGTGGTCTCTCCGGAGACCGCCCGCAAGCCAAATCCCTGGGTTGTATCAAATGTTGCACTCTTCAACCTACCGTCGTCAAAAATGAGGGCTTCAGACTGGCAATACTCGAGAAACAGCTCTCCATCGTCAGAACCTTCAAGAGAGTCTGACACAATTCTCTTGATTCGTACTTCATCCATATCCGTACGATTGTAAAAAAGCTCACTTGGACTAACGGAAATACTCATGGCTACCTTTCTGACTGCGCGGAAGCGATAATATGGACCGATATTTTTCGCACGTCACCCCCGAAAAGGATGTTCGGAATATCGTTAACTACGAGGATTTCTGCGATATTAGGTCACTAAACACTCCGAGGTCGACATTCAACGTCCAAAATTCAATTAATTCTCTATTTGGTTTCAGCCCATTGAAAACAGACAATAGGGGTGGCTAATCTGCGACAATGCGCGCGGCTTGTTAATTATGCACTCGATGGGTTATTTTCTGGCTTTGAGGTGACCTTTAATTTATTGGTTTCTGAAGATGTCCCTGAAGTATGCCTCAGTGCTCGGGGAGTATTAAAATTATAGCCGGACTTTACGAGAACGGACCCCGAACAATGCAGATTGGAATTAGAATTACTTCTTTGCTTACGATGCTTGGAACACTTGCAATTCCGGGTATAGCATCAGCCGCTCAACCTAAACCGTGGCAGATGGATTTTCAGACGGCGGCAACACCGCTTATGGAGCAGATTAAAAGTTTCCACGATCTGTTGCTCATCATAATCATATTAATCAGCGTTTTTGTTCTTGGCCTTCTCGTGCTTGTGATGGTCAAATTCAATGAAAAAGCTAACCCCAATCCGAGCCGTACTACCCATAACACAACGATCGAGGTCCTGTGGACTGTTATTCCGGTTGTAATTCTGGTCGTTATTGCAATTCCGTCTTTTAGATTACTGTACTTTTCCGATGTTATTCCCAAGGCGGACATGACCATTAAAGCTACTGGCAACCAGTGGTATTGGAGCTATGAATACCCTGATCACGGAAAATTTTCTTTTGACGCTAATATGATTGCTGAGGCCGATTTGAAACCAGGGCAGATCCGGTTGTTGGAGACTGATAATCGAATAGTAGTCCCTGTGGACACGGTTGTGCGCGTTCAGGTAACCGCTGCCGATGTTCTTCATTCGTGGGCGGTTCCAGCGTTTGGGGTAAAGGTTGATGGTGTGCCTGGGCGGTTAAACGAAACGTGGTTTGGTCCCGTCAAAAAAGAAGGCGTTTATTACGGTCAGTGCTCCGAACTTTGCGGTATTCGGCATGGGTTTATGCCGATAGCCGTTGAAGTTGTATCCAAGGAGAAATTCAAAAACTGGATCGCCAAGGCACAAAAAGAATTCGCGTCCAATCATCCGGGGCAAGAACCTAGGATGTTTGCACAGATCAAATACGAATAAAGGTCGAGAGAAAAATGGCAGACGCACACGCGACACACGATCATCACGATAATCACCCGACTGGATGGCGGAGGTTTGTCTACTCAACCAATCATAAAGATATCGGCACGATGTATTTAATCTTCGCCATTATTGGTGGGTTGATAGGTGGAGCGATGTCCATAGTATTTCGCGCCGAGCTTGCTGCTCCGGGGGACGGCGTTCTTGGTGGCGACTATCACATGTATAATGTATTGGTTACCGCTCATGGGCTAATCATGATCTTTTTTATGGTAATGCCGGCTATGATTGGTGGGTTTGGGAATTGGATAGTCCCACTCATGATAGGGGCGCCGGACATGGCTTTCCCGCGTATGAATAACATAAGTTTTTGGCTCCTAGTCCCAGCATTTCTGCTTTTACTGGCGTCTCCGTTTGTAGCGGGACCACCTGGAGGAGACGGCGTAGGTGGTGGTTGGACAATTTATCCGCCACTATCCTCCACGACGGGCCAACCCGGTCCGGCGGTCGATCTTGCTATCTTTGCTCTTCACCTCGCCGGGGCCTCGTCAATACTTGGGGCGGCAAACTTCATTACAACGATCTTTAATATGCGCGCACCGGGGATGACCCTGCATAAGATGCCATTGTTTGTTTGGTCAATTTTGGTGACAGCGTTTTTATTACTTCTTTCTCTTCCCGTCTTGGCTGGAGCAATAACGATGCTTTTGACCGATAGAAACTTCGGCACGGCTTTTTTCGACGCGGCAGGTGGGGGGGATCCCATTTTGTTCCAGCACCTATTTTGGTTTTTTGGACATCCAGAAGTTTATATTTTAATTCTTCCAGGCTTTGGAATTGTAAGCCAAATAGTTTCAACGTTTTCAAGGAAACCCGTATTTGGATACCTCGGTATGGCGTATGCGATGGTCGCAATTGGGGTTGTTGGATTTATAGTGTGGGCCCACCACATGTATACGGTTGGCATGAGTGTAGATACTAAAGCGTATTTTACCGCGGCGACGATGGTGATCGCGGTGCCTACCGGTATAAAAATCTTTAGTTGGATAGCGACAATGTGGGGCGGCTCAATCCGTTTTACGACGCCCATGTTGTGGTCAATTGGTTTTATTTTTCTATTTACCGTCGGTGGAGTAACCGGGGTGGTTTTGGCTAATGCCGGCGTTGATAATGCTATGCACGATACCTACTACGTCGTGGCACATTTCCATTATGTGCTATCATTAGGCGCTGTATTTACAATATTCGCCGGTTTTTATTATTGGTTTCCAAAAATGACCGGCCGAATGATCAGTGAGGGGCTGGGCAAATTACATTTTTGGCTCACGTTCATAGGCGTTAACCTCACATTTTTCCCAATGCACTTTTCCGGAATGGCTGGAATGCCGAGGCGGATTCCCGATTATCCCGACGCATTTGCTGGTTGGAATATGATTGCAAGCTATGGGTCTTATATTAGCGCATTCGGAGTTCTAGTTTTCTTATACGCGGTTTGGCGCGGTTTCGTGGCTGGTGAAAAAGTTGCCGAGAACCCATGGGGTGAAGGCGCTACAACACTGGAATGGACTTTGCCGTCGCCGCCGGCTTTTCACTCCTACGATGCACTGCCTGAGATTAAGGACGAGGGAGCCCATTAGGCTGAGCGATGGCAGAGCGACCCATTAACATAACAAACGGTAGTGCGGCGGCCGCAGATACACGCAAGGACCATTCCGTCATGGATTTCATTGCCCTCCTTAAACCAAGGGTAATGTCGCTTGTTGTGTTTACCGGATTTGCCGGTTTGTTTGTGGCCCCCGGGGAAATTCATCCGGTTATCGCGGCAATTTCCATTCTATGCATAGCTGTGGCCACCGGAGCATCTGGCGCCATTAATATGTGGTATGAAAGAGATCTTGATGCCAAAATGGAACGAACTAAAAACAGACCTATTCCAGCAGGTCGCGTCCAAGCCGAGACCGCTCTTGCCTTTGGGGTGGTTCTCGCGGGTGGCTCTGTCATGGTTATGGGTCTCGGTGTTAATTGGGTGGCAGCGGCCTTGCTCGCTTTGGCAATTGGTTTCTATGTTTTCGTGTATACGATATGGCTTAAACCGCGGACACCGCAGAATATTGTAATTGGTGGCGCGGCGGGCGCATTTCCGCCCATGATTGGTTGGGCAGCTGTTACGGCTGATGTTGGTTTGGGTGGTATCGCACTTTTTGCCCTAATATTCACGTGGACACCGCCGCATTTTTGGGCGCTCTCCTTGTACAAGGTTGACGACTACGAACAAGCCGGCATACCCATGCTTCCTGTTGTGTCCGGGGTTCGAGAGACGAAACGCCAGATACTACTGTACACACTATTATTGTTACCCGTGTCGCTAGTTCCCTGTATCGTCGGTATAGCAAGCCTCTGGTGGGGGGGGCTTGCGTTAGTCCTCGGGGGAATATTCATTTTCTTTAGTATAGTGTTATTTTCTGACGATACAGAGCGCAGACCGCGTCAAATGTTTAGTTTCTCGCTGCTCTACCTTTCAATTTTATTTGCTGGTTTGATCGTCGATACTTTTGTGAGCCGTCTGTACTGAGGTTTGTTGGTATGAATAAGCAAATATCGGAAATGCATAAGAAACGCCGAGGCCGGAATATTGCGCTGGCGTTGGCGATTTTTGCAGTGGCAGCATTATTTTACGTGATGTCCATTGTTCGTATGTCGGACGGGACCGGCAGCTGAGATGGGGCGCAATCTGAAATCTCGTAATAGGATGCTGGCAGGAATTTCTTTTGCGGGAGCGGCCGCGATGGTTGGGGCCGCGTTTGCCGCGGTTCCGTTATACGAGGTGTTCTGCCAGGTGACGGGTTATGGTGGCGCGACACAAATTGCGAGCAACCTGCCCTCGCAGACGCTGGATCGAAGGATAATGATCCGCTTTAATGCTGACGTCGACAGGAAATTGCCGTGGGTTGTTAATCCCGTGCAAGATAGTATCAACGTGAAAGTGGGCGAAAATCGGCTGGCTTTTTATCGAGCAAAAAACTTATCTCAAAAACCAATTACCGGCACCGCGGCGTTCAATGTCACACCGGCAAAAGCAGGGTTATATTTTAGTAAAATAGATTGTTTTTGTTTTACCGAACAAAAACTTAAAGCAGGGGCGATAGTTGACATGCCAGTGTCCTTTTTTGTCGACCCTGAAATCGCCAGAGATCCAAATCTAACAGACGTTACAACAATTACGCTTTCCTATTCTTTTTTTCAGTCGGAAAACGATGTAGACCGTACTGCACAGATAAGGAAAGCGCCTTCCTACACGGACGGCTAAACAACGGAGTAGCAGAAATATGGTACCGCCTGCAGAATCCGGCGCCAGCGCCACAGAGTATGACTATCACGGGCACAAACATCCCTATCATCTCGTAGATCCAAGCCCTTGGCCTTTTATAGGTTCTATATCGGCACTGGTGTTGGCCGTGGGGGCCGTACTTTATATGCACGAAGAAATAAGCTGGGTCATGATGCTCGGCTTTCTGGGTGTACTTGTTACGATGGCCGGATGGTTCTGGGAGGTCATCAAAGAGGCTGAATATCGCGGTTTTCACAACCCGGTCGTTCAAGTGGGTATGCGCTACGGAATGGCGTTATTTATAGCGTCTGAGGTAATGTTTTTTGTTGCTTGGTTCTGGGCGTATTTTAATGCCGCTTTGTTTCCTACCGAACAGATTGCTGCGCAGTGGCCACCCCCGGGTGTCCAGACCTTTGATACATGGGATTTGCCATTTTTAAATACTCTGATTTTATTGATGTCGGGTATAACTGTCACCTGGGCGCACCATGCTCTTCGTGAAAACGATCGTAAGCATTTTATGCAAGGCCTTGGGCTTACGATTTTTCTGGGTATTTGTTTTACGTGTGTTCAGGCCTACGAATACAGCCATGCGGCTTTCGGCTTTCAAGATGGCATCTATCCCTCCACGTTTTATATGGCTACAGGGTTTCACGGTTTTCACGTTCTAGTCGGTACAATTTTTCTGATAGTTTGTTTTTTTCGCGGACGGGCAGGTCACTTTAAACCCGAACACCACTTCGGCTTTGAAGCGGCAGCTTGGTATTGGCATTTTGTTGATGTCGTGTGGCTATTTTTATTCATTTGTATTTATTGGTGGGGACGCTAAACGGCTTTCCTCGTTGTATTCCCGATTTGGGCCGAATGAAAAATACTGAGTTCTGGCCGGAGCTTTCTCCGCTTAAAACCGGCGTGAGTTGCAAATGTCCAAGGTGCGGGCAGGGTAGCCTCTTTCGTGGTATTCTTGATGTTCGGGAAGTCTGTGAAAAGTGCGAACTTGATTTGTCGTCTAATGATACCGGTGACGGAGCAACGGTATTCGTTGTTCTAATTCTCGGAGCCCTAGTTGTTATACTCGCACTTTGGCTTGAAGCTACGATGCAGCCACCAATATGGGTGCATCTCCTAGTCTGGATCCCGGTTATTAGTGTTTCATCTCTGCTGTTGCTTCGACCCGTCAAAGCTATTTT
>CAZOHS010000027.1:0-23865 GCA_964579285.1 uncultured Rhodospirillaceae bacterium | reverse complement strand
GGGTCCGATTGCGGAGGGAAAGACGGCGGCTGCCTACGTTAGTCCGGCCTGTCTCGGGGTCAAGGGTATAGTCGATCCCAGAAGAAATGTAGGAACTTCCATCAAATTCATGTTGTGGGTGGAACGGCAAACGCGTGAGATCTATGTCGTCACCAGTAAGTTTTACAGCATGAACCGGTGCTTCGTTGGAAGGAACTTCAATTACTTCCTGAGGGTTGGCAAGGCGCGTGTGAAGCTCCTCGTAAACATCCGTGGATGTACTGTTAAAAGCGGCGAGGATGCGCGCTCGACTCGCACATGCCTTCGCAATCATTTCCAAACGGTCAGGGCCCGCGTCTTTAAATAAAACTGCTTTTTCGGTACCCTCGATTATCGCGCTGAGATCCGTGAGTGAAACCGGATCTTCTTTTATCTCAACTTCACCCAAACGAATAATTTCATTCACAAATTGTCTTAGGCGATACTTTTCATAATCGAATTCTCCATTAACGCGTTTCTGCTTCGGCATATCGCGTCTCCCCTTATGTTCCATACAAAGGATACAGCGCACGTCAAATGTGGGCAATTCATGCTGGCTTGTAGTAACATTTATCCAATTGAGAGAGGCGTTTATCCAAACCCTTGGACAAAGTTTCTACGCTACGTTCTTAACGAGTGTTAGACCCGTTCTAAGTGTTCCTGAGCATTAAAATACGGAAGATTGTCTTGCGATGAACACCCAATCATAGCTAGTCGTTCTGAAATTTTTATAGCTTTTTGATATTTTCGCTCGTTTTCCTCCCGTGAATGGGACGTGAAAGCACCGCCGCATATTGAGATCCCATAATGTGCCTGTACCGCTCGGATAACCCGTCCCTTTAACATCCCATCCGCGATGTGAGAGAGGTCGAAGTCTTCCTGTTTAACAATCTGAAAATCGTTTTCCACAAGGTAACCCCGAATTTCAGATTCCGCTTCTAACGCTAAATCCCAAAAGTGCGATTCCGTTTCAGTCGGTTCCCCTGATACCTTATCGAAGGCCATACAGAATGCCAGAAAGACCTGCTCTTTCGGTGTAGCACCCTTCCAGGCTGTCCTCCCTAATGAACTCCAAACAGAAAGATCCATTTCCTCGTAAACAGTTGGCACGCGGTCAAAGAACAAACGATGCAATCCATTTTCATTCAATGACTTATCAAGCTGTTGATCTTTATAAATATCTGTCGCCGCATACGCCCCACAGATAGGGCACGTATCGTTTTCGTACGCACCCTTTTTGTATACGTATGAACAACGCATTTCATTCGGAAGCTCATTCTTGCAAAGCAGATAAACGGTGTCCGAATCTTCGCCGTCTTGTTGTTTACCGATCCAATTGAAACGGTTCATAAACTCCATGAAAGAACGACGATGACTCCAAAGGCTCCATTGAAGCTTCTCAACCGGGCCAAATGTACTCCAATTCGAACTTACATCGATAACGACGCATTTCTCCTTACCTGCAGCGGACCGAAGCCCACGGCCGACTGACTGTCCCCAAAGAACCTTCGACAATGTGGGACGCAAATGAACAATTATATTACAGTGTGGGTTATCCCAACCCTCCGCGAGCACACCTACAGAGAGCATCGCTTCAACTTCACCCTCTTCATGCTGAGCCAGCAATTTCATGCGTTCTTTAATAGGTGTAGTAGCGGTTACAATCTCGGCGGATATTCCACTTTCACGTACTTTTTCTAGGGTCGCCTCTGCAACACTCACGTCCGCGCAAAACCATGCCGAGATGGGACGAGAATCGATTTTTTCGCGCTCTTCGGAATAGGCCCAAATCGCATAATCGATCATCGAAGATCGTATTATCATTGGTGATAATTTGGCGACAGGAAAGTCACCAGACGTAATATCAATGCTGTTCAAATTCAGATCGTGAACAAAATGTGGCCGGTACACAGGCTTTACGAGCACACCCTCGTCAATAAGGTTTTCAATATTTGCACAATCGATAATGGTGTCGAACGCCAAGTGGAGCTGATCGCGCTGATCCCCCGTTCGTCGTTCCGGCGACGCCGTCAATCCCATGAACTGAGCGGTAGGCTTACCCGTTTGTTCAAAATCATCCAGAATTCGCCTGTAGCCTCGACCATTCGGTGAAACTCTATGTGCCTCATCTACAATGATCAGGTCAGCCTTCGGAATAGCGTCCGCTAATACATCCTTTGCCCTCATGCTTGTTGAAAGCAGCACATCGTGGTCTACGAACGCCTCGCCTTTATCCGAAACCGATAGACGGCGAACCCGATGTTTTTTCCCGAGAGCTTTTTGCAGCTGTTCCAACAGCACCAAGCGATGACACAGCACTACAATCTTTTTCCCGGCATAAAACCGTTCAATGATTTCACTGGCAAGAACTGTTTTGCCGGCACCCGTGGGCGCTTTTAGGATAAACCGGCGATGTTGCTTGATAATTAACGGAAACTTATCAATTATTTCCTGTTGCCAAGTTCTAAGTTCCATTGAGTAACGCTGCACGTTGAGTAAAGTTCATAGGAAGGAGAATGCACCCTCTGTCAGTTTAAAATGACAAATATTGGGCGGTTACAAGTTCCCGCCACATAAAAGACGGGTAATGTTAGATTGTTATCACAGAGCCATCGTAATCAGTTTGGAACGGGGGGTCTCGCACAATTTACGCATAAGGTAAATCAAAATTTCATCGGTTTCTAAAAAATAAAACATTTTCCAATGTTCGGGACTATTAGATCAACACAATTCCTTTATCGTCTGCCTCTTCGCCACTCCCACGGGGGAACAAACATTCCCTGCCAGAGCCCTCGTTTTTTCTTTTTCGCACTCGTTTCGTTAGTCACATACACGCGCGAATACCTTCTATACGCAAGCGCCCAGCCACGATCTACCATCTCAGCGTTCACATCATGTGGCCCCGTGTAACAAGTCGCTATTCGCCGGTCATAGCGATCTAACTTTTCGCCTTTGCAGGTCACCCAATGATTTTCGATTATTGCAGCCAAAGCGAACGTGGCCATTAAACCACAGCGATAGGGCGTGCCATTAGCTTTTTGGCACGTCTGTTTTTGTTCCGGGGCATCAATACCGTGCAACCTTATTCGTATTCCGGCTATCGCGATCGTATCTCCATCAACGACACGTGGCTTCCCCACTAAGTCCTTAGCGACGGCGTCATGTACAAAAATGGCGCATAGTATTGGTGTAGCTTTAAGAATAAACCAAATGCTTGCGGTTCTAGGTGATCGAAGTTTCACCATATTTATTGCCCGGTTCCTCAGCACCTACTCGGATTTTCTAACCGTTTTTCACGACGCTGTTCCAGCCTCCACCCCAAGTTCCTGAGCCATAGCATCGTAGCCGAAAACCCAGTCTGGGTTTGTCTCGTGCCGCATCCACTGATTATGATACGAATGATATTGCACGTCAGAAGTACGAGCCTTACGACTCGTTTCATACAGATTAAAGGCACTTTTTAAGTCTTCGTAACCATACTTTTCAAGGCTCCGAACAAGAATAACAGCGTCTTCTGCCGCCATCGCCGCACCCTGTCCAAGATGCGGTTTCATTGGGTGACAAGCATCGCCAAGCAACACAACCCTGCCCTCACTCCATAAGGGTAACGGCTTGCGATCGAACAATGGCCATTTTGTTGCGGCGGGGCAGGCATACAGGAGTTGCATCAGGTCGTCGTGAAATCCATCAAAAACAGAAATCATTTCATCTAAATCGGCATCCATAAACGATGTTCCACCAGGCCAGTCGGGATCGGGCACACCCGACACAAAGTAAATTTCGTCACGGCTTCGATCCAGATAGTACACGACCATGTGACGGTCATCGTCCGCCTCATGGGAATCGTCAGACCACCATTTCGTAAAATCATGATGGACCGGTCCCTTGATTAGAGATCTCGGAAAAATAGCGCGATGAGCAACAAAACCCGTATAGGTGGGCTCCTCAGGGCCAAGAATGAGCTCTCTGACCATGGAATTTATGCCGTCTGCACCTATGACTATTTCCGCCTCTTCCGTTGTACCGTCATCAAAGGATAAGTGCATAGCGGCTTCTTTTTCATCCATTCCGATCAGGCGTTTATTAAATTGTATGGTCCCTGGGGAGATGGTCTCTGTCAGGATCTCATGAAAGTCCCCTCTATGTATGAGAAGATAGGGTGCGCCATAATTACGCCCTAAGGGACCCTTCATAATAAACTCAAATTGCATTCGTCCTGTGTTCCATTCCCTACTCGCCCACGAATCAGGTTCAATGCCAATGCTGCGCAAACGGTCCTCTATTCCGATTTCGCGCATAATTTTCATTATGTTAGGTCCAAGATTGATACCTGCCCCAAGTCGCGCAAACTCAGGCGCTTGTTCAAATACGGATACATTTTGCCCGCGAGCTTGCAACAAAGCGGCGGCCGGAATACCGCCTAACCCGGCTCCAATTATCGCTATACGTGCTCCATTTTTCATCTGTCTTTAGTGCCTTTCACATTTTTAACGTTGGCTTGATTACAAAAAGCTTTCCGTCGCTGTTATGAATGCGTCTAGATCATCCCAAGGGATCATGTGGCCAACCCCTTCGATCTTAATCGCGCTGCAATTATGTGTCGCCTCAACGATTTCTTTGGCATCCCCGTCAAGGACTGTATTTCCGTTCTCCGCGTATATCAGAAGCACTGGACACTCGATTTGTGGTAAAAGAGAATGGATGTCTTCTTTGTGAAAAGAAGCGTGAGATCCCGCTATCGCCGTTTTATCGCACGTCGGCAACCATTCCGCCCGCAATGACAATTGCTCATGGCTCCAATTCTTCAAAATGGGTGAGGAAGTATCTTCGGGGTCTCCCCGAGACGCCGCATCGATACCCTCTAAATACCACTCGAGTGGGATTGGGTAGGGACGCCGACCCGGTCCAGTTACCGGGGGATCAGCAGCGATAATTTTGCCCACCAAATCCGGAAACAGTGCGCCAAATTTAAACGCGATCCGGGCACCCATCGAATGTCCTAATATTACAGGACTTTTAATATTCAGTTGTTCAATAAGACCCGCCGTGTCGCGTGCGTAATCTTCTAAGCCATGAGTTAACTCAATTCCGCCAGACGATAAGCCTCGACCTCGATTATCTATAATTATAACGCGCGACGACGCTGCTAATCGCGCCCCAACAAACTCCCAGGTGATCGCCGGGCTCGTGATACCTGGGATCAAGATGATTGTTTGTGCGGTCGTTTGTCCATGAGCCACCAAATCGATGTAGTGCAAGCGCACCCCATTTGTCGTTATATGGCGTCCTTCGCGCGATACTTCATTCTTAACAGAATGAATCATGGTGCTTGCATTTCCGTGGGAACAACTTTGCCGGCGTTTATTATTTCAATATCGTCTAAACGCAAAGAACAATCCCGGAGCGGCATATCAAGGTGACACGGCGTGTCATTGCTTCCCCCGAGTTCTTGGTTCGGTCCGGTCGAGAATAAAACATTGCCATAATACGCGAGCGCATCCATTCCAATTTCTCGCTGGGGGTCCGCAACGGCCATATGGTGCCAATCCGCTGTCTGATTGAGACCCCAACCTATATGCGATATCGCATACGCCTTTTTATCATTAAAACTGGCCATGTAATTTCGGAGCAGGGACGCTTCTAAACCGCTTCCCTCAATGTCGGTTACAAATCCCTTTTGCACGGTCAGGCGAACAGGGTTTTCCACGTATCTGCGGAAAGCACAAATAATGTCGCCCGGCGCCAGAACCACCGTTCCGTCCACACCATCATCATCACCTCCCGTAAACAAAAAGCCGCTCGGCCAGTGATCCCAGCGGCCAGGCTCATCCGTGAAACCATATTCGGTGATAACCGGATAATTGCCGAGTTTATAAATGATGTCAGTGCCCGAAGGTGAGGTAATATGAAGTTGTTCGGACTTACGCATTAAATCTGCCCCAACCTCAACCCGCCGTCGCAAGTCGTTATTGGGAAACATGCGAGACAATACTTCAACGGGTTCTAATACAAGAAGCATACGAGTACCGGAATTTGTAATTTCTAACTGCTCCTCCGAAAACAATAGAAACATTAAATCAATTACGATATCTGAGCTCTTTAATGCCTCAATAGCGGAACGGTTTCCCGCGAGCGCCGTCTTACCCATGTTACCGGCAAAGCCCTGTGACGTGGGTCTGGGAAGGACATTGACATGCATCGCATTGGCACCCAATTCTTGGGCGGCGACAAGAAAGGCCTGCGCATAATCTGCCCGGGTCTCACCTTCGGACAATATGGATACCGTCTCGCCAGAACCAACCTTACAAAGCTCTAATTCGGCCTTAAATAATTGAACTAAATTAGCGTCAACGCCCATTCCGTCCTCGCTTTCCTATCTTTTTCAGTAAACTTTCTGATTTCATAAATAGCTTCACCACCACACATTACATTCCGCGACATTCCGCGCCGGGTACGCGTTAAAACGATTAACCCTTTAAAGATACGCGAAAGATCATTCAGCGCCTTCCCCACACCCGCAGTTCACTCAACCCGCAACAATCATGCCGCTGTGATCTTTTGGTTGCAAATTGAATAATGGCAAAACTCCAATTCCTCACCAAACCATATTAAGCCGCAAAAGCATCCCCTCAACCGCCAATAAACTAGCCCAACTCAGTTTCGGCTTATATTTTTTTGACCCTTACGATAATTCAAACCCTTGATTTTTCAGATATTCTCGAAGATTTGAACGCTCGGAAACCGACAATTGGCGGGCAACGTTTTCCGACCAAGTGCATACGTCGGCGGTACCGTACTTATCTGCATGAAGTTGGCGGTTCGGTGTTATTGGAAAAATATCATGTCTCCGCTGATCGTATAACTCTATATCTGTTTCCAATAGTTCATCATCATAAACGTCCTGATGAACGACTACATTACTCGGAAGACGCTGGTTTACGTAACCTTCGGCGGCCGGCCATCCCACCGTCAAACCCGATATTGGAAAAACACCTTTGGGCAGAGTAAGGATGTTTGTTACCTCTTCAATTTGATTCCGTACTTCACTAATCGGAGCACATCCTAAATGAATGGACTCGGCAGCCGCTATGAAGCACTGCATAACTAAGGCCGCATCGACGGTCGCGTTAAGAAAAGTGTCCAAGTTATTATTAGCGTGTTCGTAGCCCCGAAATTCCGAAATGCGCTGATTTCGTCTCATATCGGCGCAAAAAACTAAGAACACCGGCGAAGACGCGAGCCAATCTGTTTTCGGGCACAGTTCCTGGAGTTTCGACTTAACAATCGGGTCGCGGACGATGATTATTGAATATTGCTGCAAATTTGACTTAGTTGGCGCAGATTGCGCACAAGCAAGCAAAACGTCCACAAGACCTTCTTGGACTTCTTCATCTTTGTACCGTCTCACGGCACGGCGCGAAAGAACGCATTCGATGGTCTCACTTGCCGTTATGCCCGTTCCACGAGCGGTGTCAATCGCAAAGCGGGCGTGAATCATTTCCGGAATGGTTGTCATGCACGATCTCCAATATATGACATTGTCACTGGAAAATTTATATTACTTCTCACTTGAGAAGGTAACCAAGCTACGAATTTGGCCGGCTGTTAACTCTTCTTATTCAGATGCTGGTAATAATGTCTAACAACCATAGCTTGACACAAAGACGTTAATTGCGAACGATGCGCGCGTTATTGTTATAGTGTTACTTAGGTAAAACAGTAAACCGACATAGAATTAGGGAGAGATAGATGTTGCGTTATTTAGTACTGGGTTGTCTTGTCGGAGTCTTTGCGTTTGATAGCGGTGCCGCACTCGCGGCCACTAAATTAAAGTCCATCAGTGCATTGCCTCGAAAACATCCCCTCAACAAACCACTACACCATTTTGAGAATCTTGCTCACAAGTATTCTAATGACCAGCTTAAGATTAAATATATCGGTGCCGGCGACGCAATCCCCGTACCGGAACAAATGAAAAGCCTCACGCGCGGTGTTGTAGATATGTTCTACGGCCCAATGTCCTATTACCAAGGTTCAATACCTGAATGTCAGGCTTTCAATGGCAGCAACGCCCCTTCAACGTACGTCCGTTCGAGTGGTGGTCTCGCCCTGATGAACAAATTTGCGAACAAGCGCCTGAAAGGTGAGTTGTTGGGCTGGTACGGATCAGGATACACGTTCTACATCTACACGAAAAAGAAACCTCCGATCGCAAAAACCGGTTTACCCGATTTAACCGGGATGAAACTGCGTGCTGCGCCAATTTACCGCGAAATGTTTTCTCAATTCGGTGCGAGCACGGTTCTGGTCCACGTTGCTGAAATGTTTACCGCGCTGGAGCGTGGCACGGTTGATGGTATGGGCTGGATCGGTCCTTTCGTGACCAATTTTGGCTGGGACAAGTTCGTAAAATACCGGATTACCCCCGCGTACTGGAAAGGCGACATCGTTCTCATGATGAATAAAAAGAAATGGGATAAATTAGCAGCCAGTAACCAAGATGCTATTACGCGAGCAGCGATTGAAGCTGAATTATGGGGCGACGATCTCTTCAAAAAGTACAGTGCGGCGGAAAAAGTCAAACTGGCAAAACGCGGAATGGTCGATGTTGATATCAAAGGCGAAGCCGCCAAAAAATATCTGAGCATTGCCTACGATTATGGTGTCTGGAAAGGAATGGCCAAAAATGGTGTTCCAGCCGAAACCATTAAAGAATTTAAGGAAAAATTCTATCGCTAGGTATAAGTACTTACTCCTGTAACCCTTCAATTGGCTATTTTCTTGGAACGGTTTTTCAGGATTTATGACCGGTTAATTGATGGCCTCGCATTCTTTAGCGGGGCCATCATTGCCGGAATTTTTGTCGCCATTGTGTATGATGTCAGCATTCGCACGTTAGGCCTGAGAACACCATTATGGACAATGGCACTCGCGGAATACGGACTTTTGTATGCAACCCTTTTAGGCAGTCCCTGGGTTTTGCGCCGAAAATCACATGTTTTCATCACCATAATAACCGGCCGTCTGCGCGGTATGCCAAAGATCATTGTGGAACGCAGCGGCTACGCTGCGGGCGTGGCGGTCTGCATATTTTTAGCCTACGTATCTCTTACCGTTGCAATTAGCGAATTTGAGAGAGGAATAGTCGACATTCGGTCGTTTAGAACACCTTTCTGGATTGTTACCGCCCCAATGGCTCTTAGCTTTACACTTCTAGCAATCCAATTTCTTCGTTTCCTTTTCGGGACCGATTCAATGCATGAAAGCGAACGTCAGGGAACAGAAGGCCTTTAATAAATGGAAATGGAATGGTTCGAGATAGGTGGAATGATGATCGGCCTTGTGGTCGGCCTGATGGCATTGGGAATACCGGTGGCATTTGCATTCCTCTTATCCAATATCGTAGGTGCTTTTCTTTTCATGGGTGGTCTCGCCGGTGTCGAACAACTCATCAATAATTGCACGAGATCGGTAAGCAGTTTTCTACTTGTACCAGTACCGTTATTCATTTTGATGGGTGAAATTTTCTTTCACACTGGGCTTTCCCAACAGATCTTTTCAACATTGGATAAACTATTTGGGCGCTTGCAGGGGCGCCTATCTTATATGGCCGTAGTCGGCGGGACGATCTTCGCTGCCCTCTCAGGGTCAAGTATTTCAACTACAGCAATGATGGGCACCAGCATGGTACCCGAAATGACTTCGCGTGGTTACAAAAAACATATGGCGATGGGGCCCATTCTGGGCAGTGGCAGCCTTGCAATCCTTATACCCCCATCGGCACTTGTCGTACTTCTGGGCAGCCTGGCGTTTATAGACATTGGCGCTTTGTTGATTGGAGGAATTCTGCCCGGGCTTTGTCTGGCCATCCTCTACACCATTACCATCTATATACTAATCAAAATAGACCCATCGGCAGCACCTCAATATGACGTCGACGAAATAACGCTTCTTGAAAAAATTAAACTCACCACAATCTATATATTGCCACTTGGGCTGGTTTTCTTTTTGGTCGTTGGGTTCATTGTACTTGGGATCGCCACACCCTCGGAATCGGCGGCTTTTGGTGTGCTCGGGGTCTTTATCCTGGCAGTCCTGTTTAAATGTATGAGCTGGTCCGCTTTGCGCAAGGCTCTAGAGGGCACACTGGTCGTCACCGTAATGGTCCTCATGATACTGCTCGCTTCTTCGACGTTCTCCCAGATTATGGCATTCTCCGGAGCCAGTTCGGAACTGGTTGAATGGGCCACAGGCTTTGAACTCGCGCCAATTGTAATGCTTCTCGCGATGTTTACAGTATTGCTTGTTTTGGGAATGTTCGTTGATCAGATTTCCCAGATGATGTTAACCATTCCCCTCTTTCTCCCTCTTGCAAAGTCACTGGGGTTTGACCCGGTCTGGTTCGGCATCATTATTATTCTGGCCTTGGAAATAAGCACGGTTACACCACCCTTTGGGCTGCTGCTGTTTGTAATGATGGGTGTTGCACCCCCAAATACTACCTTCGGTGAAGTCGTAGTTGCCGGGCTTCCCTACATTTTGTGTGCGTTTGTTATGCTGGGATTATTAGTCGCCTTTCCTGAAATCGTGCTTTTCCTCCCAAGTTTATAAGTGGGATGGATCAGCGTTTTCTCTGGGTACAAGTCTATGCACGATCGAAATTACCCGATGTAATCGCGGATAGTTTCGATAGCCAACTGTTGGTTTTCAGGTGAACCAACAATTTGAAGGACTGGCTCGTCTATACCGGCATTGATGTATTCCTCCAGCCGATCACAACTGTTAGATGGCGTCCCCCCGATACAGAATACGTCAACAGCTTCGTCCGGTATTAAGGCTGTGGCCGCATCAAAATCCCGTTTACTAGCAGCCGCGATAATAGCTTCATGATCAATTTTCAATCCCGACGAGGCAATATTTTCGGCGTGTCTCGCACTTCTAAACAAGAAGGCCAGCTTCCGACGCAGGTCATCCACCGCGTCACGGCCATTTTCAGAAACACCGAAAAATACAAAACTTGCCATGGAGAATTCACTCCGATCACGGGATTTCGTGCTAAGTCCCTCTTCTACCCAGCCCACACACTTGCGGGTGTAATCCAACGACAAGCCTACAGAAAATAAAGCTCCATCCGCCACGCGACCCGACATACGCAATACCTGTGGTCCTGTCGATGCGACGTATACGGGTATTGGGGCACCAGTCAAAAACTCCATGCGAGCACCATTCAGCCTATAACCCGTTCTCTCGGCGGAAACCGCCGAACCAGTCCACAAGGACCGTAAATCCTCTATAAATTCTCGAACATCTTTTACGGGTTTCGTTGGCGTTTCACCCGACTCCTCTAAATTCAATAAATTTCCCACGGACACACAACATGATGTCCGGCCTGGTGCCAGTTCCGCAAGGGTCGACATTGACATTGCCGTGGGTGTTGGATGCCATAAATAGGGACTGATCGCTGTAGGAACCAGTGTGATCGAATTCGTCACTGTGGCACATGCAGCACATAAGGTAATTGCTTCCCGATATCCCATATGCTCGGCTATCCAAATACTACCAGCGCCCGCTTTTTCAGCCGATTGGGCTAATTCCAAGGTTGCTTTGGCGTTATCAAACCCGTCGAACACGATTCCAATTCGAGATTTCATACCCCTATGATTAATCAATCAAGGGAACATGTTCAATCCACTCGGGCCACAAAACGTTAATACAAAAAACTTCATCAAAACCGTCAGTGAACTATCAAAA
This sequence comes from uncultured Rhodospirillaceae bacterium, assembly GCA_964579285.1. Lineage (GTDB taxonomy): Bacteria > Pseudomonadota > Alphaproteobacteria > MPNO01 > UBA830 > JAYZQT01. The sequence goes on along the minus strand of CAZOHS010000027.1, from coordinate 12,096 downwards.
TAGACATTACTTATGTAGACGGTTTAATTTCTTCTCATTGGAACAAATTATAAACTGCGTAATTACTGTGAGTCGCTGCGCACCTAACCGTCTAAAGGAGGTTAACACTGTGGCTAAAATCAACTCTGTCGAGACGCTATTGATTCATCTGCCAACAAGGAGAGAACACAAGTGGACAGGGCTCACAGAACCCATTGGGCGCTATATTTTAACACGGATTACGTCCAACGATGGCGTGGTGGGATGGGGTGAAGCGCCAGCACTTAAAGATTGGGGGGGCGAATTCGGCCGGTATTTTGGCGAATCTCCTGCCATTACGGAAACAGTGATAAAGGAGTACTTGGGTCCCGCCATTACAGATATTGAAGTAGGTAACATAGTCGAGGCCCATAGTCGTATGGATAAGGTAATTAAGGGATACCCATACGCAAAAGCTGCGATAGAAACAGCGCTCTATGATCTTGCTGGTCGAAGTTTAAATTGCCCGGTACACACACTCCTCGGCGGGTGTGCGCGAAACAGAATTCCTGTAACCCACTCAATCGGCCTTCTTGATATCGATATCGCCGAAAAAGAATCTGCCACTGTAGTCAAAGAAGGCATCAAAACAATTAAAATAAAAGTGGGCGTAGACCCCGAAAGGGATGTTGAGATTGTCAGGAGGATCCGCGCGGCCGTAGGTCCGGACATCAACCTGTGTGTCGATGCAAATGAGGGCTATAAAACGCCGGGTGACGCAATCCGAACCATAAAAAAAATGGAGCAACACAACCTAATATACGTGGAACAACCCGTCACTGGTATTGAGCGAAATGCACAGGTCGCAAAGGCGATTGACACTTCCTTAATGTTAGATGAATCAGCGTGGAATTCTCATGACGTTATTCAGATAATCGAAGCCCGTGCTGCGGACATCGTATCAATATACACGACAAAGCCTGGCGGACTTTTCCGGGCTATGGAGGTCGCAGCAGTCTGTCGAGCCGCAGGAATTATTTGTAACGTGAACGGCTCTGTAGAAACCGGAGTAGGAAACTTAGCCAATCTGCAACTGGCTGCCGCAGCTCCATCGGTTGTCCTGTCCTGCGTTGTCCCAGTGTCAACGCCTGCGGAAGCGCAGGCTGGCCAAATAGCCGGCATCTACTATTCAGATGATCTGTTGGAAAAAGCGATGACCTTTTCCGATGGCTCTATCGAATTACCGACAGGCAATGGGATGGGGTTGGATGTGGATTTAAACAAAATTGAACAATACAAGGCTACCTAGCGGAAGAGGGAGAAAAACGATGCGACAAGAAGTCATTAATCGGCTCGTGGGGTTTATGAATAATAACAGCCTCGATGCCCTCATTTTATGTTCGCCCGAAAACTTCTCATACGTTACCGGCTTCACGGTCCCGTCACAGCCCCTCCTCCGCCACCGCCACGCAGTTTGCATTGTTACCGCCGATGCTAATCTCTATTTGCTTGGGGTCGACATGGAAGCGACCACGATCGCAAACCGTGCCCCTGACCTCCCGCTTAAAATTTGGAAAGAATTCTCAGATGACCCTATGGCCCATCTCGCCGACTTATTATCAGAAATTGGATTAAGTAAAGCCAAAATTGGTATCGAGACGGGGTACCTACCAGCCGATGACTTTTCACGGCTCCAGAAGGCGTCCCCTGAGACGGAGTTCATCCGAAACGACGACGACGTCGCAACATTGCGTCAACAAAAGACGCAAGAGGAAATCACTCTTCTAAAACGCCTTTCGTTAATTTCGGATCAAGCAATTACAGAAGCCCTCCAAAATGTCAGTGCCGGGGACACGGAAATGGATATAGCCGCTCACGTGACACGCGGTGTCTATGAACTTGGTGGACAAGATTTTAAGTTATTGATCGTCGCAACTGGGGAACGCAGCCAACTGCCAAATGTTGGACCCAGCCTCCGCGTTTTAAAACCCAAAGATGTGTGCCGGGTGGAAGTTTTTTCAGTTATCGAAGGATATCATGCCGCCGTCTGTCGAACAGCGGTCGTTGAGCATGCCCCCCCTTTCGCCGACGAAATTTGGCAAACGCTCGTTGAATGCAAATATTTTTTATTGGATGCCATTAGACCCGGTGCCAGCTGCCAGGAACTTTACTCAAAATCAATTTCAATACTGGCAAAAATGGATCTACCACCGATTTCCTTCTTGGGGCACGGCATTGGGCTCTTTCTTCACGAAGATCCCTATATAGGACAAACGCCGGTAATCGGATCCAGAAACGATGCGATCCTAAAACCCGGTATGGTCCTTGGCGTCGAGCCACTTTGCTACGAAACGGGGTACGGCTTCGGCATGCAAAATAAAGACATGGTCTTAGTAACGGAGACCGGATGCGAGCTTTTGTCCGACTTTGCTGAAACGGATAAATTAATCGTGGTATCGTGAGAGTATAACGACGGAGAAAACCGCTATTCAGGTTGCTTATAGGCACAGTTGATACTTAGATGTTTTGTTTATGAACAGTGTACTGAATTTCTTATAATTATAGTTCTAGAAAATGAATTAAATAGATGCCATGCCCTCCTCTACACTGAATACAATAGCTGTTCTGGGATCCGGTCACGGTGGTTTGGCCGCCGCAGTTGACCTGACAGCGCGCGGTTTTGATGTCCACCTTCATGCGCGCCGCGACGATCGTGTCGCACAACTCAGAAACGCCAACGGGATCAAGGGACGGGGAATCCAAACCGGTAATTATCAGATTGCAAAAATTACAAATAATATTGCTGAGGCAGTTTCAGGGGTTGATCTAATTATGTTGGTCGTCCCATCGGTTGCACACGAATACTATGCGCAGGGTCTTGCTCCACTGCTTGATGGAACAAAACCGGTGTTTCTTAACCCCGGCCATACCGGCGGCGGTCTGCATTTTACACATGAGTTGCGACGTCACGGCTACAAGGGGCCAATTAAAACCTGCGAAACAGTAACCCTCACATATATCAGTCGTCTGGAAAGTGATGCAGATGTCAGTATTTATTCCTACACCACAAATTTAGGGTTTTCGGCATTTCCGGGGAAATACAAAAATGATTTATTTGACCAGGTTAAAACCCTATATCCAGAGATAATTAAGGCATCAAGCGTTCTTGAAACCGGCCTTTCCAACATCAACGCAATCTTTCATCCCCCCGGCATGATACTTAATATGGGATGGATACAACGTACAGATGGTGATTTTTATTTCTATAAAGAGGGCATTACCGAGGGAGTTGGGCGGGCGACTAAAGCTATAGATGACGAGAGGCTCCTAATCGCGGAAGCACTCGAAATCCCCGCAAAACCCTTTCTAGACATCTTCTTTGATGCGGGACTAACGACTGAAGCGGCAAGGCTGTCCGGTTCTATTTCAGAAGCCTGTGAACAGAGCGAGCCGAATGCCTTGTTACGCTCACCGAATTCGCTCGACCACCGTTACGTACACGAAGATGTTGGGTTTGGATTGGTCCCATTCGCGGCGCTAGGCCAGCTTGGGAACGTAAAAACGCCGACTATTGATGCTTTCATCCAAATGGCAAATGTTGCTACCGGTAACGATTACAGGAGAGACGGTCTAACTCTAGAAAGAATGGGCCTACATGAAATGAGCATCGATCGTGTCCACCAATTTATCGAAAACGGCTAAATCGCAGAAGAAGGCTTTTCCATGAACAATACCTTAGGCGTAAGTTTTGATGGTTTTGCGACGACACCAGCCGCCCTTGAGACTGCCCATAAAGCGGTGGAAGCAGGCGTTCCTAATTTGTGGATGGCCGAACACATGGGCTATCGGGAAGCATTTGTAACGGCTATGGGTTTTAGGATGAATGACCCGAACGCAATGGTAATCCCAACTGCAGTTAGTCCATATCTCTGGCATCCTACTCCAACGACAATGTCACTTGCTACATTGGCCGAGGTCGGCACCGCACCCGTCGGAATAGCAGTGGCGACAGGCAACCCAATGTTTCTCAATGAATCTGGGAAAAGCGTTACTAAACCTATTAGAGCTGTAAAAGAATTTGCAGAAACCGTGAGGCAATTATGGGCCGGTGGCTCAGTACATTATAGTGGGACATTTTTCCAACTGTCGGGCGCTCAACTTGGCTTTCAACCGCCGCAGCCCTTAATAATTTACATCGCAGCGATCGGCCCACAAATGTTGCAACTCGCTGGAAAAATCGGTGATGGTGTTGTCTTGTCAGCAGGCTTATCTCCCGAATATTGTTCTACATCAATTGATATCGCGGCCAACGCCGCGAAAAAGAAAGGAAGAGATCCAAGCGAGCTAAAAAAAGCCGCGTATGTAATCTTTGCGGTATCGAATGACGGAAAATCGGCAATATCAACAGCGAAATCTAAATTAACTTTTTTACTCCGAAATAAGGCCTTACGCGAGAATATCGATAGAACCGGAATACCGGTAGACCAAGATAAAATAATTGACGCCATCTCACGGCGCGCCATGGAAGAGGCTGAAAACCTTGTATCAGATGATGCTGTTGAGGCATTTACTGTCTCGGGCACACCAAAAAATTGTACAGATCGCCTCGAAGCCTTCTATGCAAGTGGGATTGAAGAGCCTGTTCTAATGATACAAGGTGATGGACCCGAACGCGACAAAGCGATTGATTTTCTTCGCGATTACCGTTGACGTGCGTTTTCGAAACACTTCGTCCGGGAACACCTTAGTGGGCTAGTATTTGGCTCAGGAAAAGTTTTGTTCGGTCGTTTTCAGGGTGATTAAAGAACTGATCGGGCGTATTTTGTTCTATTATCTCCCCTTCATCCATAAAAATAACGCGGTCTGCTACCCTATTTGCAAATCCCATTTCATGAGTAACAACCAACATCGTCATCCCACTCTCCGCGAGATCAACCATGACGTCTAACACTTCCTTAATCATTTCTGGGTCTAGAGCAGATGTTGGCTCATCAAATAGCATTATCTTCGGCCTCATACATAAAGAACGCGCTATGGCGACCCTCTGCTGCTGACCACCCGATAATTGACCGGGGTATTTTTTTGCCTGTTCCGGTATTTTAACCCGATCAAGATATTCCATCGCGGCAGTCTCTGCGTCAGATTTTGACATTTTGCGAACCCAAATTAGCGCAAGAGTACAATTTTCTAATACACTAAGGTGGGGAAACAAATTGAATGATTGAAAGACCATACCCACTTCCCGTCGCACGGCATCGATATTCTTCAGGTCATTGGTCAATTCAGTGTTATCTACGATAATCTGACCCTCTTGGTGCCGCTCGAGGCGATTTATACAACGGATCAGAGTGGATTTTCCGCTCCCCGATGGCCCACAAACCACAATCTTTTCGCCTTCCGCCACCGTCAAATTAATATCTTTGAGTACGTGAAAGGTTCCGAACCATTTATTCAACGCATTAATCTCAATTACGGGTCGATCATTCATATAATTTACCCATTTATTTGGTTATGGCCCTCGATTGGTATCTCGATCCAGCCGTTTTTCAAGATTGATAGAATACCGTGACATAGAAAAACAGATGATGAAGAAGAAAACAGCGGCGAGTAGAAATGTCTCATGATCTACCTTACCCATCCAATTTGGATTGGTCTGTAATACTCTTGCCTGCCCTAGAATATCGAACAAGCCGATAATTATTACGAGCGTGGTATCTTTAAATAGGCCTATGAATGTATTCACAATGCCCGGTATTGAAATCTTAAGCGCCTGCGGGAGTACTATTAACCGCATTGACTGCCAGTATCGTAATCCCATTGCCTGTGCGGCCTCGTATTGGCCGGTCGGGATTGCCTGTAATCCTCCACGTATAACTTCAGCCATATAGGCCGATGCAAAAAGGGTGATCATGATCATTACCCGAAAGAGCTGGTCCAACGAAACTTCGGGCGGTAGGAAAAGCTGGAGAATGATCACGGCCACGAAGAGAAGCGTTATTAACGGAACTCCCCGAATAACCTCAATAAAAACAATTGAAAGAAATTTAACCAAGGGTAACTTTGACCGACGACCCAATGCCAATAACACACCGAGTGGTAAAGACAGAATAATCCCCGTCAAACCGGCAACGAGGTTCAACATAAAACCGCCGAACTTGTCCGTTGTAACCCCTTCTAAGCCCATACCACCGAGCAAAAGTATGCCGGCTATCAAAGGATAACACAGCGAAAACCATCGGCCATATCTGCTGTAGGGTAACTTTTCAAAGAGAACATACCCAAGCGCTGGCAAAAGCAATACGAGAGAGAGATTGACCCGCCAATATGCCTCGGGTGGATAAAAACCGTAAAGAAATTGGTTAATCCGTTGATCTAACCAAGCCCAACATGCACCCTCCGTTGTGCACTCCTTCCCGGTAGATCCACTGTAATCTGCGGCAATAAAAGCCCAATCAATTAGTGGTGGCACTATTACCCACAACAGATAGATCGCAAGAAACGTTAAAACGGAATTAAAGAAACTGCCAAAAAGGTTTGCCCGGATCCACGCATATAACAGAGACGGATAAGGAGTGACCTCTTTATGGGGAGCCCGTTTTATTTGAGTTGGACGGTTCGGACTCATCTTTCTGTCAACTCTATTTTCTTATTATACCAATTCATAAACGCCGAGGTTAATAGACTGAGCGACAGGTAAAACACCATAAAAATAGAAATGACCTCCAATGCCTGCCCGCTCTGATTTAAAACAGTGTCCCCGATCGAAACGATGTCTTGATACCCGATGGCAACGGCTAACGAAGAATTTTTCGTCAGATTTAAATATTGACTGGTAAGAGGCGGAATAATCACTCGTAGGGCCTGCGGCAAAATGATTTTTCGCATAATCAAATTGGACCTGAGACCAGTAGATTGTGCTGCTTCAACCTGGCCTCTCGATACCGATAGTATCCCGGACCGAACAATCTCGGAGATAAAGGCGGCAGTGTAGGTCGATAGAGCGAGCCACAAAGCGACCAATTCGGGGGTAACATTAAACCCCCCTTTCAAGTTAAAGCGACCTCGCGTTGGCACACTGAAGTCAATAGGTTGCCCCGCCACAAAATAAACAATACCCGGCAATCCAAACAACAAGGCCAAAGCCGCAAGACCCACAGGGAAAGTTTCTCCTGTTCGTTCTTGACGTATTTTTGCCCAGCGCGCGAGCAAAAATAAACCTAATACGCCTATAAGAAACGCCGAAAAAACGTATATAGAACCCGGCTCAAGGGACGGAGAGGGCAAGCGAACACCCCTATTATTAAGAAATACTGCATCGCCCATTGATATGCTGTTTCTCACTTTCGGCAACGAAAGGAGAATGATCCACCAGAATATAATTTGTAATAAAACCGGAACATTTCTAACGAATTCCACATAAACCGTGATCATCCGGCTAAGTAGAAAATTGTTAGAAAGCCTCAAAATCCCGGCTAAAAACCCAATAACAGTCGCCATTAGGATCCCCAACACGGCAACCACTATCGTATTGAAACCTCCGACGACAATCGCGCGTCCGTATGTAGAGGTAGAGGAGTATTCGATGATACGTTGGTTTATATCGAACGACGCTGTATCCGCTAAGAACCCGTACCCGGACGCAAGGCCAGCTGTTTTAAGGTTTTCGACCGTGTTCGATACAATAAAACCAATAAATACAACGAGCCCAAGGAGGAGAAAGGCCTGGACAATTAGGCCTCGAACGCGTTCGTTCGTCCAAAGACGCAAGAAACTCACGAACGAAACTCATCCGTCGAGCGGCGTTTCCCTTGCCCAACCACTTTCAAATTTGTCCAATTTACTGTGAACCTCGGTCTGAATCTACATCCAGACCGAGGCCCTAATTATAAGCCGTTAACGTATAGGCGGTGCGTAAAGTATTCCGCCGTTTTTATAAAGAGCGTTTAACCCACGGGCGAGATCCAAAGGTGTACTCTTTCCTAAATACCTCTCAAAAATCTCAGCGTAGTTACCCCCTGCGGCGATTGCTCTCACAGCCCATTGTCCATCCAAACCAAGCATTTTACCCATGGAGCCTTCGCTACCCAACATGCGATTTATCTCGGGGTTTTTCGTTCCCTTTGCCTTTGCGGCAACGTTCGCTTTTGTAACACCAAGCTCCTCTGCAACTATCAAGACATTAAGTGTCCAACGCGCAATATCGGCCCACTTATCGTCACCTTGCCGAACCAGCGGTCCAAGGGGTTCCTTGGAAACGATTTCTGGAAATACCATATGCTTATCTGCGTCTTTAAAAGTACTCCGAGTTGCAGCTAAACCCGAAGCATCTGTCGTGTATACATCACAGCGTTCCGCGATATAGGCAGCTCTCGCTTCTGCATTTGTTTCAATAGGTACGGGCTCATACTTCATCTTATTTGTGCGGAAGAAATCAGCGAGGTTCATTTCGGTCGTTGTCCCCGTCTGTATGCACACGGATGCACCGTTTAGCTCTTTCGCACTTTTAATTCCCAGTGATTTTCTACCAATAAAACCCTGACCATCGTAGTAACTTACGCCAAGAAAGGTAAACCCTAGGTCCACGTCACGAGAAAATGTCCAGGTGGTATTTCGCGACAAGACATCAATCTCGCCAGAAGCGAGCGCCGGAAAACGCGTTTTGCCGGTTAAACTCGTAAATTTCACTTTGTCAGAACTACCCAAAACTGCGGCTGCAAGTGCTCGACAATAAGCTACATCGAAACCCTTCCAATTTCCTTTGTCATCGGTAAACGCAAAACCCGCAAGTCCGGTATTTATCCCGCACTGTAGGTGGCCACGTTTTTTAACATCTTCGAGCGTACCCGCTTGTGCCGATATAAAAATCCCGGCCGATAAAAAAACAGCTAACGTGCTCAGTAACCTTTTCATCTGTTTATCTCCCTTCAGACCTTTTTCTGATTGCTCAAATTATAAATCATAAATGCATTTAAATTCGACCTTTATTTTCCGAGCGAATTTTCCAATTTATGGTCGAAGCCCTCAAAATACACTCCTCAGATCGGTGTTGGAGCAGCCCAACCCGACAACTCAACACTATACCATAAATGTCCTGTTTACAGGTGTTAGTGATTTCCGCTTAAATTTGCTAACTTTCCATCCCGTAGATTCAACAATGGATAGCAAGGCATGGATCCAACCATGAAAGCCATACACATTAGGGTTGCCCGACTGGCAGCAACGATAATGACGGCCGGATGCCTAATTTGGAATCTTGATATCCTTACGCTATTTGACATGGCCCCCATTGAGGAATCGTTCCAATCTTTCGTCCTGGGCCTCGCCCTCACGGTTACCTTCTTGACCATTGGAATTGCCCGCAAGGAGATGAAACGACTGCCCTGGTACGACTTATTTTTGGCCGCGCTGTCTCTTGGGCTCCTTTCGTACGTAAGTTTTAATTTTTTGTATCTAAAAGAAAGTGGCTACGCAAATAGCACAGATGAGGTGATCATCCTCGGGTTAATTCTTTCATTTTTAGTGATCGAGGGCTTGAGAAGATCTGCCGGATACGTCCTGTTATGCGTCGTTGGCGTTTTTTTGGTCTACGCACCACTCGCACACGTGGTACCCGGGAGCCTTGTCGGAATTGACCTCCCAATATGGCAAATAGGGATGAATTTAGGCTTTAACCCAAATGCAATATTTGGGGCGCCCCTTGTGGTGTCCACGACCATAGTGATTATGTTCATTCTTATGGGGCAAGTCCTCTTGAAGGCGGGAGGCAGTGAATTCTTTACAGATCTGGCTATGGCGACGATGGGGCGGCGGCGTGGTGGAGCCGCTAAAATTTCAGTAATGGCTTCAGCCCTCTTCGGCACAATATCGGGTGCCGCTGTGTCTAATGTTGTTGTTACAGGTGTTGTTACAATACCCCTGATGCGCCAATCAGGTTACAAAGCTACTCATGCGGGTGCCATCGAAGCAATAGCATCAACCGGCGGGCAAATGATGCCACCAATAATGGGGGCTGCAGCCTTCCTTATGGCGGAGACGTTAGAAATACGCTACGCAGAAATCGTTATTGCAGCATTGGTACCTTCCATCCTGTATTATTTTGCGGCGTATGTTCAGGTCGATTTAATTGCTGCACGCGATGACATCGCCGCGGTTGATCAAGAAATTCCTAAGGCACGCGAAGTGCTGCAAAAGGGTTGGTATTTCATACCGCCCTTCGTCTTACTGATCTATATGCTTTTTTGGCAAAACCAGCCGGCGGCCGTTGCCGCAGTATGGGCAGCCGGTCTTCTTATCGTCTCTGGAACAATATTTAACTACAAAGGCAAAAAAATTCGACTGCGTGAGCTTTACGATGTGTTTGCAGAAACCGGGCTCGTAACAATTAACTTGATAATGATTGTGGCGGCGGCCGGGCTCGTTATTGGTGTTCTAAATATGACGGGCCTTGGGCTTGCACTACCCACATCCCTCATCGATATTGCTGGTAACAATCTCGCAGTCCTCCTGATAATTGCCGCTATTGTTTGCATCATTTTGGGCATGGGCATGCCCACGACAGCCGTTTATATACTGCTGTCGGCGCTCGTAGCCCCAGCGATTGTTGAGGCCGGAGTTGAAGAAATACCGGCACACATGTTCATCCTCTATTTTGGCATGATGTCGATGATAACACCGCCCATCGCCCTGGCAGCCTTTGCGGCCGCTACATTAACAAAGGCCGACCCAATGACGACCGGCTTTGTTTCCATGCGGTTTGGGTGGACTGCGTACGTTGTCCCGTTCCTTTTTGTAATTTCCCCCACGTTATTACTATTGGGAGACGATGACCTGATGTTGGCCATAGACACCTCAACAGCTGCAGTTGGGGTTTATTTCATCTCAGTTGCGGCAATCGGTTATTTTCGCCGACCAATCTCATGGACACTCAGAGTACTACTTATTATCGGTGGCATTGCCGCCATGATCCCCGACCATGCCGTAGGTTTTAATTATATCGCGGACATTTCAGGATCAATTCTCGGCTTACTCATTCTAACACGAGAACTCGTCACTACAAAAAAAACTCGACCAGGCTAAAGCTAAACGATTAGTCTAGTATCCATAAAAAGTTTACATCCAAAGTAAAACCTCAAGGGAGCGCAAAATGAAAACAGTAACCTTCGTAACAACGCTAAGTGCAGCGGTTCTTACAGCCAGCATGGCGACAGCACAGGTGGTCAGTGTCGCAACAAATCCACAGGGGTCTCTGGGGTACAGGACAGGTATCGCCGTGGCCAAAGTTGTGACAGCCAAAACAGAAATTACGGCCAGAGCTCAGCCCATGGCCGGCTCGTCAACCTATCTCCCCATGATAAATCGCGGTGAAATAAATTTTGGCTTCACCAACGGTGGGGAATTGCAGCACGCGGCCGACGGGGTGGGAACCTTTGCCGGCAGAAAACAACCGAACCTCAGAATGATTGGCGTGATGTTTCCACTCCGCTCTGGAGTTGCGGTTGTCAACGATACAGGGCTAAAGAAAATTGCAGACCTACAGAAGTTTAAGGGCAAACGAGTCCCCACAAAATTCACCTCACTAGCCATCCTTGAAGATTTCTTAGGAGCCGCGTTTATAAATGGTGGTGTCAGCTTCAAGGATTTCAAAACGGTCCCAGTTTCAGGGCTCGCTAAGGGCGCCCTTGCACTTGGGTCGGGAAAAGTTGATGTTGCCTGGGTACCCGTAGGATCCGGTCTCGCGAAAAAGATTAACAACCAACTGCGTAACCGCGGCGGAATTCGATACCTTGACCTGGACAAATCAACGGGACCATACGCCAAGTTTAGAAAAGCAGCACCAGCTCTTACACTGGTAAAGATCAGCAACAAAAAGATTGCGGGTATTCACGAACCTACCCACGTGGTCCAAATGACATACGTTATGCTCACCCATAACAAGACTACCAATGACATGGCTTATAAAGTGACAAAAGCCTTGATTAATCATCAGGCGGATCTCGCAAAAAGCTTCGGAGTCTTCAGGCGCAATAAACGGGATCAGATGGGAACAGTAACAGACACTCCCTATCATGCTGGAGCAATTAAGGCCTATAAAGAAGCAGGAATAAAAGTTGTTCACTAGGGATTAGAGACGTCAAAAAG
>CAZOHS010000026.1:0-23989 GCA_964579285.1 uncultured Rhodospirillaceae bacterium | reverse complement strand
TGTTTTTCCGAGTGAAACATCCGGTGGAAATAGTGCAAACACTTTTCATTTTGATCTAAAAGCTGTGTCGTGACGCAAACCTGGTCGCCGTCGCGAACCTCCGAAAGGTAGTTAGTGTGGGTCTCAACCGCGAAGGTGGAACAATCAGCAGTTTGCCTGTACGTCTTGTCTAGACCAATACTCTCGTGAAAGATGTCTGTGGCATGATCAAAAATCAAAACATAATATGCCATGTTTAAATGATCATTATAGTCACACCAGGCCGTTTTGACTTTTTCGGTCCACATAACGGGGACCTTAAAAGACGTATTCATTTAGAAAGGTGCCTCCGAGCACGAACTAAAATATCTAATGCTTTGAAGGCATCTTCTATCAGCGGAAAGGTAGGGATCCCTCGGGGCGCAAGAAATGCCTTTGCTGCGATATTGCAATCATTATCACCGCTGAAAGAAATATAAATGGGCTTTTTTGGATATCTTTTTGCTAGCTCTGGTATGAACTCTAATGATGGAACACCCAATTCTCTCGTCAAAATCATGATTGCAACTACAGCGTCCACCTTGGGATCCGCCAAAACCGCCTTCATCGATTCGTAGTACGCAAATTCCATTCCGTGAACAGTAGCGCTCGGAAAAATATCCACCGGATTGGCCAAACGGATAAAAGGCGGGCTAATCTCTTTTAATCGCGCCATGGTTCGTTTAGTCAACGTCGGAAACATCAAGTCAAGCCGCCTGCGGCACAGGTCGCTAATATGAACAATGAATGCGCCCGAGGGTGAAACGAACCCAACGCGATTTCCTAAAGGCGCCGGCATCGGCGCGATCGCTTTCGCTGCGAGAAACAAATGTGAAAATTCTTCAATCCGCACTATTCCAGCCTGACGCAGCGCACCATCTAATATGCTGTCATCTGATCCCATGGAAGCAGTATGTGAGAGTGCTGCCGCTGCGCCCTCCGCGGTGGAACCACCTTTAAGCATGATTACAGGCTTTTTAGGGGTCACGCGTTTCGCGATTTCGACGAACACCCTAGGCCTCTTAATACTCTCTAAATAAAAGAAAATAGCCTCGGTATGGGGGTCTTCTCCGAGAAATTCGAATACATCTGCTTCATCGATATCTATCGTATTGCCAAGACCTATACAGCGCGCCACGCCATAATTTTCGGCCGACATTATGTGTTTCATCATGGCGCCCGTAAAGTTCCCAGTTTGAGCTACATAAGAAATAGGGCCCTGAGGAATTTCACCTAAGGGAAAGAAACTGGACGTGAAATTTTCGGGAGTCGAGATATGTCCAGCAGTATTAGGCCCGAGGACTCGGACCCCGGTCTCTTGCACCGCTCGAGAAAGTTCCTGCTGGAGGTTCTCTCCTGCTTGATCAACCTCGGCGAAGCCCCCAGCCACCAAGACGACTGAACCGATATTGCGACGAGCGCAGTCACGGACCGCTTGAGGAGTAGACGCCGCAGGTAAAATTACAATTGCCAGATCCACTCCCAACGGCAAATCCTCTATACAAGTGAAGGCTCTTAAACCCAATATTCGTCCTCCTCTTGGATTTACCGGGTATATTCCTCCACTGTAACCAGCTGCCTTCATATTTTTAATTACGGTATACCCGGGACGGCCCTTAGTTCGCGACGCGCCAATCACCGCGACGTTGCGAGGAGCAAAGAATCGTCCAAGACCGCCTTTACCGGCCATTACTGTGCTTTCAACACAATCAAACCATCAACCGCGATAGGCTTTGAACCAACCACAATAAGCGGATTAATATCAATTTCTATAATTTCCGGGTTATCGATTGCGACTCTACCAACACCAACAATTGCACGAGACAGAATTTGGCGATCAACCTTTGGCATTCCCCGGACAGCATCTAGTATTCCTGTTGAACGAATTTCATTCATCATCTGTTGCGCATCACGGCTCTTTAGAGGGGCCAGTCTAAAACAAATATCCCGGAAAACCTCGGTAAATATTCCACCCAACCCAAACATTACAGATGGGCCAAATTGCTTATCACGGGTCATCCCTATCATTAATTCTCGTTGACCCTTCAACATCTTTTGGACAATGAACGTACCGTCGTAGGTTTTCCCTGCCCGGGCCAACAGATCTTTATATGCTTTTGTCAACTCCTGTGACGAACCAATTCCTATCACAATTAGGCCCGCCTCCGTTTTATGGAGCAAATTGGGGCTACACGCCTTTAAGACGACTGGGTAACCCATTTTTTTAGCTATTTCCCGGGCGACCGCAGCAGTCGGCGCAAGTCGTTCAGCTGCAACAGGTACCCCGTAAGCAGAAAGCACCCTTTTACTATCATATTCGGACAAAGCTCTCTGACCTGCCTTAACCGAGCGTGCTATAAGGCGCTTTGCCCCGTTAATTTCCACCTTTGACCCCCAACCCCAATCCGCTGACCTAAATACTTGATATGCTTCTAGCCATTTTGTGGAAGTTTACCTGCAATACTCTGAACTGCATAAGGCTCAAGAGGATATTTAGCAATAACACGAGACTAGAGTGATATTAAAAGAACTGCAATCCGTCGATGCACTACACCTTTGCAATATAGATAATAAAAATAATTAGAAATTTCAAAAAAATCGATCAGAAACCCAGAATTAAGGGTATAATTTACAAATGTCCTGTCTTCCAGAAAGACTTGCAGAAATTATGCAACCGCCTCATAAGTCATCAATAATTTGGCAAATCCTGTGACATTTGGGAGACCGGATATAAAAAAGCCGGTTTATCGCACGCAGAAAAGGATTTTGGGGGATGCCTTATAAAAATTTGTTACAAAAGTGAGTGTCACTGAAGTTCCAACTGCAAAATTCTTATGTTAAATGATTGATCAGTTTAAATTACGGAATGCTGAGTAATGGCATGTTGACGTTGAATTCCATAAAAAACATGAAGGGCCGCGATCTGCCCGCCATTATATTGGTAATCGCCTGCCTGGCAGGCGGCTGTGCAACTCCGCCTTCGCCAGAAAACAAGGAAGATGTGGCAACGTTCAAAGAATTTAACGATCCCTACGAACCGTTTAATAGAACAATGCTAGATTTTAATTTAGCAATTGATAAAGCTGTCGTCAGGCCAATTACCTCAGTCTACCGTCAAACGGTCCCGGATGCTTTGAAGGACAATTTTCACAACTTCATTGAAAATCTGCGCAGCCCGTTGATTTTTACAAATGATTTATTCCAAGGGAAATTGGAACGGGCCGGTAATACTTTAATCCGCTTCGTTTTGAACTCGACGATTGGTCTTTTGGGGTTCAATGATTTTGCGACTCAAGCGGGTATAGAGAAACATGGAGAAGATTTTGGCCAGACGCTTGCGGTTTGGGATGTCGGCGCCGGGCCTTACCTCGTCTTGCCACTATTTGGTCCTTCAAATTCCCGAGACGCATTTGGTCTAATTGGAGATATGTTACTTGACCCATTTACATGGCTAGCCCCGATGGAAGTGCGTTTAATAAGAACCGGAGCGACGACGATCGACAAACGATCTCAAAAATTTGACCAAATAAATGATTTAGAAAAAAACTCGCTTGATTTCTACTCCGCCGTTCGCAGTTTGTATCGTCAAAGGCGTTTAGACCAAATTCGGGACGGGGCCCCAGCTGCCAACAATCCAGCACCCGACGGTCTTTCAGAATCGTTCCGAACCAACTCTAAAAATCTAGAACAAAATATAGTAACGTGGCACAATAAATGATGCTAAATCGGATTTTTATTGGACCCGCGCTCGCGCTAATCACGCTTTTTTGCGTGCTCCCTGCCTATAGCGCTACCCCCGCAGAAAGTTTTGTTACTGAAATGGGTAATAAAGCTTTTACGGCGCTTAGTGAGAAGCATATGTCCCAAAACGAACGAAACATTCGTTTTCGTAGCCTTCTAAAAAATGCTTTTGATATGCCCCAAATTGCACGTTTTACCTTGGGTCGCTATTGGAGAACCGCGTCGGATCGAGAAAAGGCTGAGTTCACTGACTTGTTCGAAAAGTTCTTTGCGCAAGCCTATTCAAACCGTTTTAGAGATCTCAGTGGCAGGAACTTTAAGGTTACGCAATCCCGCAAAATTTCTGCTTCCCAGTCACTGGTCCTTTCGGAAATTATTATTCCAGGCAAACCTTCTATTAAGGTAAATTGGCGTGTAAAAATCACAGACAAACATTACAAAGTTATAGACGTGGTGGTAGAGGGTATCAGCATGGGCATCACCCAACGCGATGAGTTTATGTCCGTTATTCGTCAGACAGGTGGACGAGTTTCTGGTCTCATACGGGCCCTCCGAAAAAAAATTAAATACTAACCCCTGACGAGAGGCTTGTATTTGATGCGGCGTGGATTTGCTGCCTCGTCACCCACTCTCCGTTTTCTATCGGCCTCATAGTCGTGGTAATTTCCTTCAAACCAAACCAATTGACTATCCCCTTCAAAAGCAAGGATATGTGTTGAGATACGATCGAGAAACCAGCGATCATGGCTAATAACCATGATACAGCCCGCAAAGTCTAAAAGCGCATCCTCTAGAGCGCGCAATGTATCTACATCAAGGTCATTTGTCGGCTCATCCAGCAACAAAACATTTGCTTGGCTCTTTAGCATCTTTGCAAGATGGACCCTATTTCGTTCTCCCCCAGATAGCTGGCCAATCTTTTTTTGTTGATCGGGTCCACGGAAGTTAAAAGAGCCGCAATACGCACGACTCTGCATAGTCTGATCACCAAGATTAACCAAATCCTCACCGTTCGAAATTTCCTCCCAGACAGTGTTGTCCGCAGTTAATGCGTCCCGACTTTGATCAACGTACCCTAATTCAACTGTATCACCGAGCCGAAGCTGACCAGAATCAGGTGCTTCTTCCCCCGTGATCATACGGAAAAGAGTCGTTTTTCCCGCACCGTTTGCTCCCACAATCCCCACGATCGCGCCAGGTGGTACTTTGAAATTTAGATTTTCGATCAATAGGCGGTCTTCAAAACCCTTTTTGAGTTCTGTAGCCTCAATAACCAGATTTCCCAGACGTGGCCCGGGCGGAATAATTATTTGGGCGGATCCAGGAGTTCGTTTTTTAGCTTCAGAAAAAAGTTGTTCATAAGCCGTTATACGAGCCTGACTTTTTGTTTGACGAGCCCGAGGAGAAGCGCTGATCCATTCTCTTTCCCTTTGAAGGGTCCTTTGGCGAGCCTTTTCTTCTCGTTCCTCTTGAGCAATCCTCAACTGCTTCTGCTCCAGCCACCCTGTATAGTTCCCCTCGTAAGGAATACCGTGCCCACGGTCGAGCTCCAGGATCCAACCAGCAACATTATCGAGAAAATACCGGTCATGCGTGACCGCTACTACTGTTCCCTTATATTGTTCTAAATGCTTTTCCAACCATGCCACGGATTCCGCATCTAGGTGGTTTGTTGGTTCATCAAGCAAAAGAAGGTCAGGTTCTCGCAGCAACAGCCTGCATAGCGCGACGCGTCGACGTTCACCACCTGATAAATTTGTAACATCCGAATCTTTGGGTGGGCACCTTAAAGCATCCATAGCAATTTCAACTTTGCGCTCTATATCCCAGCCGTCTATGGCGTCTATCTGTTCTTGTAGTTCACCCTGCTCGACAATCAGCTTATCCATTTCGTCATTGTCAAGCGGTTCTGCAAATCTTGCACTAACCTCCTCAAATCTCTTTAGTAATTCGTAATTCTCTACCATCCCCTCTCGAACGTTCCCGTATACGTCCTTATCCGGGTCGAGCTCTGGTTCTTGTTTCAAGATACCAATTTCAGCTGTCTCGGCAGCCCAAGCTTCCCCATTAAACTCTGTATCCTCTCCTGCCATAATCCGCATGAGAGTAGATTTTCCAGCACCGTTAATACCGAGAACGCCAATCTTCGCGCCAGGCAAAAAAGCGAGGGTTATATCTTTTAATAGTTCTCGCCCACCCGGATAACTTTTTGTTAGCTGTCGCATGGTATAGACGTACTGGTACGATACCATCGGTACAGAACTCCTCATAAAACTAATGAATTTATTACCCTTGTTAGCGCCTGGCGGGCCGGTTTTCTAGTGCCTGTTTAAGTTTTTTGCGGAGGCCCTTTCCACCATACCTCGGTGGTCTAAAATATGTATATGACCCGCATTGACCCCGTCACAGTTCAGGTGATTAAAAATCGAATTTCTAGCTTGATGGAGGAAATGGATTACCGTTTCTATAGGTCGGGTTACTCTACAATTGTTCGCGAATCACGCGACTTCAGCTGCGTAGTGACCGATCGACAGGGCAAATTGGCAATTGCGCCCCCAATGTTTTTTCACAGTCCTGTATATTTCCACCTTATCCAACGAATTATATCTCTGTATAGCGATAAGGAATTAAATGAAGGTGATACATTCATCTGTAATCACCCTTATGAGGGAAACCTCCCCCATTTACCGGATATGGCCCTAATCACGCCGGTATTTCATGATGGTGTGCTTGTCGCATTTACCGCATCGATTGCCCACAAAGCCGACATGGGCGGCACCGTCCCCGGTAGCACGTGGGGGCAAGCAACGGAGCTGTTCCAAGAAGGCTTATTAATCCCACCAGTTAAAATTGTTCAACAACACAAAATCAATACGGACCTAGAGCGCTTAATCGCGGCTAATTCCCGTGCAGCCGATCTCGTATTAGGTGATATGCGCGCCCAGATTGGGGTAATTGGAATTGGGTCTAAAGGGGTAAAACGCTTATGCGAACGGTATGGAAATAAGATCGTTCTTGCAGCGTTTAACGCCATAACCAATGCGTCAGCCATACGTTTACGGGCGGCTATAGAACGTCTACCAAATGGCGAACATAGGTCCGAAGGTTTTTTGGATGACGATGGAATAACAACGGACACACCGGTGAAACTTGCTGTTCACATTACCGTTAATGATGGTTTAATAACTTTTGATTTTAGTGAGTCCAGCTCCCAAACAATAGGTCCAGCAAATTTGCGTATCGCAATGGTAGAAGCCTGTGTTTTTTATTCCCTAATTGGTTTTTTGGACCCAAGCATTCCCTATAGCGACGCAGCACGGGACATCGTATCGCTTAAATTCGAAGAACAGTCGGTCTTGAACCCTAAACACCCAGCCCCCTGTTCATCGTATATGAAGACTTGTCACAAGCTCGTCGACGTCCTGCTCCAAACCCTTGCTCCATTCATACCCGGTAGAGCAATAGCAAACGCCGGGGGGAGCGGTGGCTCCATTGTGATAGCCTGGGAAAACGCGCCTCTCGGACATACCAATCAGTATGAAATTTTTGGGTCTGCATACGGCGCTGGAAAAAACCATGACGGAGCGACGGGAGTGACAACTCATCTCGCCAATCTATACGCCACACCGCTTGAAATTATCGAATCTGAGTTTCCTTGCCGTATCAGGTGCTACGAGCCACTGCCAGATAGTGGTGGTATTGGTGCGTCGCGAGGAGGCCTTGCTTTTCGTCGTGATTACGAACTTTTAGAAACGGCCACTATCGTTTATCGATCGGACAGGGCAAAAGTGGCTCCAAAAGGCTTGCTGGGAGGAGGAGACGGGGCAAAAAGCCGCTTCCTAGTTTCACCAGACACATCTAACCAAACACAATATCCAGGCTCTTTTCGAGAAACTTTC
Organism: uncultured Rhodospirillaceae bacterium; assembly: GCA_964579285.1. Classification (GTDB taxonomy): domain Bacteria; phylum Pseudomonadota; class Alphaproteobacteria; order MPNO01; family UBA830; genus JAYZQT01. The sequence goes on along the minus strand of CAZOHS010000026.1, from coordinate 16,331 downwards.
GATCCGGGGACAGTGTTTAGTATACAAACAGCTGGGGGAGGTGGATATGGCGACCCGAAAAGCCGTCACGCTTCTGAATTGGCACATGATGTGGCTGAGGGTTATGTCTCTTCGAATGCCGCGATAAGTGATTATAGGTAGACAACGGCCTTTGACGCCTGCTTCGACCGCGCGTATTTTGAATTAACGGTTTTTATGTAAAATTAATCGCTAGAATTGCAGAATTCTGGGATTTTACGGTAGGGGAGTTCCGGTCATATGTCCGATTATTTACTAAGTATTAAAGATAAAGTCGTAATTGTAACTGGCGGCGGCAAGGGTATTGGTCGCGTTTATTGTCGTGAACTTGCAAAAGCTGGTTGCAAAGTTGTAGCAGCAGACATTGACGATAGCGGCAATACTGAAACGGTCTCTGAAATTGAAGGGTTAGGGGGCACAGCAATTTCTGTAACCACAGATGTATCTGATGAAACACAAACCCAGATCATGGCTGAGAAGACAGTTGAAGCATTTGGCCGTATCGACGGTTTAGTGAACAACGCGTCGCTCATGAGCGTACTTGAACGGCGCGATTGGCACCTAATTCCGGTAGACGAATGGGATCGCGTCCAAGAAGTGAACATGCGTGGTGTTTTTCTCTGCTGCAAAGCTGTTTTTTCCAAGATGAAAGAGCAGGGTAGCGGCAGCATCATTAATATTTCATCAGGACGCTTCTGGAACGGGACACCTAATCGGCTACATTATTCCGCATCAAAAGCAGGTGTCATCGGACTTACCCGCTCACTGGCACGTGAACTGGGGCCGCACAACATAACCGTTAATGCAATAACGCCGGGCTTTACCTTATCAGACACCCAAGTATCGTCATCAGGGGAATACGCCCAAAAAAATGCTCCCCCAGAAGACCGCTGTATCCAAAGACATCAATACCCGGAAGATTTATGTGGCGCGGTAATGTTCCTGTTATCCCAAGGAGCCAATTTTATTTCCGGTCAAACTTTCAACGTCGATGGTGGACAACATATGCATTGATAATGATGCTTTTTCATAACTAATTAGGGTAGAAAAATGGCGAACGCCGAAGGCAGTTTGTATACAAATATCGGCGTAGATACTGGTGGCACGTTTACCGACCTTGTTATGATTGACAGTAAGGGCGGGATTCACACAGAGAAGTCGTTTTCTACACCGGGAAAACCTCAACAAGGTGTTTTTGAGGTCCTCGAACAAGCGTCAAAAAACCTGCACAGTTCCATACCAAGTATTATAAAAGCCACTAAAATTTTCTCACACGGTACCACTGTATCGACGAACACATTAATTACACGACGTGGAGCAAAGGTTGGGGTTTTGTTCACCGAGGGTTTTGAGGACACATTGGCCATCGGCCGGGGACCGATCGGCAGGGTGGGCGGACTTCCTCAAAGCATCGCGATGGACTTTCTACACACTGAGCCACCAGAGCCGTTTGTTGCGTCCGATATGGTCCGAGGAATACCGGAGAGGATTGATTCAGCAGGAAATGTCGTTGCTCCAATCGACCTAGAAGCCACCAGAAACGCTATTTCTGAATTGATTGCGGCAGGTACAGAGAGCTTTGCTATCTGCCTTTTGTGGGCATTTAGGAATCCCACACACGAAACAATTATTGAGGCAATATGTAATGACTTGGCCCCAGATATTCCAGTTAGCCTATCGAGTAAAATTGCGCCCCGTATCGGTGAATTTGAGCGTGCAGTTACCACCATTGCAAACGCATATGTCGGACCAATCACAATAAACTATATTGAGCAATTAAATCGTGGACTTTGCAACTACGGGCTCAGTCATCCCATACAAATCGTTACATCCAGTGGGGGTGCCGCCCGCGCTACTGACATGAAACGTCAAGCGGTATCCGTGATTAATTCCGGTCCAGTAGCCGGACTGATAGCGGCTCGTTTTTTAGGCGATACACTCGGTCACGAAAGGATCATCACGGCCGATATGGGCGGAACAAGTTTTGACGTTGGTTTGATCGACGGTGACACTCTCGAAGAGGACCCTCGACCGTTTCTTGATCAAGGTCTACCGGTAAGCCTACCAGCGGTAAAACTGGTAACCATTGGGGCTGGAGGTGGAAGTGTCGCGTGGACCGACGGTTATCGTCTTCACGTTGGCCCACAAAGCGCGGGCTCAGAGCCCGGTCCTGCCGCCTACGGGCGAGGTGGTAAGGAACCAACTGTAACTGACGCTCTCATCATTTGTGGCATAATTGACCCCACCAACTTCTTTGGTGGGAAGTATGAGCTGGATCCGGACCTTTCCGCCCGCGCAGTGATGGATAGGATTGCGACCCCACTAAAGATCAACCTACACGACGCGGCGGCCGGCATACTCGAAATCGTTAATGCCCGGATGGCAAATCTAATTCGGAAGGTGTCAATCGAAAGTGGGCACGACCCGCAAAACTTTACTCTGTATGCCTATGGGGGCGCCACGGGAGCCCATTGCGCCGAATTCACCCAACAACTCAATATCGGAAAACTCATCCTACCATATGCTGGACCGGTCTTTTCTGCTTTGGGCGCAGCAATTTGTGACCTCCGCTACGAACATTCGCGGTCCGAACCCATGATGCTCGGTTCGAGTGCTATTCGCGTTGCAAACCGCTGTTTTGAAGACCTAAAAAAAGCAGCCTGCGCTGATATTGAAAATGCTGGGCTTAACGAAGCCCATTGTGAGTTTCGCCGACGGATAGAAATGAGATACCAAGGTCAATTAAACGAAATTTTATTGAACTTAGAGGGTGATAAATTAACTAGAAAAGATATCGAAGTCCTCCGCAATAAGTTTGAAACCCGTTACGAAGAGCGTTTTGGCCCAGGGACGACGCGGCCTGAGGCGCCCCTCGAATTAATCAGCTACCGGATGGAAGCCAGACACCCCAATCAACGTCCCGGCCTGGCAAAACTTGAAACAGGCAAACCGACGCCAAGGAAAGTCAGAAAACGAAAAGTATTTATCCGTGGAAAAGGATTCATAACTGCTGATGTGCATGATTTTAAGATATTAGATTCCAAGGTAATACTATCAGGTCCATCCATTATAGAGCGTGATACGACGACTATTTGGGTTCCGCCGGGACAGATTGCTGAAATGGACGACTACGGAAATATTTCCATAAGTGGGGGAAAAACCTAGCAATGGATGCAATTACCTTTGAGATCATTAAGCACAGGCTTTGGCAGATTAACGATGAACAGGGGGTCGCAATTAAAACGATTTCTGCATCGCCGATAGTGGTCGAAGGGAACGATTACAATGTTGGGTTATTCACCAAGAGTGCGGAATTGGTTACCGCGGGCATCGGATCTCTTGTTCACGTAACAACGATGGGTGACGCTCTTGCGTCTATTATCAAAGGCGCGGACACCATAGATAAGGGTGACGTATTTATGACAAATGACCCTTTTCTAGGGGCATTACACCAGAATGATGTTGTGGTTGCGAGCCCGCTCTTTCGCAATGGCGAACCATTTATGTGGATAGGGAATGTCGTGCACCACCCAGACGTCGGAGGCATTGATGCGGGCAGTTTCTGTATTAACGCCCGCACGCTAGAGGATGACCCCCCCCGCTTTTTTATGAAAATCATGCAGAAAAATAAATTAATAAAGGAAAACGAACAAAAATTCGTCAACAATTCGCGCCTGCCAGACGCCGTAGCTTTAGACCTTAGGGCGCAGATTGGCGCAATAAACGTAGCACATAAACGTCTAAATGAATTGATTGATGAACGAGGCGAAAAACTTGTTGAAAAGGTCATGCGCCACGCAATCGACCTCTCTGAGCAACAAGTTCGCGATTTTATCTCAGATATTCCCAACGGCTCCTGGGACGGCGAAGCCTTCATGGACGGCGTGCGCGTTGGGGACGAGCGCATTTGTAGGGTTGCATTAACGATGACTTGCGAGGGAGACAGTATCTACTTCGACTATACCGGCACCTCGCAACAGGTAGACGCAGCGGTAAACAGCACGCTTCCCGCAACCGTCGCTGGGTCCGCAGTACCCCTATATAGTTTCCTCTGTCAGGGCGATATTGACTGGAACGACGGTCTAAAAAGATGCATCAAGGTGATTGCCCCAGAAGGAACCGTAGTAAACGCTATATACCCGGCACCTGTTAGTATTTCGACTGTCGGTTTCCGTTGGTTGGTCACGGTTGCCGCCACCCAAGCCGTCGCCCAAATGTTTAACGCATCTACAAAACACCGAGATAGAGCATGTCCCTCTTGGAACTCTTCCAGTAATTGTAACAACATATTTGCAAAGTTGCCTGACGGGCGGCAGACGGGCGGTCTCTTATCCGACCATCGTGGCTCGGGCGCGGCAGGAAGAGCTTTTGGTGACGGCTTTCACCACGCAGGCACAATAACTTCTTATGCCAGTAGTCTTGGAAACATAGAGGGATCGGAGTGGAAATTTCCTATTTTATATCTTTACCGTCGCCGAATGACCGATTCCGCGGGCGCTGGGGAATATCGCGGCGGAGCGACGAGTGAAGTGGCAATCACGCCACATCGCGTCAATGAATTTTCACTTAAACTAACAAATACCGCGGGAACAGAGCAAACCAATGCTCATGGAATAAATGGTGGCTATCCGGGTGCGGGTTCCCAATCAGTGATTTTTCGAAAGCCCGACATGCCCCTATTCTACAAAGACAACATCCGAAAACGGACGATGACGAATAGTGGCGGTACGGTAGTCTGGTTACCCTCGAAAGCCGATGAGATTATCCGTGAGGGAGACATCTATAGTTTTTGGGCGGCGGGCGGTGGTGGCTTTGGCGATCCCTTAGCACGAGCGGAATTCGCAGTTATTGAAGATATACGAGAACGGATAATAAGCATTAAGGAAGCGGAGCGCCTTTATGGTGTTGTGATCGACGAAAACGGGAACCTTGATAAAGAAGCAACACGGAAATGTAGACGCGCGGTGAAACAATCGCGACTTCCGGAAGACCAAAAAATACAACTGAAAAAAGGATCCAACTGTAACCATTGCGGTAAATCGAATGATTATAGTGTTGCGGCGCACCCATTGCGCCGGGCGGGACCGCTGATAGCGCTCCGTTATGATGGAGACGGGCCTAATTTTGCCCTGCAAGAAACGGTTTGTATTAACTGTGGCGCCCTAGCTGACGTTCGTGAAGTTTTAAAAAAAACACCTAATAGAGAGGGATAAAGCTTATGACAATCAAAACGGTAGGCGTGATAGGCCTGGGCAAAATGGGTGGACCACTCGCAAAACATTTAACAGGCGCCAAATACGACGTGATTGGCTACGATGTCTCCAAGGCAGTGCTCCAAAAACTCCAACCCTCGGATATTTCTATTGCTAATTCCTGTGCCGATGTCGCTGAGAAATGCGATTTAGTAATAGTTGGCGTGGGCTTTGATTCTGAAGTTGAGGAAGTAATATTTGGTGAGACGGGCCTGTTGGTTGGTGCAACCAATAAAACAATAATCGCTGTAGCATCAACAATTGCGCCCCAGACGATGAAGGATATTGCTACTCGGTCCGCAAACCGGAATGCAGCGTTTCTCGACATACCAATGACGAGAGGTGAACAAGCCGCTATCGACGGCAATTTACTTCTGCTAGGCGGTGGAGGCCGGGAAATTTTTGATGCATGCAAGCCGGCATTTGAGACATTTGCTAAAGATATCTATTACCTCGGTGATCTAGGTGCTGGTCAAGTGGGGAAAATGGTCAATAATTTAATTTTGTGGTCCTGTATTTCTGCAAACGTTGAAGGAATGGCATTAGCGAATGCCCTTTCCGTTGATACGGAGGAACTCCGCGATGCGTTATTGGATTCCAGTGCACAAAATTGGGCGATGGAGGTCCGTGCTGAAAAATGGGACCTGCCCTGGGCCGAAAAAGATATGTCTATTGTTCTAAAGGAAGCCGATGCGGCACGAATAAGCCTGCCACTTTGCGGGTCCGTAAAGGAAGTGATAAAAGGCATTAAGATCGCCCTCGGACAGGGTATGCCGAAGGAGCGATAAAACTCACACGTATAAATTTCGCAGATTTACAAGGAGACTTCCAATGAGTTTAAAAACTTGGTCCGTTTATTTATCGGGTGAAATACATACTGATTGGCGTGAACGCATTCAAAAAGGCGTTTCGGATGCCAACCTACCCATTACATTTCACAGTCCAGTCACTGACCATGACGCGAGCGATAATTGCGGTGTCGATATACTAGGTGTCGAGGGGAACAACTTTTGGAAAGACCACAAGGGTGCGCAAATGAACGCTATACGCACCCGAACACTCATTAAGGAATCCGATATCATCGTGGTGCGCTTTGGAGAACAATACAAGCAATGGAACGCGGCATTTGATGCCGGGTATGCCGCCGCCTTGGGAAAACCGATGGTTACACTTCATGACGAGGGACATACCCATGCACTTAAAGAAGTGGACGCGGCCGCATTGGCGGTGGCGCAAACACCGGAACAAGTGGTTAGTATCCTGGACTACGTGATAGAAGGGAGGCTCTAAATAATGAGTGTCAGACGAATAGTCACAGGCCATGATGAGAATGGAAAGGCAATAGTTATAGCCGACGGAGAATCCCCCAACATTGTCCGGCCTGATAACCGCCCAGGTGTAGAAATTAATAATCTTTGGGTTCTTGATGAAACACCATCCAGACCCTTGGGCCCTGACGAGTCGGTTGCGAATCGGCAGATCGGGTTGTTGCCGCCGAAAAATGGATCTGTATTTAGGGTGATCAAATTTCCACCAGAAAAAGACTGGATAGATGACGTCGATCGCGAAGCGGCAAAACATAGTTTTGCCTCTATCGGGGCAGAAGGTGCCGCAGACGATAGCGGCGAACCACCGCATCCATTAATGCATAAAACAGAAACAGTCGATTACGCTGTCTGCCTATCTGGCGAAATCTATTTAGTACTTGATGACTCGGAGGTGCGGATGAAAACAGGCGATACCTGTGTTCAACGTGGCACCAACCATGCTTGGTCTAATCGTGCTGATACCGACTGTTACATGATGTTTGTATTAGTTGACGGAACTTTTAACTAAGCACCATAAAAAAAATCCCATAAAAGCCGCCCACTAGGGCGGTTTTTTTTTGAAAACGACTTGAGGGAGTGATCTGCGGCATTGAGATACGCGTACAAAAGTTAAGTCCGATGTGACGTAGGTTCAAAATAAACAGGGAAGGTAAAACAATGAGTAAACATCCTGAAGCGTACGCCGTAGTAATGAATGAAAACCTTAATCCACTAAGTGCATTACCCAAGGTCTTGCGCTTCCAACTGATGGTCATCCTGTCCGTGATGTGGTCGACCGTCTTCTGTCTCGCCCTCGGGTCGTGGTTATGGTGGGGTGAAGTCGTCATTGGACATTTGGCAGTAGCCATAGGCGTGCTGATTACCGCGATGACTTTTGAGAGAGCTAGAAACAGCCAAATGCTAAAGTAGTTTCTGATAAAACGATGCGCGTAGGGCAGGGAATATCTGTTGGGAGCTAGATGGTGCCGAGTGTAGATACGGAAATAACCCAAAGGTGCAATGCGGCGGGTCCTTCTGCTCTTCAAAAGGACAATTCGCTCTCCGACCGCCTGTCCATCAGACTGCTGTCGGCAGATGACACAGATTTGCTCACTCAACACTTCTGCCGCTTATCAACTTTCGATCGCTATTGCCGGTTTTTTTCCGCAACTTCGGCTGAAGGTATCCGAGCAATTGTGGACCGGTTTGATTGGTCTAGATTGTGCGCAGCTGGCGCCTTCTATGGGGGCCGAATAGTGGGCATCGGCGAGTTGGGCTGGGAGAACCTAAAACCGGTAGTAGCGGAGGTCGCGTTTTCTGTGGAAGAAACTTGGCGCAAAAAGGGGTTAGCAACCCGTTTAATCAATGAAGTGATCAAAAATGGACGGCAACTAGGGATAAAACGTATTTACGCTACCTGGTTACCTGGAAATGACGCCGTGAGAAGAATTATTATGTCTCAAGGGGGTAAATGCTGGCATGAAGGGGGTCTCTCCCGTGGCGCGTTTTTTATAGAGCCGCTGGACGGCACGCAGGCCAAAACTGGGCAACTGCTACGCTCAATTTGAAAAGTTACCGTAGCGACTACCTCAAACGAATGCAGAGCGGTAGTATGCCGCATGATAACGCCCACCGACATTCCGACAACTGGGTCTTATATATTAAGTAACGGCAAGGTTGCCGCATGCCTAATGGAGGACCTGCTAAAAGAAACAGCCGTTGATGACGACGGGCTTTTATCGATCGATATAACCGTATCTGATGGAAAATTTAGCGGATTTACGGCAGCCGGAATTAGCAACGGCCCCTCTCAGCTTGACTTGGAGGGCCGATTTGTCTGGCCGTGTTTTGCCGACGTGCATACGCATATTGATAAAGGACACATATGGCCACGAAAAAGGAACCCAGACGGCACAAGACCCGGAGCACTCTCCTCCACTGCGGAGGACCGCGCAAAAAACTGGACAAAAGTTGATGTTAAGACGCGAATGGATTTTTCGCTCAGGTGTGCATACGCGCACGGGACGGCAGCAATTCGCACGCACCTCGATTCCACCCCCCCTCAACATAAAATATCCTGGCCAGTAGTTGCGGAACTCCGGGACGCTTGGGCGCAAAAACTCACGCTCCAAGCCGTATGTCTCGAGCCAATATGGGGCTACGAGGACGAAGGGTTCGGAGTAGAGATAGCCGATATGATGGTCGAATTCGGGGGAATACTGGGTGCGGTACTCAACATCCAGGAAAATACCGATAAATTGTTAGACCGTGTCATAGGACTCGCAATCGAGCGTGACCTCGAACTCGATTTTCATGTTGATGAAATGGGAGACCCCGACGCAAAGTCATTCGATAATATCTGTAGGGCCTTGATCCGCAACGGATACCGCAAACCCGTCAACGTCGGGCACTGTTGTAGCTTAGCTGTCCGGCCCGATAACGAGATTAACCAAGCACTCGACCTTGCGAAAGCGGCCAATATACGCGTTACCAGCCTGCCCATGTGCAATATGTTTCTGCAAGGGCGTTCTCCAGGCGTGACACCGCGCTGGAGGGGCGTAACCATCTTGCACGAATTTAAAACGCGCGGCATCCCTGCCTCAATCGCCAGTGACAATGTTAGAGATCCATTCTACGCATACGGCGATCTGGATGTTTTTGAAGTTTTTAGCCAAGCTGTTCGTATTGCTCAACTTGATTATCCTGTCGGCGATTGGCCCTCCGCTGTTACACGCACGCCAGCGGATACGATGGGCTTACCGAATGTCGGGCGGCTTAAACGCGGCGGACTAGCGGATATGGTTATTTTTAATGCGCGAAACTACAGCGAGCTATTTCCTCGACCACAAACCGACAGGTTAGTGATCCGCAACGGTGGAGCAATTGACACAACTCCACCGGACTACCGGGAGTTAGACGGACTAATATTGTCTTAGCACGCGGTAACACCAATCCGAAAAAAACCCACCACGATTCTATTTGTCGCGTCTCCTGTAAAAGATTTGATGAGCAGCCAAATAGGCTAATGACACGACTAAGGCACTATTCGCGATCATTGGAAGCTTTAAAAGCACCAAAACCGAAAGTGCGATGCGAATAAGAACCTCAAAAGACCTCAAGTTTGCGAGATCATACTTTGCCAAAGCGCTCGCGATCAAATACAACGCGACAACCAACCTAAAAACTAGCCAACCGAGACCGGGCCAATCAATATTTCCATCGTAACCGGGCAGAAAAATTTTTTCAGCACTTGTACCGCCGTCTAGAGATTGAGCAAATTGGGCTTGTTCAATAAGCAAAAGTTCCGGGTAAAAAGCAAAAACAAAGGGTATCGTAAACATGACAATCCCGGCTCTTACTGCAGCAAATCCGGTCGAGAGTGGCTCCGCTTTTGAAATTGTTGATGCAGCAAAAGCCGCTATAGCAACGGGTGGGGTAATGGCGGAAGCCACAGCAAAATAAAATATAAACATATGGGCCGTAAAATAGGACGTACCAAGCGCAACCAGTAAGGGTCCCAATATCAAAATAACATTAACGTAGGCTGGCAGCGTTGGCATACCCATGCCCAACAACACCGTAGCTAACATTGCCATTAACAATGCGAGCATAAGATAGAGCTCCCCGCTAAGCGTAAACGGCATACCAAAAAGATGGAATGTTGAAACAGATTTCAGCCAGTTCAAGATGTCTATGGTCAAAATTCCGGTGAAATTCGTGAAGTTAACGCATACATCAATCACCGAAACCGCGACCAAAAGTAGGAATAAGTTTGCTATCAGAAATCCCGCATCACCAACGGCCGAAAATAACTTCCGCGGCGCTTTCCGGATTTCAGGGTCGATAAACAAAAATATTAAAAGCACAAGAACCGCCCAAAAGCCGGCCGAATCTGGATCACCCGCTGAGTTCTGGAACACCTTAAGCAACCAAGGCAATTCTTCGCCGGAAGTGGGATTATATCCAAAAATCCAACCCAGGAACCCGGTACCCACATCATCTTTGGTTGTTAACAACAGGATCAGGATCACCACTATTGGACCGATGATGGTCAGAAGGTTTGTCCATTCAGTTCTGCTTAATCTCTGTTCCGCAGATATTTTACCGACCGGACGTATGTTCATCCGGCGTGATTCAAATATCACAGTCAAAAATAAACTGAAAAAGTACGCAACGGCCGGTATGAATGCCGCCACGATGACGTCCGAATACGGCACAGCAGAAAGTGCGGCTAGCACGAATGCCGCAATACCCATTACGGGCGGCATAATTTGCCCACCACTGGAGGCGGCCGCCTCCACACCACCTGAAAATGTGGGTGAAAATCCGTTTTTAATCATCATCGGGATCGTCAGTGTGCCCGTACCGAGCACGTTGACTACCGGACCGCCTGAAATGGTTCCGAATGTCGCAGAGCCAACAATTGCAGCGTGTGCGGTGCCGCCTCTTAGCCGGCTGGTTATAATAATTGCAAGTTTTATTAGAGAACGACCGCCTGCAGAAGCTCCAAACAGCGCACCCAAAACGACATATGGAAAGACGACGTTCACCGTAATATTTAAAAATTGGCCAAAAATACTATTTGATTCAAGAATTATAGCATTCCGTGCAGCAACAACGCCGGCGTTGTAGTTTCTCACTCCTTCGATAGAAGTGCCGATCGATGTTGTTAAATAACGGTTGTCAAACCATTCAAAATACCAGGCAGCAGAAGAAAGCAAGGTATAGGCAAAAAACACCAGGGCAACTACTACTATTGGCAGGCCCCAAACCCGGATGACATAAATAAAATATATTGATATGGACCAAACGAAGAGTGGCAAGATCCAACTTCCTATGTTCGTTTGACAATCCGGATAATCGTCTATGGGTTCGGTCCCGAATATCTCTTTATACTCAGCGGCCCTGGCCGCATCTTCCGCCATAAGACGTGCCCGCTCACCGTTTAAGGTATCAATCAAACAAACCTGTTCATGCTCAATTAAATAAACAACTGCCAACAACACCGTCGTTGACAGCATTAGAACATCGATTGTTAGACCCAAAAGGAAATGCGCCCGGCTACGAGAACGCCACGCACGTGCAAACGACGCCCTCAAAACGACAACAACCATTATCGTCGCAAAGACGAGCGGGAAAAAAAACTCAGAATTATACTTGCTCAGTCTGGGCAAATTTTCCAGGCCGGGAATAGAGTTAACCAACGCGAGCAGACCTGGAATATTAGGAAGGTTATTGGCCATACCCATGGCTACTAGAATCAGAGCAAACCAAAAGGCTATCTTCTCCAGGGCCACGCCGGTGCCCGTTTTTATTTCGGGTAACTTATTTTGAGGGGCGTTGGACATATTACCTTATTACACAAAATAGCTCCTCATACGTTGAGTTGAACGTAAACGAAGCCCGAATTTGGAACGTAGGAAAAACGAGCAACCGGAGCACCCACAGGGTGTCCCGGTTGCTAAAACATTTGCCGACCGCTTTATCTTGCGCAGGCGGGAACTTTGCGTCCGGCCTCTTCCCACGCCTGAATGGCGCCAGGATGAAATTTGATCGTTGGCTTTTTTCCACCCGCAAAACAAATTGCCATTTTTTGCGCGTCAATGTTGCCGTAAAGCTGACCCTTTGCAAACGGCACCTTACGCATCAAATCTGGTAGACCCTTTATAAAAGCGGCCGTTAATTGATACGCCAACTGTTTATCCATTCTCTTATTTACGACGTCTCCGCCGCCATTTGCCGCTGAACGAAAATAACTGTCTTCAGATATGACCCTAGCCTTTGGACCATAATGGGCCATTTCGCTTACGGGAAAAATTACAGGCGCCATACCGGGGGCGTTTAGGTACTTCTGCCATGCTTTCCCTTCCCACTTTGCCTTTGGGACTGAAACGATATTTATTTTTCCAGCGGCCATAAGAATTGGAATAAACGAGGCTGGATTTGTCCCTGGCCGGACAGCAGCATCGACGGACCGATCAAGAAAAATTGAGTTAGCTTGACCCCAAGCAATTTGTTTACCCTTGTAGCCCTTTTTTTCCTTTAATCCGCTACTCAACCTAATAACGTTTCGCGCGGTTACCAGGGCCCCGCCCCGTGGCGGTCCATTATGAACGGTTTTACCTTTTAACTTGGCGTAGCTATCAATACCCGTAGTCTGGTAGGCAATAAGATAAAATTGGGCCAAATGGTATGGGTAAAGAAGTCGAAGATTACCGGCTAACGTTTTGCCTTTTTCCTTTCCTAACCCTGAGTAGGGGCCAAGGCCCCTCCCCATAAGGAAATTAAGAATAAAGGCTGTCGCCGAAATATCTGTTTTTCCCTCAGCAACCTGCTGAATTGACTTTGTAAGCGTTTTGCCGATTTGGACTTGTATCGTAGCAATTTTTCCTCTCGCTGCGACCTCAGCCAAATTCTTAGAAGCGACATCCGTGGAACCACCGGGTTGGGCGGCCTCCATCGTCAAGGTTGGCATTTTTGCATTTGCGGTTGTTACAGCAAACACCAAAGCGGCAGTAGCAATTGTCGAACTTTTAAATACGTGTTTCATGAATACAACATCTCCCTGTCGTTCTTAAGCTACCAATTTAGCACTGGTATCGGTTGGTTTTTTTATGCACATTCAGCACCCGACGGTAGCGATTGTAAACACTTTCGCCGTATAAGTGTCATATTTTCTGTTCATGATGCCCCCAAACAATAACTCAGAAAGATAAGCAATAATTTTCATCAAACAAAAGTCTCCCCACACCGGACAAATGCAAATTCACTCTGTAGAATTACCCTTCAAGGTCGTAATAACTTTAAACCAAGATGTTCGGAGATTAAGTTATGGGAAAGATAACGGAATTCGTTACTTATTGGGGGCCAAGTACCAACGAATGGGACGAAACTGAGAAAAGATATACTATTGAACGAGACGAAGCGCTTCTGAAGAAAGGCGTCATAGACGGCGGACGAAAAATGGATAAAATTTCGCTGAATGACATCTTTGAAACGGGCGTGGTTACAGGTGTCGATATGGTAAACGGGTATATGCCTCTCGTGCTTTATGCAAATGACGACATGATTATAGAAGTAGCAAATTGTGACCAAGAACAAGGTGGTTGGCACCGCAACATGGGTAGCGACGAGTGGGTTTTTCAGTATCAAGGGAGCCGCACGATAGAAAGCGAGGTAGGTCCAATCACGATAAATGAGGGTGAAATGTCGGTAATACCGCGCGGTGTCTCACATAAAAATGTTGGCCACGGTTCAAACATTGAAATCACAATATATACAAAGCAACCTCTCAAACGCATGTGTCCATCAAATCCAGAACAGGCCCGCCTCAGGATGAAAATGCAGGATGGAAAACCGGCTCTTCCACCTACCAAGCTGAAAGACCCAACACCTAACTGAACCAAGCCACTAAAGAACAGGCCCAGCTAAGGAGGCCGGATATGGACACACACCCTCAATTCAAAGGTGCAGAATCTTCGCTTGATGCGCCAGAAGTCTCCAAGATTAAAAAGGCTGTAGAAACCCTCAGTATTGAGCTTAAAGACGAGGCGGAGCGGATAGAGAAAAACCGATTTATCCCTGAGGACATCCTAGGAAAAGTAAAATCTACGGGTATTTTTAGACTAGTGAAGCCCCGGCTGTTCGGCGGCCTCGAATCTAATCCAACTGTGATGATAGACGTACTTTCTCAATTAGCTGTGGGTTGCGCTTCGACCGCATGGGTATCTGCTGTGTGCGGCCTACACCCGTGGATGTTAGGGACATTTCCATTAGCTGCCCAGGAAGACGTGTGGCTAGACGACGTTGATACTTTTATTACCGGCACATACGCACCCACAAATCACGCCCAAAAAGTACATGACGGAATCCTTATTAGTGGAAGTTGGCACTTCGCGAGTGGCTGCCAAAATGCGGAGTGGGCCATACTCGGGCTCACACTACCAGGAGACAAAACAGAATCAAAAAATAGGCCAGCATTCGCAATTTTACCTATGTCAGACATCGACATAGAAGATATTTGGTTCGCAATGGGTCTAGCTGGAACAGGCAGCAACAATCTCCATTTGAAAAACGTCTTCGTGCCCGATCATCGCATCATGAGCTTCGAGGATATGTCCTCCGGCCATAGCCCTGGCGCGAAAGCCCATAATTCCTTCGTATACAACATACCGTTTTTGTCAGTGGTTCCGTATTCTATTATATCTGTCGCTCTAGGTGCCGCAAAAGGCGCACTTGATGCATTTGTTGACGAGACAGCAAATCGGAAGACGCGCGGCGGCACAGCTGACGCCGGTCATAAAGTGGGTGGGTTTCCAATCGTCCAATCACGTGTCGCAGAAGCCGCCGCAAATATTGAAACTGGCTTCGGAATATTGCGACACGATTTGGAAAACAACTACGCCGCGGCAAAATCTGGCGCCGGGCTCTCAATCACACGCCGCATCGAGAACCGCCGAAATCAGGCCATGGCAATGCGACTTGCTGTTCAAGCCGTCAACGCTCTGTTTTCCTGCGTCGGCGGTTCGGGATTACTGCTCAATCAGCCCGTTCAGCGTGCGTGGCGGGATGTTAACGCCGCCGCTCGTCATGCAGGGCTGAATTGGGATGTTCAAAGCACGTTGAGTGGTAGACACGCACTTGGTTACGACACACCTGGCGGCTATTAAATTTAAGAAAGCGAAAATATGTTTGAAATGTTTCCAGGAAACTACCTTTGGTCTTACAACACAATGCTTGCTTTTGCCGGCGGCGGCCAAATTGGAGACATAGAGCTAATTATGGCGGACTTATCCGCAAATGATGGAGATAACGAGCTTTGGCATCGCAAGTGGATGGAACTTGCCAATATTGTGGAACAGCGGGCTAATGGATGCATATCGGATCGCAGTTATAGCGAAACAATGTTTCTGGCCTGCCTATACGCTATCATTGGTGAACATTTTGTTCCACCAGCGGACCCACGGCGCATGGAAACATACGACCGCGTGCTTCAGATGTTCGAGGCAGCACAATCAAAATCGCCCTTCAAGTTGGAAAGGGTTGATGTTCCTTTCGAAGGCACAACATTGCCAGGTTATTTCCAACCTGCAAAAACGCCTGCGGGTCCGCGCGGTACCGTCATCATGATTTGTGGTTTGGATACTACCAAAGAGCTTTGGTATCTCAGAACTCGTCAGGAAATAACGGATCGCGGCCTAAATGTCCTTTATATTGACACACCTGGTATTGGTGGGGCGCTACGTAAGAAAAATTTATACACCCGCGCAGACTACGAAAAACCAATAAGGTCAGTGATTGACTACCTTGAAACCCGCAGTGAGGTCGAATCCTCCAAAATTGGGATAATAGGGAGCAGTTTGGGCGGTTATTACGTGGCAAGGGCAGCAGCGTATGAAACCCGGATTGCAGCCACCGTCGCGTGGGGTGCAATATATGACTACCACAAAGTGTGGATGGACCGCTTAGAGAGCAAAGGAACGCTCGGAGCCCCCATATTTCAAATTATGTTTGTCACAGGAACAAACACACTTGAAAGTGCTGTCAAAAGTATCAAAGATTTCCGAGTGGAACCCCTTGGTCAACTAATAAAATGCCCGTTTTTAATAATGCATGGCTCAAACGATAAACAAGTCCCCCTTCAAGACGCGAGAAATATGCTCAACTCCATTGCCTCTACTAACAAAGAACTAAAGATATTTGACGGAATGAATGGTGGGTCGGCGCACACACAATTTAACAATCATCAACCCGC
>CAZOHS010000025.1:0-25064 GCA_964579285.1 uncultured Rhodospirillaceae bacterium | reverse complement strand
ATGTATATTGATATTTATACCCATATATTTCCAACTGCATTCTACGAGCGAATGAGTGCCATAGCACCTAGGCTTGGTAATATCGGGAAACGTATGCAATCGGTCACAGCGGTTCATGACCTTGACGTTCGGTTTCGCGCAATGGACCCATTTGGGGATTACAAACAAATAATATCTCTACCAAATCCGCCGATCGAAGATATCACAACTCCAGAACAAGGCATAGAATTAGCGAGAATAGGTAACGATACCATGGCGGAAATGGTGGAGAAGAATCGGGACCGGTTTCCCGGTTTCGTGGCGGCCCTCGCGATGCATTCTATGGATGAAACGATGGAAGAGTTGCATCGAGCGGTGACTGACCTTGGTGCGGTGGGCGTTCAAATATTCACAAATGTTGGAGGTCGCCCACTCGATCATTCAGATTACGAGCCGGTATTTGCGGCCATGGCAGATTACGACCTACCAATATGGATGCATCCCGCTCGGACATCCGATATGACTGATTACGCTGCCGAAGAAAAGTCGAGGTTTGAAATCTGGTGGGCACTGGGTTGGCCGTACGAAACCTCTGTAGCCATGGTGCGTCTGGTGTTATGGGGACTTTTTGATCGCTACCCAAAAATTAAAATTCTTACCCACCACCTCGGCGGCATGATTCCCTATTTTGAAGAGCGCGTAGGAGCTGGTCTTGATGTTTTAGGCGCCCGGACTTCTGATGAAGATTATTCTAATGTTTTATCTTCACTCAAAAAGCCTCACGGCGAATATTTTAAGATGTTTTATGGTGATACGGCGATGTTTGGTTCGTCCTCCGCATTTCCTTCCGGGCTTCAATATTTTGGCGCTGATAATGTGGTATTTTCTACCGATGCTCCATTCGCGCCGGTAGCGGAAACATTCGAATCCTTGAAACGAATGGAACTCGAAGTTGACGTTCAATCCAAAATCTATAAGGAAAACGCCGAGCGGCTCATGAAAAGATCTTTCGAATAGAATGTGGTTGAACTGACCGTAGTGTTCTCACTCGTTCAATTGAACGGTGTTATATTCCTCGGGTAGCGTTATCTCCAGCACTTCGTAGTCATCTGAATAATAGAGAACATTATGCTTGATGCCTGGTGGTTGAATCCAGGCGTCACCTTCCTCAAACGTTACCTCTCCCTGTCCCTCAAACCAGACCGTCGAGGTTCCTTTGATGACCATAACCATTTGAAAGTCCACCTCATGATAATGGAGCCCACTTCCCCCCTCCGGGCACGGCTTTGTCGTTCGGATAATGTGTGCGTGCACGCGGCCCTTGGTCGCTTTTCCAATACCGAGGTCGCGGTACTCTCGGTAGACACGCAAGCCACCGGTTACGAAAGGGTTTTCTTTTACGCGGTTTACCATGAAATCCGATAAAATTTTATTGTCTGACATAGTGTGTTTCCGAGATGATGAATTTGCGTAATATTGTGGCATCATTGACGACTGCGCAATCGCCTAAACCATATTTTATTGACTGATGGAGAAGTACCTTTGCGACAATTTATCCACGTAGGGATGCCCTGCCGAGTTTTGCATGGGCCCGGCTGCATTAATTCGCTAGAGGATGAACTCCACAGACTAAACGCTGCGCGAGTACTTTTTTGTTGTACAAAAAGCCGATTGAGGGCAGTCAATAAACTTGTCGACCAATTAGGCAATATCGTTGTCGGTATTTGTGATGCTGCGAAGATCTTTGTGCCAATAGACGTGGTGGAAAAAGGACGTTCTATGGCATCTGACAAGCGGGCGGACTGCCTAGTCTCGTATGGAGGGGGTACGGCAGTCGGCCTCGCTAAATCGATCGCTTTAGAATTGGATATTCCCTTTATTTCTATTGTAACAACGTACTCTGGTTCCGAAACGACAGCCTTACAGGGAATAATTGGCCGGGATGGTGTACGCACTAATTATCGTTCCGCGCGGATGCTTGCCAAGACCTTGTTCTATGATCCTGAGTTAACATTGGATTTACCGCTCGACGTCTCCATTGCGAGTGGTTTTAATTCCATTTCACATGCTGTGAGCTCGTTCCTGGGAGAGACCGCTAACCCAGTGGCAGATATGTATTCTGAAAACGGTATCCGAACGATGTCGTCCGCTCTCGTTAAACTCGCTAAAAATGCTCGGGATATTGAGGCACGATCTGAGGCTATGCATGGTGCGTGGTTGTGCGGAATGACCCTAATGTCTTCAGGGACGACAATTCACCACAAGATTGCCCATGTTTTAGGCGGTGGTTTTAACCTACCGCATGGTCCCACACATGGAATAATCTTGCCACACTCGACGAGTTATAACCGCAACGTGGCGAGGAACGCCATGCGGGGAATTGCGCGCGCCTTTGGTGAAGAGGATGGTGATGCCCCGCGAGCCCTTTTTGACTTACTGGGAAAAAGTGGTGCTGTGTCAGCACTTCAAGATCTTGGCATGCCGGAATCGGCTCTGGATGCTGCTGCTGATCGCATTATGGTGGACCGATATTTCAACTTACGTGACTATGACCGGGATGCCATCCGCGTTTTATTGCAGGATGCTTGGGAAGGAAAACCCCCGTCAGGCGTTTAAATACAACCGATTTGGCGGGTCTTTGGGGGACCATCTCCGTCCGGGATTTTACCGCTTTTAAAAGTTACACGAAGTGCAAATTTTGGTTTTCTTATTCTTCACCAATGTCGCATTATAACTGAACTTTGGGGAATTTCCCCGAATATAAAGTCGACCGACTTAATTGTTGCTTCGTGCAGAGCAGCATTGGCACTGCCAACGCAGTCAGGGGGCATGACAACATAGTAGCCATGAAAAAACGCCTCTCGTAGAGTGCTTTCCACGCAGACATTAGTCGCAACGCCGGTCATTACTATGCTTCGAATTCCACGGCGACGAAGAATGTCGTCTAGCTGGGTGTTATGGAACGCGGAATAACAACGTTTTTCTACAACCATTTCATCCACGGTAGGTCCTATTTCATAGAAATCCGCCCCCCAGCTATTAGATGCACAGCAAACGGCCCCACTTCCTTTTGCGAGCATTTTCGAGAGCATGGGCGCCGGTAATAAATCGTGATCGTAGATAGCCTTTATCCAAACAACCATTACGCCAGCCGTCCGCGCTTTTTCTACGAGCCTTCCAATACGCTCCGCCAAGGGCTTGTTTCCGCTCATGTCCGCGTTTTGTGTGACGTGAATATAACCATTTTCTGCGCAAAAATCGTTTTGCATGTCTATTACTAATATTGCTGTATGGGCCGGGTCGAGAATTTCATCCAGGTTTTTGAGCAGTTGTAATTGGGTTTTAGACATCAACGGCCTCGGTTTCCATGTCCCAGTATACGCAACCCATGCCACAACGGAGTTCTACGGCCGGCTCATAGCACACTATTTTTGCTTCTCGGTGTTCAACAGTTCCCATGGCGGCAATCCAGGCGATCAATTCCGATGTGCCGCCATCACCAGCCGCGATCATTTTATCCATAGTGCATTCCCGTATAACTTTATCAGGGTCCCCCTCTGCTAGAAGATCCAAAAACCAGCGATCAAATTCTTCGTTGACATCGAAGTACTTTGGACCGCCTGGGTCATGTGACAACCCCCCTGTACCCATAAAAGCAACCCGTAGGTTGGCGGGCAACTTATTCTCAATGATTTCCCTTACGGCCTTTCCAAATGCATAACAGTGTTCGGGATCGGGCACAGGAGGTACGACGCAATTCATATGAATCGGTAGGAGGGGTATGTCGTATTCTGGCGTTAAGTATTTGAGGGGCACCGACCAATTATCGTCGAATAAAAGTTCTGATTTACTTGTGACGTCGAAATTTCTTTTGGCGACTTCTTCAAACATGATGTGAGCGGTTTCAGGTGCGCCTGGCACGTTATAGGGCGCTACATTCACCCAGTCCCGGAACCATTCGGCCGGTCCATTCCATTTACCAGCCGTGCCCACGCAAAAATCGTGTAAATCATGAAGCGGCATGTTGAGTAGATGATCATTGGCAAGCCCTATTATTAGATCGGGTTCGCTTGCTCTCAGTAATTCTCCCAGTTGGTTAAACCCATCGGTGAGAGCTTTTTGTTCCCGGGGAGGTGCTTGGTCTAACCAGCCAGTCAAGCCCGGTGCATGGCTCAAGCCCGCGACAAAAACAAGGTCTGCCATCAGTGAGGGTTGCCTTTGGTTTTGACCATACTTTCACCATAGGCTTGCGCTGCTACAGATTTATTATGGTTATAGGTGCCTCCGTGAAAAAGTCGTGAAATTTGTGGCAGAAAATAAGGATGCACCCCAAGTTCACTTAAACGTTTTATGTCACGATCGCGGAAGGCCTGCCGTTCAGCCTCTGACAGTCCGTAATCCTCCATAATAGATTCAAAATTTTCGGTAAAATTCTGGTAGAGTGAGGCATCGCGGCGCACATCGTAAATCATTTTATTTGCTGCGAGATCACGTTTTGTATCGGCAACGCCCATAAATTTTCCTAATTTTTATATAACGCCTGACGCGGTAGTCTCACATTAATATATTGGTTAGGGCAAGGTGAATAAAAGAGCTTTTAGAGGGGATTGGTGTATGAGCCAAAAGCAAAAAAATATGAGTGGAGGTGAGGCTATAGTTGATGCACTGGTTCGACACGGTGTGGACACCGTATTCGGTATTCCCGGCGTTCAGCTAGACCCGCTCTTTGACGCTTTATACGATGCGCAAAATCGGGTCCGTGTAATACACACACGGCATGAGCAGGGAGCCGGGTATATGGCCCTTGGATATGCTCAGGCAACAGGGCGTGTCGGAACGGCAATTGTAGTTCCCGGGCCCGGACTGCTTAATGCGTCGGCGGCAATTGCAACTGGTTACGCATTAAACTCGCGGATGCTGTGCATAGCCGGACAAATCCCTTCATCACTTATTGGTCGAGGTACGGGGCAGTTACACGAGTTACCAGACCAGCTCGCGATCGCCAGTGGATTGACGAAATTCGCACAACGAATACCGACCGCTTCCGCGACACCGGCGATAATGGCTGAGGCTTTTAAGCAACTTCATACGGGACGACCAAAACCGGTTGAGGTCGAAATGGCACTTGATGTTATGAAGTCGGCTGAACCGGTAATTTCCATAGATCCCCCCGAAAACTACGCCAAAAGAGAGCCGGACCCGGATAGAGTGGAAGCCGCAGCCAAATTGCTGGGTAATGCAAAGCGACCCCTTATTTTTGCCGGTGGAGGCACGACGGAAGCCGGCGCTGAACTTGGTCATTTGGCTGAAATGCTTCAGGCACCAGTTGTCATGTCACGCAGTGCGCTTGGTGTTATTGATTCCCGCCGCCCATTAGCCCTCACGCCGCCGCATGGGCACCGTCTGTGGAAGGATGCTGACCTTATATTAGGCGTTGGGACACGTTTGGTGCCGATGAT
Source organism: uncultured Rhodospirillaceae bacterium (assembly GCA_964579285.1). Classification (GTDB taxonomy): domain Bacteria; phylum Pseudomonadota; class Alphaproteobacteria; order MPNO01; family UBA830; genus JAYZQT01. Next base: position 19,626 of record CAZOHS010000025.1, on the reverse strand, counting down.
ACCAACGTGGGGTACCGATGACTCGCTCAAGCTTATAAGAGTGGACGTTGATCCCGAAGAAATCACGCGGAGTAGTATTCCGGATGTGGCGATTGAAACAGATGCGGCGTTGGGACTTGACGCTTTATGTGCCGCAGTCCCCCGTCACAGTCCAAAACGTGCGGATCGGACGGCGGAAATGCGTGAGCTTAAGGCGGACGTGCAAAAGGAGTTTGAAAAGCTTTCTCCGCAAATGCCCATACTTCAGGCTATACGCAATGCTCTACCAGAAGACGGTATTTTTGTAGAGGAACTAACGCAACCCGGCTACGTGGCCCGTCTGGCGTTTCCTGTTTATCAACCCCGAACCTTCATAAATCCTGGCTACCAGGGAACACTGGGTTATGCATCGCCTACGGCGATGGGCGCAAAGGTCGGAATGCCCGAGAAAAAAGTCCTGGCAATTACGGGAGACGGTGGTTTTTTATTCAATATTCAGGAACTCGCGACGGCGGCACAGCATGGCATAGATGTGGTGCTGGTTGTGTTTAACGATGGCGCGTACGGTAATGTGAAGAGGTTTCAGCAACAACTATTCGACGGAAAGGAAATAGCGGTAGACTTAAAGAATCCCGATTTCATGAAAATTGCAGATGCGTTCGGAATACAGGGTGTGAGGGTCAGTTCTCCCGCTGAACTTGAACGGGAGATAGAAAATGCTTTTGCAACTACTGGGCCGAGTCTTATAGAGTATCCTCTCGGGGAAGTGCCCGATCCCTGGCACCTTATATTTCCGGGCAAGGCCCGCTAACCTACTGATGTGACCTGCACCCACTTTGGCTCTCCCCTTAAGGAAAAATCTAATGACAGTTGCAGCAATAAAAGAAAATGGTTTTGTTCGTGACCAGGTAAGTAAAGAGGAGTGGGCCGCCAGGGTTGACCTGGCGTGTGCCTACCGACTGATTGCTCATCATTACGTCAGTGATCTTACATACAATCATTTATCCATGCGTGTGCCCGGTGAAGAGGAGCACATATTGATAAAACCAAACGACATTATGTTTGAGGAAGTGACCGCTTCCAACTTGTTGAAATACGACTACGACGGAAATTCGCAAACCGCAGGTGCGCCGCCCCTTCGGGGTGGGGGTTTAATAATTCACGCCGGGATATTGAAGCACCGCCCTGATATCAACGTGGTATTTCATACCCACACAGAGGCGAATATGGGTGTATCGGCTCAAAAATGGGGCCTTCTTACGATAAACCAACACGCTATGCGATTTCATAACCGTCTCGCATACCATGATTTTAAAGGGTTCGAATTCAATCTATTCATGCGGGACCCGCTGTTGGATGATATTGAGGGATACAGAACAGCACTATTGCGCAATCATGGTTCGTTGGTTCTTGGAGACACCGTTGCTGAAGCGTTCGTTACCCACCATTTTCTTGAGTTTGCGTGTCGTGGCCAAATTGCGGCCTTAACAGCAGGATTTGACAATCTCCATTTTCCGTCAGAAGAGGACTGTGAATATGCTGCTTCTCAAATTGCGGAAGCCGGTGAAAACCTCATTGGAGGCAAGGACTGGCCTGCTTGCCTTCGCCTCGCTGAGCGTCTTTACCCTGATTTTAAAGAGTGAGCGATTGCTTATAGAACACCGTTTGTTAGGGGATGTTTGAGGTCCTGGAAATTTGAGTAGTCTTTAGCTAGCCCGCAGACATTAGGCGACCGTATCCCTGGGGTCTCTCTTCGACGTTCAGTTTGCGAAGTGTATGCCAAACCATGGCTTGATTTGAAGTCACCACCGGTTTGTCGATATCGTTTTCAATGGGTTCAATCGCCTCAACCGCGCGAATTGCGGTGCAGCTAATAAAAGCCGCCTCGGATGCTGGCTCGTCTTGATTATTTACCCGACGTCGCCACTCTTCCGGCTCCACCGCAAGCATGGCTCCCCCATCTCCGCTGATGCCCATCCCGGTTTCCGACAATACGTCAACTCCATGCGATTGAAGAAAGGCTACCTCGCGCTCATTTGTTTTCGCGATATAGGGCGTGGTCAGCGTTATTTTTTTTGCGGCAAACGTCTCAAACGCTTCTATACAGGCTTTTGATGTCGAGGTTGCCGTCTTTCCGGTAGCAGTCTCTATCCGCTCAATTATTTTGTCATCGAAACCAGGAGCAAACATCGAAACCGCGGTACAATGAAATACAACTATATCAACATCAGCATCGGCTAACATGACGGCGCCCCGTTCAACGTCTTCAACCATCGCATGGATATGTTCCTCCTCGCTTGAACGAAGGCGGAGCCGGGTGGTGTGAAGTGACACACCCTCGGGTAGCATTTCCGTGATTTGAGGTTCCGCTGCACGGTTTACAGATGGCAATAACATTCCAATACGTGCTCGATCTCCATAGTTAGCCATAAGGTTTTACCCCCCTGTTGGTGCTGAGGGCCAATGATTGCCCAATTAGCAGGTTTCAAATGCAATTTTAAGGATAGCGGGGATTAAATCTAGCCGCTTCATTTTTTTGTCCAGTCTGTTTAAATTTATATCATGTTTATCAAGAATTGCTGGTACGTGGCGGCCTATGACCGCGAACTCGAGGACGGCGGTCCTTTAGGCAGGACACTCTTGAATGAACCTGTCGTTATGTTCAAGGATAGCTCCGGCAAAGCAATTGCTCTTGAAGACCGTTGTTGCCATCGCCATTTGCCATTGTCATTGGGCCAGGTTGTTGGGGACAATTTGCAGTGTGGCTACCACGGTTTGGAATTTGACTCCTCGGGTGCGTGTGTGGGTGTACCAGGCCAGTCAATGGTTCCGCCCGGGGCGGGGGTTGTGTCTTACCCTTTCGTTCAAAGACATGGCTTCTTTTGGATCTGGATGGGGGATCCCGCTCAGGCAGACCATAGTTTGATACCCGATTGGTGGTGGGTTGAGGATCCGCGTTGGGCGTATAATACCGGAGCCTTTCTGCAGATCAAATGTCACTACGAACTCATCACTGATAATCTGTTAGATCTGTCACATCTCGGCTATGTACATACCAAGACAATTGGAAACAGTGCGATCGTTGATTTTCCGGTCAGAACGGAACGTTTAAATGAAAAAGTTCGTATGTCCCGTTGGATACAGGATCGCCCGCCACCGCCTCTTTACCGGGCCGGAATGAAAAATGAGGATAACGTTGATCGTTGGCAAATCGTAGAGACCGAACCCCCGGGGCATACTGTGGTCTATGCGGGATGCGGACCAGTTGGGGCCGGCGACTTTGGGGGCCCTAACGAATATGCAGAAGGCATACGTTTGAGAGCACTAAATGCACCCACGCCCGAGACAGAAAATTCAACATTTTATTTTTATTCTCATGTATGGGATTTTCGGATCGACGATGCGGATTGGAAGAAACAGATGTATGATGATTTTCTAATGACCTTTATGGAAGATTTTGAAATTCTTGAGGCTCAGCACGCGTCCATACAGCGCGATGTAACCCGCGAACTCATTGATCTTAATGTTGATGCGCCGGGGATAGCCGCGAGAAATCTAGTCTCCGAAAAAATAGCGACGGAAAATACAATTGCTGCCCAATAAATGTGTAATATATGGAAATAGAGGTTGACCGAAGTGGGAGGTTTTAATGTTTCTTAAAAACGCTTGGTATGTTGGGGCTTGGGGGACTGAAGTGGGCCGTCAAAATCTTTTGAGACGGACGCTCCTGAGTGAACCCGTGGTATTTTATCGGCTCGAAGATGGGTCCCCCGTCGCACTTGCTGACAAGTGTGCTCACCGTCATGCGCCGTTATCTGAAGGTAAGCTTGTCGGGGATAGAATACAATGTCCCTATCACGGATTAGAATATAATGCGGGTGGGGAGTGCGTGCGTATCCCGGGTCAATCAACTGTACCGCCCGACTGTTCCGTGCGTTCTTATCCGACTGTGGAGCGGTATCAGTGGATATGGGTGTGGATGGGGGACCCGGCGCTCGCCAATCCCGACGACATAGAGGATTTTCACTGGATGGATCACCCAGAGTGGCGTGCTAAAGGTGAGTTGATGCATTTGAAAGCGGACTATCGTCTGCTGATCGAGAATCTACTCGATCTGTCCCACCTGTCGTTTATACATGCCACAACTCTCGGCACTGACGCAGTTGCGGAAACACCAATGAAGTTCGACCGCAGTGACAGCCACGTAACTGTGACGCGCTGGGTGATGGATTCGGTACCGCCACCTTTTTTTGAAAAGGCGGGCGGTTTTTCACCTGATGATCACGTCGACCGTTGGCAGCATATAACATGGACACCGCCGGCCTTCGTAAGACTTGATGTCGGTGCAGCAAAAGCCGGTACAGGTGCAATCGATGGTGACCGATCTCAAGGTTTTACTATGCGGAACCTGAATGCCATTACACCGGAAACGGAAAAAACGACCCACTATTTCTGGGCTCAGGCTCACGACTTCCGTATCGACGAAGCTTGGCTCACTGATTTGCTTGTGGCCAATGTTCATGAGGCGTTTTTGGAAGATTTAGAAATCATCGGTCTGCAGCAAAAAAACATCGATGCTGGTACTACGCCCACCCGCGTGGACATTAATCATGATGGTGGCGGATTACAGGCCATTCGTACGTTGAACCGGATGATTAAAGCGGAAAGTGAAACGCCGACGGCTCAAGCAGCCGAATAGATAAAAAAACCGAGCCCCATGGGGGCCCGGTTTAACATTCTTTTGTTTGTCAGTTCAGCGTCGGGCGCCAAACAAATGCATCAGCATGACGAAAAGGTTTATAAAGTCCAAATAAAGCCGCAGCGCACCTGAAATAGCGAGTTTTCCCTTTGTTTCACTATCGTAATGCTCAGCGTACTCATTTTTGATTTTCTGCGTGTCATACGCAGTTAGACCAACAAATACGAGTACTCCAATTACTGAAATTGCAAAGTGCAGCGCTGAACTACCTATAAATATATTCACGATGGACGCGATAATAATGCCAATTAGGCCCATAAAAAGGAATGATCCCATACCCGAGAGGTCTTTACTTGTTGTATAGCCCCAGAGGCTCATCCCTGCGAATGTGCCCGCGGTAATGAAAAACACTCGGGCAATACTCGCACCGGTAAAAACCATGAAGACAGTGGCGAGGGATACCCCCATAAGTGCTGCAAACACCCAGAAAACCATTTGTGCGGTTGATTGTTTAAGCGCGTGCAGTCTCGCACTAAAGAAAAACACCAAGCCAATCGGGAGGAGCATCACGACCCACTTTAGTGGCGACCCGAACAAGCTTTGACCTAGGTTGGTTAAGCCAACAATTTGGCCGGCGTCATTGGTAATCACCGACATTTGAGCAATAACCACGGCGAATATACCAGTAAGCGCCAGGCCGGATGCCATATAGTTATAGACCCGCAGCATATGTGCACGAAGACCCGCATCATAGGCCGCCTGGTCTACACGCGCGCCAGTAAATACCTGTTTCTCGGTTCCAATAGCCATTTACGATACCTGCTTTCCAAGTTCTCTATTAATCGGAATATGGGACTTTTCAGAGGCAGAATCAACCACTAGCGAATAACACAGGTTGTTTGTTGGGAAAGTTTAATTTTCTGCATATTTGCTAGTCATTTCTAAGAACAGGGGCCGGCTTTTGACCCAAGGCACGCCAAATTCCATATAGACCGAAAAACACCGATAACAAAACAGCAATGACGCTTGTCGTGATCACAGTGCGGAGGTCAAAAGAGAATTCTAATTGCATTACATGGGTGGTAACCCCCCAGGCCGCGATTGATCCGAAAACAGATGCTATTACAGCTGTGGTCATGCCAAGCAATACGTATTCGAGCAGCAGGGTCCCAATTACCCTCTTTCGGGTGGCGCCGAGAACCTTGAGGACGATAGAATCATATACACGCCGACGGTGCCCGCTCATAATTGCTCCGGCTAGAACGAGAGTGCCCGCAACGATGGCAACTCCAGCGGTCAGTCTGATAGCTAAACCTAGATTGCTTATAAATTCACTAACGGTCTCTAAAACGTCCCGCACACGGATAGCCGTGACATTTGGAAATTTACTACCGACAATCTCCTCTATAACCGATTCCCGGGATGGGTCCGTGTGGACAGTGGCTAAGTGCGTCTGTGGAGCATTTTCCAGAAGGCCCGGAGAATATATGAAAATGAAGTTCATCCGAAGGCTGCGCCATTGCACGTCCCGAAGGTTGGCAATGGTGGCCGTAATATTACGCCCGAGTATATTGGTGGTTATTGTATCGCCAGGGTTTAAGCTCAGCGCTTCGGCAGCGTTGGCGGCCAGCGATACCAGTGGAGGGCCGTTATAATCAGCCGACCACCACTTGCCTGCGATGAGTTTTTCTCCCTTTGGCATTGATGTAGCCCAAGTAACTCCCCTATCCCCGCGCAACAGCCAACGGCTATTTTCTGGATAGTCCAGCCCTTTAGCTGGTTTTCCTTTTACCCGAGTTATTCGGCCACGCAGCATGGGCGTCGTACGCATTTCGCGAACGCCTCTGATCCCCTGAATAGTATTTTGGAATTTCTCAATTTGAGTATTTTGGATGTCGATGAAGAAATATCCCGGAGCAGTTTTGGGCATCTCTTCATTTATCTGATTACTTAAATTCTTTTCAATAAGGGCAAGTGCTACCAGGACCGTTAGCCCGAGGCCCAGTGACAAAATAATGTTACCTGTTTGTGAACCGGGTCGGTGCATGTTGGCCAGCGCCAAGCGCAAAGCAAAGCTACCTGTTTTGGCCCAAAGTTTTGCACTTTGCTTAATTAAGACACCTGCTCCTGCAAACAGGATAATCGCTGCCGCGGCACCGCTGATGAACCACATCGCTATTGGCTTCGAATTGGCACTTTCGATAGCAATGAATATTAGGATAACCAAAAGGACGAAAGTTATGAGGACAAAAGGCCAACGAGGCATTCCTTTAATACCCGAGCCCGTATGGCGGAAGAGCGCGCTGGCCGGCAAATCGCAAGCTCTTGCAATGGGCCATATACAAAAACCAAGCGCAGTCAATATTCCAAAACCAGATGCAAGCGCCAAGGGCTCCCAGTATATGTTGAACCGAGCGACGATTGGCAGCAGTTCATCAAAAATATTGGCTACTGCGAGTGGAATAAATGCCCCTAACACGAGACCGATGATAATGCCAATTACTGCCATCACCATCACTTGTATTAAGTAGGCAGAAAAAACTATACCAACCGACGCACCAATGCATTTGAGCGTAGCAATGGTCCGGATTTTACCGAAAAGAAAATTTCTGACGGCGTTACTAATGCCGATGCCGCCGATAAGCAGGGTAGTCAATCCGACCAAAGTCATGAATAGGGTAGTACGGTCAATAAATTGTTTTATGGTCGGGGAGGCATTGCGGCGATCTTGAAGGATCCACTGTGCGTCGGGAAAGGCGTTATTCAGCTTATTTCTCCACGCCGACAAAGATTTGTTTGTCTCTATCCGAACCCGATAAAAATACCAGACGAGGCTTCCCCGTTGAACTAAGGTAGTGTCCTTGATTGAATCGGCGGAACCTATTAACCGTGGTCCTATCTGTAAGCCAGCGCGACCGGAAATGCGGTCTGGTTCCTGCCTAATTGTTCCCCGGATTTCGTATCTTGATTCTCCGATGCTTATTGTGTCCCCTACTTTTATGCCGAGACGGACCAATAGTGCTGAATCACATACAATTCCCCATATACCATTTACTTTAGAAAAAAGGCTATCGGGTTTGTTCCCCCCATTTACTTTTAGCGCCCCATACAAGGGGTATGTTTTATCGACTAATTTTAATTCAACTAATGCTCTTTTGGAGTTTTTCGTTCCCCGTGCCATCGAACGAAAGTACACTACGCGCGATACCCTACCGTTTTCCCGCAACCAATTGCGTTGCTCTTGTGAAATATCTCTATGAGTGGTGCGGAGAGCTATATCACCGCCTAGCAGAATAGCGCCATCCTCTTCTAGCCCCGCAATCAAAGATGAAGCAACAGACCCAATCCCGGCAATTACGGCAACGCCAAGGGCGAGGCACGCTATGAAGACACGGAAACCCCTAACGCCGCCGCGTAATTCCCGCTGCGAAATCCGCAAGGCGTTAATCATAAGTGATTTTCTTCCCGGGAAATTCGACCGTTTGTTATATTGATTTTTCGGTCACACCGCTGTGCGAGTGCGTCGTTATGGGTAATTAATACCAACGTTGCATTATGATCAGCTCTAAGAGCAAAAAGAAGGTCGATAACGGTCTCGCCAGTTTTTACGTCTAAGTTGCCCGTGGGCTCGTCGGCAAGAAGGATTTTGGGCTTGTTTACTATCGCCCGCGCGAGCGCAACTCGTTGCTGTTCTCCCCCTGAAAGTTGTCCAGGATAATGTTTCGTGCGATCTTCTAGCCCCACCGATTTTAATGCATCGCGTGCCCTATCGAAGGGGTCAGCTAAGCCTGCTAGCTCCACCGGGATTGCGACGTTTTCCACAGCATTCATCGTTGGAACGAGATGATAATTTTGAAAGACGATGCCCATTGTATCTCTGCGGAACTCAGCAAGCTGGTCTTCGTTTAAACCGCCTAATAATGTGTTTGTGATCTTTATGGACCCCGAAGTCGGTTGGTCTAGGCCCCCTATTAACATCATCAACGAGGTTTTTCCTGAGCCGGATGGGCCCATGATGCTGACGCTTGTGCCGTCCGCAATTTCGAGGTTTATTCCATTAAGAACGTTGACCGGCCCGGCCTCGCTGTGCAGCTTAAGGGTGACATCTTTTAGTGCTATGATAGGATTCTCTATGTGTGATTGGCTTTCCACAATCGCTTTCCGGTCTTTAAGTTGAAACACCTCACTCATCCGTATAACTCGGCTACGGAGTTTTTCAAACTTTGGATTTCAGGTGCTTTTATTGTCCTTTTTTTAGTGATGTCTTGTTCGGCATTCGGCAAAACACGACTTTTAGTGCTCGGCGATAGCCTCACAGCGGGTTACGGATTGTATGCGGATCAAACATTCCCTTACCGTCTGGAAGTTACACTTCGCAAAATGAGGGTTCATATTGAAGTTCTGAATGCTGGCGTTTCCGGTGACACGACCGCTGGAGGCCTCGCGCGCATCGACTGGGTTCTCCAGAGTAAACCCACTCATGTTATTCTCCAGCTTGGAGCAAACGATATGCTGCGGGGGGTGCCTCCCGCCACTGCAAAAAAAAACCTCACTCGTATAATCGAGAAGTTGCGACACCGTAAGGTGCAAGTTCTGCTCGCTGGAATGTACGCGAGCCCTAACCTCGGAAAAAACTACGGTCGGGAATTTCATGGAATCTATCATCAATTAGCAAGCCAGTTTGATCTTGAATTTTATCCGTTCTTTCTTGCCGGTGTAGCCGCGATACCTAGCCTAAACCTTGAGGATGGTATACATCCTAACGCAAAAGGAATTCAGGTTATTGTGAACCGTATTTTGCCAACCGTGCTACAATTTATCCGTAGAGTGGATTAGCGCATGGACGCTGCTCGAACATTTGTGGTGGGTCACGCTGTGGATGCCGATTGGGAAACTATGGTGAGATCGTGTTTGGATCAGATGCAACCTTTACCCGAGCGCGGTAATATTGGATTCATTTATGTAACAGACCTTCTTGATGATGATCTGCCTCTTGTGGTGGAGTGGCTAAGAGAAGAAACGGGTGTTCAGCATTGGCTTGGCACCGTTGGTTTTGGCGTTATGGTCGGAGGCCAAGAGTACTTTGACGTCCCCGCGGTCGTGTCGATGATCGGTTTCCTCCCAGATCGTTCGTTCTGCGTGATGCCTTCGGTTAACCGGCCGGGTGACCCCCTACCAGAACATGTAATGAACTGGGTTACCGATACCAATCCATTTTTTGGGGTCGTCCACGCAGATCCACGTAACGCATATGTCGCAGATATTTTAAACGCGATTACAGACGATACTGACGCCTTTCTGATAGGTGGTTTGACTGCGTCGCGCGGTCGGCAGCCACAGATTGCCGATGGTTTAACGGAGGGCGGCGTGTCGGGCGTTCTTTTCTCTAAAGCGGTTTCTGTTTCGACAGGTTTGAGCCAGGGTTGCTCTCCTGTCGGAGAAATCCATGAAGTAACAAAGGCTCGCGATAATATTTTAATTGAGCTTGGCGGTCGACCTGCACTTGATGTGTTCCGTGAAGACGTCGGTGAGGTTCTTTCGCGAAACCTTGAGCGGGTGGCGGGGTACATTCATGCGGCGCTGCCAATAGCTGGAGATGACAGCGGCGATTATCTTGTTCGGAATGTTGTCGGGATTGATCCATCTAAAAAATTAGTGGTGATCGGAGAGCGGATTTCAGAAGGCGATAGAGTAATGTTTGTGCGTCGAGATAAATCTGCTGCAATGGACGATTTAGAGCGGATGGTAGCTGACGTGACGAACCGCGCTAGTGGGGAACCCAAGGCAGCGCTTTATTACTCGTGTGTGGCACGCGGGCCCAACCTGTTCGGAGCCAATTCTGAAGAAATGAAAACGATCCAGGCCGCGTTAGGTGACGATGTGCCACTGGTAGGTTTTTACGCGAACGGGGAGATTTCGAATAATCGGTTGTATGGTTACACCGGAGTATTGACGCTTTTTAGCTGATGGGTTTTGAGCACACCAAATTTTCAGTGTTAGAATGATTAGACTTTTTGCCGCCCTTTCATTGCCCAAGGATTTACGTTTTGAAATTTCTAGGCTTCAGGCGGGGATCGATAATGCCCACTGGGTGAACCCAGAAAACCTGCATATAACAGTTCGATTTATTGGCGAGGTTCAGGAGGATCTGGCCGGTATTATTATTGATGCCTTGGCGCACGTGCGCGCACCCAATGTTCCAATTGAATTGAAGGGCAACGGACATTTTTCCAGTCGTGGTAGAGTTCGCGCTCTATGGATTGGTGTTACCATGGGGCCAGCCCTTGCTTTGCTTCAGGGCAGGGTAGAAAAAAGGTTGTTAACTACCGGTTTGTCACCTGAGCGTCGAAAATATAAACCTCATATGACTGTTGCTCGGCCGCGCACGGTTCGATCTAAGCACGTTCGTGAATGGCTCGAGAGGACCGGTGGTTTTTCTGCCCCCGCGTATAAGGCTGATACGTTAACTCTTTACCAAAGTCATCTTGGCCGGGCGGGCCCCTCGTATATCCCGCTTGCGCAATACCCTCTAGATTTCCGTTGTCAGACTGAGACTTAATTTTTTGGTCGGCTTTCCGAAAAATCGGGGTAAATCCCGTTAAATTCGTTAAGCCATTTAACCAAAGTTAGAAATTCCGGTCGCCAATCATATTGTTTGCGAAAATCTATATATTCAAGCGCGCATGCGAGGCCGATTCCACCGACTGTCAACGGCTTCAGGGAAGGGGGTGATTGGGCCATGGCATCAAGCGCACGGCTAATTTTGCCGCGCTGAAAACCTAACCAAGGTTCGTACGGTGTTTGTTCCGGCCGGTACCGAACTTCATACGTGATCAATAATGCCGCCTCTAATATACCGTCTGCCATCGCAGCCTGCCGTAAAGCAAGAAACCTTGCCTCTATCTCTGTTGGAATAATTTTATTGCCCCCTGCCAGGGTGTCGAGATATTCCAAAATTACGCGGCTATCAAATAAAGCTTCCCCATCATCCCGAACGAGAGCGGGTACCTTTGCGAGAGGGTTGTGTTTCCGAATTTGTTCTTCGCTATCCGGTGACCCGACCCCAATTTGATCCGATAGATTTAAATGCTGTATTGCAAATGTCGCCTTGCGTCCGAATGGAGACGGTCCTCTCAACAACAACTTCATTTTCATACCCGCACCTCATGTTATCACTCTTTGATTGTTGTCGACCGCTGATGGCTATTGGTCAAGGCTTTAACGATTCGGTTAAACTTAGATCTGATCAGAGCCAGTAATTTATATGAAATGCCTGTGTACTTAGACCAAAACGATGCACTCGCTTTATGGCGAAAAGCTCTTTGTGCAAGCGTTCGCGCTGAGGGTCCAGATTTGTCGGCACGACAAATGTCTATTTTGTTGACGGTTTTTAATGTCAAACAACAGCATACCGTTCGAGAGCTTGCGTTAAATCTCAACATTTCTAAGCCCGCTATATCCCGGGCACTAAATCGGCTCAATTCATTGGGTTATATCCGTCGCCGTGTTGATGATTATGATCGTCGTAGCATTCAGGTTGAATGCACGGAAAAAGGTGCTTTATACCTTGCAAAATTTGCTGAGGATGTATCAAAAGCGGGACGAGAGTTAGAAAGCCCAACCCCCTTTGAGGCGGGCACACCCAAAGCTAGCAGTGATTTTTAAAGATCAATTCTAAAACCATGTTACTATGGGTGTTGCCGCCTTGTCCGTCGCGTTCTAACTACTGTAAACGCCACTTTATCGTACTCCGCACTAGATTGCTGACGCAATTAGGGCCTTGGTGTATTCGTCACTCGGGTTTTCGAAAAGTTGATTTGCGGGACCTTGTTCGACCACTTTACCGTCCTGCATGATGATCATTTCATCAGCGATCGCACGAATAACTTTAAGATCGTGGCTAATAAAGATGTAGGCTAAGCCATGTTTCTTTTGAAGGTCTTGCAACAAATTAATAATTTGAGCTTGCACCGACATATCAAGTGCCGATGTCGGTTCGTCAAAGATCAGAAGTTTTGGCTTCAGAGCTAAGGCGCGAGCAATAGCAATCCGTTGGCGTTGCCCTCCTGAGAATTCATGCGGATATCGGTCCTGCAGATCCTGAGAGAGTTCCACTTCTTCTAAAGCTTCGCCTACCGTTTTTCTTCGTTCCGCAGCATTCTGTTGAATAAGTTTATGCAGGCGAAGTCCTTCTTCGATGATTTGCCCAACCGATAATCGTGGTGAGAGTGTAGCGAATGGGTCCTGAAACACCACTTGCATTTCTTTTCGCAGAGGGCGCATGCGGTTAAAATTAAATCCGTCTATACGTTCGCCACTAAAAGTAATCACGCCTTTACTCTCTTGCAGGCGAAGGAGTGCCATCGCGAGAGTTGTTTTGCCAGACCCAGATTCTCCAACAACACCTATAGTTTGGCCCTCGCGAACAATCAAACTTACGTCATCTACCGCTTTCGTATGACCTATCGTTCGGCGCAGGATGCCTTTTTTAATAGGGAACCACACCCGTATATTTTTTGCCTCCATAATGGTGGGGGTTTGACCGTTAAAGGGGTTTGTTTTTCGCTTGGGCTGGGATTCTAATAGATGTCTAGTGTAAGGATGGCGGGGTTGGAGGAATACTTCGCTAGTTACCCCTGTTTCAACGATCTCGCCATTCTTCATAACACAAACCTTGTTTGCTATTGCGCGGACGATGCTGAGATCATGGGTAATTAGTAGTACAGACATTCTGCGTCGCTGCTGGATTTTCCTGAGTAACTCAAGAATCTGTGCCTGAATTGTCACGTCCAAAGCCGTGGTTGGTTCGTCGGCAATAAGAAGATCGGGATCGTTTGCCAGAGCCATCGCAATCATTACCCTTTGACGTTCGCCGCCAGAAAGTTGATGCGGATAAGCGGCGAGGCGCGATTGTACGTTTGCTAGGCCAACCTCGGTTAATAGCTCAATTATGCGGTCCCGAGCCGCTTTTTTTTCTAGTTTTTTATGAACAAAAAGAATTTCCCCGATTTGTTTTTCTATAGTGTGTAAGGGATTGAGTGAGGAAAGTGGTTCCTGGAATATAATAGCTATACGATTGCCACGGATGTTTTGCATAGTCGAAGGAGGCGCGCCCACTAATTCCTGATTTTCTAGCACGATCGACCCGGATGGGTGATGTGCAATCGGATATGGGAGGAGTTGGAGGAGTGAGAGGGCACTCACCGATTTTCCTGATCCAGACTCTCCGACTAACGCTACTGTTTCCCCAAGCATGATCTCAAAAGTAATATTACGAACGGCTGCGACTTCGCGCGAACCTCGCCCGAATGATACGGATAAACGTTTTATGGATAATAGAGGGTCACCCATTGAACGTCTTCCTAGGATCGAAAGCGTCACGAATTGCTTCACCAACAAAAATCAATAACGTTAGTGTCAATGCAATACTGATTGTAGAGGTCAGCCCCAACCACGGTGCTTGCAGGTTAGTCTTACCCTGCTGTAGCAGCTCACCGAGAGAGGGGGAGCCCGGGGGCAACCCCAGTCCAAGAAAATCAAGCGCGGTGAGACTGGTAATTGAGCCAGTCAAAATTAACGGCAGAAAGGTTAGAGTTGCGACCATGGCGTTGGGCAGCACATGGCGGAATATGATCGCGCTATTACCTACACCCAGAGCGCGGGCCGCTTTAACATATTCCAGATTTCGGGTGCGGAGAAACTCAGCGCGAACCACACCGACCAGCGCGGTCCAGCCAAACAAAAGCAATATTAATAACAAAGACCAGAAACCCGGAATGATTATGCTCGAGAGGATTATGAGGATATAAAGCTGTGGAAGCCCACCCCAGATTTCAACAAACCGTTGAAAATATAAGTCAATCCAACCGCCGAAAAATCCCTGAACTGCGCCCGCTAATACGCCTATGATTGATCCCAGTATCGTCAGGATTAATCCAAACAGGACGGATATACGGAAGCCATAAATTACCCGCGCTAGCACATCGCGTCCCTGATCATCGGTCCCAATTACGTTGTTTTGTGATGGAGGAGCAGGCGCAGGAACTTTTAGGTTCAAATTAACGGTATCGTAACTGTATTCGATGAGAGGCCAGATCATCCAACCGCCATTTTTTTGAATTAAGTCCTGGACATCTTTTTCTCTATATTCCGCTTCTGTCTCGAAATCTCCGCCAAATGTAGTTTCGGAGTATGTGTTTAAAACAGGGATATAAATTTCATCTTGGTACCATATGAGTAGGGGCCGATCATTCGCAATGAACTCTGCGGGCAGCGTAACGATGAACAACAACATGAAAATCAGTAGCGACCAAAATCCACGTTTATTTTGACGAAAAATATTTAGGCGCCGCGTGTTAAGAGGTGAAATTCTTTGACCAAATATTTTGTATTGCGTCGGTAAATCAGACACGACGCGCCTCAAAATCAATCCTTGGATCGATGATTGTGTACATAAGATCACCGATGAGGTTCATTACCAGGCCGAGCAGCGTAAAAAAGTAGACCGTTGCGAACATAATTGGATAGTCTCTTTTTATAGCGGCCTCAAAGCCGAGGAGGCCAAGACCGTCCAATGAGAAAATTATTTCGATCAACATTGCGCCGGTAAATAAAATACCCACAAAGGCACCCGGAAAACCGGCTATTACAATCAACATCGCATTTCGGAACACGTGGCCATACAAAACACGCCTTTCACTGAGGCCTTTTGCGCGGGCGGTCTGCACATAGAGCATGTTGATTTGGTCTAGATAGGAGTTTTTGGTGAGCATTGTGAGTGATAGGAAACCACCCAGCACCAGGGCCGTTATGGGTAACACCAAATGCCACAGATAATCAAACATTTGGCCCATAAAGGTAAGTTGTTCGAAATCGTCTGATATTAATCCGCGCAAGGGAAACAAATCTATGAAGCTTCCACCGGAAAATAAAACGATTAGTAGAATAGCTATGACAAATGACGGAATAGCGAAACCAACTGTGAGCACCGCCGTCGTCCATACGTCAAATCGGCTGCCATCCCGCACCGCCTTGCGAATACCAAGCGGTATGCTCACTAGATACACTATTATGGTAGTCCAAAGACCCAATGAAATTGAAACCGGCAATTTAGAGAAAACCAAATCCACAACTGTCTCATCACGAAAGAAACTTGTTCCGAAATCGAAGGTGATATAATTGCCAATCATATCGATAAAACGTTCGTGCAAAGGTTTGTCGAAACCGAACTGTTTTTCGAGCTCCTTTATGAATTCTGGATCCAGGCCTTGAGCTCCGCGATAAGTCGTCGTGTTCTGCCCGCTTGTGACTAAGTTGCCGCCATCCTTTCCCATGACCTCACTGCCGGAGCTACTTATACGACCAGTTGTCCCGACGTCGGTGCCTGAGAGTTCGGCTATTATTTGTTCTATCGGTCCACCTGGCGCAAGCTGAACGATGGCGAAATTAATAACCATGATACCCAAGAGGGTCGGTATAATAAGCAACAAGCGCCGAGTAATGTATGCAAGCATCCGGTTTATTTATCTCTTTGAGCGCGCGGGTGGAGGTAGGGAGGTCGCCGGTAGAGGTGGAACTTTTCCGGCTTTAAGCATTGCCGCCTTCTGTGCGTCGTACCACCATGTGTCGAGAACCCCTAAATTATATTTTGGTGAGACTTTTGGACGGTTAAATTTATTCCAGTAGGCCACGTTATGGACTCCTTTGTACCACTGGGTAACCACAAAGCGGTTCCACATCAAAACCCGGTCTAAAACTCGGACCGATAGTTGAAGGTTTGCACGGGAATCTGCATTTATGACTTTCTCCACTAACGCATCGATCACTGGGTCATTAATACCGCCTATATTGGATGAGCCCCGCACGTTTGCATATTGGGAACTAAAGTAATTGCGTTGCTCTAGTCCAGGGGTCAGCGGTTGGACGATCCTGCGTATCAGAACATCAAAATCGAAGTCGTCGGCGCGACGCTTGAAATTCGCAATATCAACAATTCGTATGTGTGCGCTAACGCCGAGCCTCTTGAGGTTTTGGATATAGGGGTTGATTATTCTTTTGAAACTGCCTTCAAAAAGAAGAAATTCAACCTGGAGCGGCCTTCCTTTAGTATCAACGCAGCGACCCTTTTTTATTGAATATCCGGCCTCTTTTAAAAGTATTTGGGCCTTCCTAAGATTTTTTCGAATGTGTCCAGATCCGGAGGTTTTGGGCGCAACAAATGGCAGTCTAAAGACTTCTTCGGGGATTTTCCCCCGGTACGGTTTTAAAAGAGCAATTTCGCTTTGCGATGGCGCGGAGTGTGCGGCCAACGGCGAATTCTCGAACATGGAGTTCGTTCTGGTGTACTGGCTAAAGAATAGGGTCTTGTTTGTCCATTCAAAATCAAAGGCTAGGTCTAAAGCTTTGCGCACTCCTATATCTTGGAATTTTTTCTTTCTTAAGTTGAAAACAAAGGCCTGTACCCCGGAAGGTGTCTCATCTGGTAAAACTTCGCGTACAATAAATCCTTTGTTTACTGGCGGTTTATTGTACTGAGTAGCCCACTGTCGAGACGTAAAGTCTTCGCGAAAATCATATTGGTTTGAAAAAAACGCCTGGAAGGCAACTTCTCGATCTCGGTAATAATCTACCTCAATTGTGTCAAAGTTATATCTACCCCGGTTCACGGGTAAATCCTTTCCCCAGTAATTGGAAACTCGCGAATACTTAATTGCGCGTCCGGGTTTAACCTCTTTGATTTTGTATGGTCCACTTGCTAGGGCGCCGATGAAAGTGGTCTTGTTGAAGGTATTTTTCTCATAATAGGATTTGGATAGTACCGGCAAGGTTGCGAGCTGTGTCGGAAGGTCACGGTGGAGTCCTGGATTGAAGATAAATTTTATTCGCAACTTAGACGTGATTTTCGCCTCGGCAACGTCCCGGAATTTTATTCGGTATTTTGGATGTCCGTCCTTAATCAAAGTTTTAAAAGTAAATAAAACGTCATCAGCCGTTATAGGGTTGCCATCATGAAACCGAGCCCGAGGGTTAATATTAAAAGCCACCCATTTTTTATTTACAGGAATTTCTATGGTTTTCGCTACTAAGCCATAGTAGGAGTCTGGTTCATCGAATGAGCGTGCTAAAAGCGTATCGTAAAGCAGGGTTTCGGCAAGAATTTCCTTTCTTCCCTTTAGCGTAAATGGTTGGACCGTCTCGAAGGAATCAAGAGCAGGAATCTTTATTCGTCCACCCTTGGGTGCTGCCGGGTTTACATAGTCGAAATGAGTAAAATCGGGCGGATATTTTAGGTCGCCAAATACACTAAGCCCATGCACTCGAGCGGTGTCAGCTTTGGCGAAAGCAGGGATTGTAGAGAGGGCTATTACTATGAGAATATGGAGGTATTTCATCGGCGAGTATCTTAAGCAGCTTCAACACTGTTCGTTAAGGTTTTTTGCCCAACTGGTTTAGCGCCGATCATGCTTATTAAACCACCAGGCCATGGGATCAACACCGTAGACAGGGTGTTGCGGAACACCGAATTTATTCCAATACGCAATGCGATCGTGTCGCACGTGCCATTGGGGAATCACGTAATGGTTCCATAGCAGAACTCTGTCCAATGCCCTCGTCGCGTGAACCAAATCCTTTCGTGTTTTTGCTCTTATTAGTGCACTTATCAGTGCGTCTACGGCCGGGTTTTGTATGCCAATAGTGTTTCCGCTCCCGAGTCGTTTCGCCGCTTCTGAACCCCAATAATTACGTTGTTCATTTCCGGGAGATTCAGATTGACCCGCACCACCAACAATCATGTCATAATCAAATTTACGAATCCGGTTAATGTATTGGGACTGATCGACTGTCCGTATTTTTGCAATTATTCCTAAGCGTTTTAGATTTTTCGTAAAAGGAGCGACTATGCGCTCAAACGCAGGGCTGACCAACAGTATTTCAAAACGTACCGGGTTTCCCGTTTTAGGAGAAATCAGCTTGTTTTTTCTTATTTTGTAGCCGCCGCTTTTTAGCAATTTTAAGGCGGTCCGAAGGTTTTTCCGAATGTTGCCGGTCCCGTCGGTGCGCGGTGGTTCATAAATTTTGGTGAATAAACCCGGCGGCAGCCGTTTTTTCCATGGCAGTAGTAGTGCCAGCTCTTCTTTAGAAGGCAATCCATTAGCTGCTATATCCGAGTTTGAGAAAAAACTTTTAGTGCGGGTATACTGGCCATAAAACAGATTTTTATTTGACCACTCAAAGTCGAACGCGAAAGACATTGCCTGCCGGATGATAGGATCTTTGAATTGCGTCCTTCGAATATTAAAAATAAATGCCTGCATTCCCGTCGGGCGTTTATGAGTGACTTCCTCCGTTTTAACATCACCCTTCTGCCGGGCAGGAAAATTGTAGCCTGTGGCCCAAACTAGAGAAGAGTTTTCACTTCGAAAGTCATAACGCCCTGTTTTGAAGGCCTCAAGCGCGACGGTTTGGTCGCGATAGTATTCGTATCTAATTTTATCAAAATTGTAACGACCAACGTTGATCGGCAACGTTGACCCCCACCAATTTGAAACCCGCTCTAATTCAACGTACCGACCCGGTTCAAATGCTGAGATCCTGTATGGCCCGCTGCCCAAGGGGGGCTCAAGAATGGTCTTTGCAAAATCACGAGTTGACCACCATTTCCGAGAGAGCACCGGCAGTTGTCCAATGATGTGCGGGAGTTCGCGGTTTGGAGGCCCTGAAAATTGGAACCGAATTTTATGAGGACCTAATTTTTCGACCACTTTTATATTTTTGTAATAAAACCGATAAAAGGGTGCACCTCTTTTTTTTAAAGTTTCAAATGCCCAAATAATATCTTCCGGTGTAATCGGTGTCCCATCATGGAAACGAGCTTTTTCCCGTAAATTAAACACAGCGTATGAGAGATTTGGTGGTACTTCTACACTCTGAGCTACCGACCCATATCC
>CAZOHS010000024.1:0-25214 GCA_964579285.1 uncultured Rhodospirillaceae bacterium | reverse complement strand
TCTTCAGGTAGGAAAGAATCTCCCCCGATTCATATAGCCAGGTGATTTCACCGGCATCAGATTTTATTTTCAGGCAAGGGACCTTGTATCGCCCGCCACCAGAAATGAGTTCCTGCTTGTATACGGGTTCATTTCTCGCATCCCTCAGCTCGATTTTGAGGGCCTGTTTCCTTATGACTCGCCGGACCTTTACGCAGAACGGACAGGCCTCAAACTGATACATAGTTAGGTTGGCAGTACGGGCATTGATCAATGCCTGCGATTTGGTGTCCCGGGACACTGGTTTCCGACGTGTAAGAAAATCACATCCAAGAATCAGGCGGCCAAGTATCCAACGAATAAAATTCACTTTGTAATCCTTTTCGATTGGTGCTCAAGTTTTTTCTCAAGTCTATCAGGATGGGTAAGAACTTTCTCGTGAAGAGAGTTTAACGCCTGTTCTTTGAATGACGCAATAAAGCGATTGTCAGGTAAATTGAGTTATTTTGTAACTTTTTGAAAAAGAATGCATGGTATGCTCGGCAAAGCCCTACATGATGCAAAAATATATTAGTTTATAACTATCAATACCATACAAGCGGCCCATAGCCTTTTATGAATTAGCAGAGATATCAAGGTACAAATATCCAGGAGCTGAAAATGGACCAGTTTACAAAACAGACGGCTGAACCAATTTCTTCCACCATCGCCGTAAAACAGTTGGGGCCTCACGCAGGCGCCGAGATTAACGGCATAAATACGGCAAATCCCCTAGATGAAATGGATGTTCAAACTATCAAGGATGCCTTGATGGACAACGGTGTCATTATCTTCCGCAACCAAGACATAACGCGCGAGCAACAAGCCAAGTTCGCAGCGCAATTCGGGGAGCTAACCATCCATCCCATCTCGCCTCACTTGAACGAAATGCCCGAGATGATTGTCCTAGACAATGACGGTAATAATCCACCACTGTCGACAGACGTCTGGCACACCGATGAAATGTTCCGTCTGGAGCCTCCGATGGGTACCATCTTGCGGGCAATCATCGTTCCTCGAGTAGGTGGTGACACCATATTCTCAAGCATGACGGCTGCTTTCGAAGGGCTCAGCAGTCAGACCCAGTCTTTTATTTCTGGTCTGGAAGCTGTGAATGATTTCAAAAACTTTAAGAGACTTTATGGCAATAGCCTCGAACACCGGACGCGCCTCGGCGAAATGATCGATATGTTTCCCAATCCGGTCCATCCGGTCGTCCGCATTCATCCGGTGACTGGTAAAAAAGCTCTCTACGTTAGTCCACAATTTACGCTCGCCATTAAGGGTATGAAGTTGGATGAGAGTGATGCCTTGTTGGATATGCTTTACCGCCAGATGCATATTCCCGAATACCAATTCCGAGTTCATTGGAAGAAAAACATGATGGCGTTTTGGGATAACCGAACGGTTCAGCATTACGCGGCACGAGACTATTTGCCAGACCGCCGCAAAATGGAACGGGTCACATTACGGGGAGACCGGCCTTTTGGGCTCATGGGAAAATCATACTCAACACTCGATGACGATGCCCGGATAGACCCAATTCTAGAAGCTTACCAAAGTGCACCAGAGGTGCGTAAATAGTCATCGAAGACAAATGTAGCCGGGCATTTATCATATTCTGTTGGCCTGGTGGGTTCTAAACGTTTCCGAGTGCACGTTTTACTCAGATCCTAACGTGCAAAATATAGTGAGAATGGACTAATCAAATCCCGGCGGCGGCGTAAACTTGCGAAACCCCTGTTCCAGAGCCGTGGCAAGCGCGATGCAGCGCCGATCGTGGCCTTCTGGTCCGATGATCTGCATGCCGATGGGTAGTCCTTCTCGACTAATACCCGCGGGTGCCAGCGTTGCCGGCAGATAGGCTGCCGAGGCAAGGCCAATCCAGAAATATGTATCGGATATAGGCCGCTGCACGTTGTCGACATCAAGATACTGGTTCTCTTTGGCAATACCGCGAATGTGTGGAAATGCAGCTGTTGCCATCATCGGCACAATCAACGCGTCAACATTGCCGAAGAAACTGCGCCACGATGCGCGTAATCTCGATCGCTGGTCGTTGACGTGCAACCATGCCTGATGACGTTGACTGATGCTTCGCAGCATTACTGGGCCGTAGGTATTGTCAGAAGGATCATGTTCGGCGGCTTGCCTGGCTGCAGCGTCTGCCTCTGCGTCAGATTTCCACCCGGACGTCGCACCGCGGAGAACGTTGAGATAGAGTTGCCACATTTCTCCGCTCGGAAGTGGCAGGGGAGGATTACGCACGACGGTTGCGCCTTCCGTTTGGAGATGATGGGCAACGTCTTCGATGGCGCTGCTTGTGTCATTATCGACAGGATAGGTTGTGTCGTTAGTGATCACCGCAATCCGAAAATCGTGCATATCGGTGCGGGTTTCGTTGGGTAGATTGAGTTTCCAAGCCCCGGGCGCTTCCGGATCGGTGCCCGCGATGAGGTCAAGTGCAACACGCAGGTCTTCAGCCCGCCGCGCAAGCGGGCCGGCGACGAGAATGTCCATCTCCGCGTCGTCAGGTGTCAAGGCGTGCCCGCGCAGCGGCACGATGCCATAGGTCGGCTTGTGGCCATAGACGCCACAGAAATGCGCAGGTACGCGGATAGAACCCCCAATATCGCTGCCGATTTCCAGCCCCGTGAGACCGGCGGCCAGGGCCGCTGAGGCACCACCTGAAGACCCTCCAGGGGAACGGGTGCTGTCCCACGGATTGACGGTGTCTCCGTATATCTCATTGAAGGATTGCCAGTCCGAGAGGTCGAGCGGCACATTGGTCTTTCCCATGATTATTGCGCCCGCATCCTTGAGGCGCTCAACTGACAGCGCGTCACGGGTAGCCCTGTGGTCCCGCCTATTCGGTCGGCCGAAGGTCGACGGATGCCCCGCAAGATCAAAGGACTCTTTTACTGTTATTGGCACACCGTGGAGTTGGCCGACTACATTACCGTTTGCCAACGCTGAATCCGCCGCCTTTGCCGCTTCCCGCGCGGTTTCCGTGTCGAATACGACGATAGCGTTCAGCGCAGAATTGAACCGGTCGATACGATCGAGATAGAGATCTAGAGCTTCAACGCACGATATTTCCCTTTGGCGGATCGCGGTAGCGAGTTCCAGAGCGCCTTTGTAATGAAGTTCCATCTTAAATATCTTTCTGTAGATTACGCATTTGGGTCGGGCATACGCTGCCAAATAGGTTCGATGATTGCCATTTCAAACATATCTTCAAGTGTATAGGGATCGTTGCGGTGAAAATCTTCGACCGTCGCACGGTCGGCTTTGAACACAATGATATTTCCGGTCACGTCGCGAATGTCGACACTACCCAAGGTGTCCACGCCGTCTCTTACCAAGCCGCCACCATAGACGATCAATTTTAAAAAGGGCTCTTGGTAGGCTGCGTGGGCTGGTTGGAGGCGGGCACGTTTATCAGCGCTATTAGGGCGATCCCTCCGTACGAGTGCATAACGCATCAGACAACCTCCCCTAGATAAACGCTTCATTCAGAATACAGTGGGTGACGAAGTTTGTAAGCCTTGTATGTCCATATGATAGATGTGACGATAGAAACCTATTATTTTTCCTTCCTCGGGACCGTCAAAACGTTTTAGTGAAATAAACATGCCGTTTCTTTGCTTTGCAGTAGAGCATGCCTGACGCCCCGAAGACTATGGGGCTTCCGGAGTGGGCTCTTTTAATACTCCTGTCGGTGCTATGGGGTAGTGCCTTTTTCTTTGCGGGAATTACAGTGAAGGAAATCCCGCCCTTTATTGTTGTTTTTGCGCGTATTTTTCTAGCGGCTTTGTTCTTACTTCCATTTTTTTGGTTTTACGGACACAAACTGCCGATAACGGTCAAGGAATGGATGCCGTTTTTTATTATGGGCGTCTTGAATAATGCGGTCCCATTTTGCTTTCAATTTGTCTCTCAAACAATCATTACGGTGGGCTTGATCTCCATCATTAATGCTATGACACCCCTATTTACTCTGATTATTGTCGCCAGTTTTGGCGAGGAGAAAATGACCCGGAATCGCATTTTCGGGGTCGTGATAGGCTTTCTTGGCGTGGTTGTATTGCGGGGAATTGGGGAACCCGTGGACAGTCTTCAAACGCTTGGCATTGGGCTTGGTCTGGCCGGAGCGCTTAGTTTTGGTTTTGCAGCTTTATGGGGACGGCGTCACCTCCAAGGGGTGGCTCCACTCAAATCTGCGACCTGCCAGCTGATCTGTTCGAGTGCGATTATGTTACTCGTAGTTTGTATTTTTGAGAACCCAAGCTCCTTAAACGCTCCGAGCTTAAAAGCATGGCTTGCCTTGATGGGTTTGACTGTATTTGGGACAGCGTGCTCTTACCTTGTATTTTTCCGCCTTCTCGCGCAGGCGGGAGCAACCAACGTGCAGCTCGTTACGCTCTTGATACCTATTACAGCCCTTTTCTTAGGAAATATGTTTCTTCATGAGGTCATTCAACTGAAAGAAATAGCGGGGGCGTTAATAATCGGAATTGGTTTACTTTTCATCGACGGGCGGGTCCCAAACGCTATCGCACGTCGTTTTTCGGTGTGACGCGTCAAGACGATTGGATGTTGATATAATGGTGGGCTGCGCGCTTTTCTTAATGTTCTGATGTCTCCTTACGCGCAGTGCTACGCGCGAAATTAGTGACAGGGGAGCGACCAAAACTTGGCTCTTGTTGCGATGGCTGATAAAAGTCATTGTTGGTGAGGACATTCAATAGGTGGTGATCATGGCGGAAGCGGCTGTTCTTTCAAAAACGCGGGGGACCCCAGTAAGTATTGAACCCGTTAGCGTGTATTTGGGGGCTAAAGTGATTGGGCTGGATCATCGTAGGCCGTTGGAAGATGCGACAATTGACACAATATTGGCGGCTCACGCTGAACACGGAATATTAACATTTCCGGATCAGAACCTAACCGGCGAACAACTTTTAGCTTTTGGTCGCCAACTCGGCGAACTTACCGTGCATCCGTTTTCGACTAATGATGAGGAAACACCTGAACTCATTGTCTATGATAATAAAGAGGGCAATCCACCGCCACGCACCGACATCTGGCATACCGATGAGATGTTTCGTGAGGCGCCACCAATGGGGTCGATTTTATCGTGTAAAATAATTCCTCCACAAGGCGCTGGCGATACTGCCTTCGCAAATATGGGGGCCGTTTATGAAGGCCTGTCGGACCGGATGCAGCAGCATCTTTCCGGTCTTGAAGCAATCAATGATTTTCTGCCATTTAGGATTTTATTTCCGGATACTGATGACGGACACGCGCGATTAAGGCGTTATGAAAAGCTCTATCCGCCTCGCGCCCACCCGGTGGTGCGTGTTCACCCTGTGACGGGTCGCAAGGTTGTATATGTCAGTGCCGCATTCACACGTTGTATCAAAGGGATGGACGAGGACGAGAGTAAGTGCCTACTCGATTTCCTGTATGCGCGGACGCAGATCCATGAATATCACTATCGTCACCGCTGGGCACCCGGGACGATGGTCTTCTGGGATAATAGACTAGTTCAGCATTCGGCAATACACGATTACTATCCGCACCGACGATTGATGGAACGGATAACCCTCAAAGGTACCGTTCCTGTTGGCGATGCGCCGGCACCCAACCCTGACGAGATTAAAGGGAACCGGATGCCATCGCTTGTTGAATTTGGTGAAACACGCGCCAAGCGCCACAACGAAACATAGGTTTTGAGCGTCAGTTAAAGGCTTACTATATGACCACCGAGGTCAAAAATTTCCTATTTTAACCTCCGGGTTTCGAATGCAAGCACGTAATACGCGGCCACGAAGATGATTATGGCGCCGACCCAAGTCCATATGTCCGATATTTCGTCGAACAGGAACCAGCCGATTAGCGCTGCGAACGGTAATCGTAAAAAGTCAAAAGGTTGGACCACCCTAGCATCTGCCAACGCTACGGCGCGCGTAAGAGAAAATTGAGCAAGAGTACCAAAAATACCAACCCCTAATATCAATGGTACATCGTCCCAGGTAATAGGAACCCATTCGAACAGTGCTGGAATTAAAGCCAAGGGGATCACCAAAACATTTGCGTAAACCACGATTACCGCGGGGTCGTCCTTCCGCGCCAGAACCTTGATAGCAATGTTGACGGCGGCAAAGCACACGGCGGCGGTCAGCGCCGCGATCGCGCCCAACGATATTTCGATTAAACCGGGACGCAAAATTATCAGTGCGCCCAGAAATCCGATTAATACAGCGATCCATGTTTTGATACTCGTACGCTCGCCTAAAAATATGACTGCTCCAGCTATGGTGAATAGTGGCATAGTAAATTGAAGGGCGTAGTAATCAGCGAGAGGTATGTGACTTACACCGTAGAACCAGGCCAAAATTCCACAATAGCCAATTACGGCGCGTAACAAATGCATGCCGGGTTGGACGGTTTTCATTTTTCTAATCCCGAGCCGGAGGATGAGCGGCGCCATCATCAGCACCGCTATCACACAGCGGAGAAAAACAATTTCAAACATCGGGTATTCATCGGTCAAAATTCGCGCTATGGCGCCTGTTACCGTATAAGAGTACCCACCCAGTATCATCCATGCAGCGGCCTGAACGGCTTGCGTTATTCCCCCGGCTCGCTCGACGGGGTTATTTTTGATCACACCCATACCGCCTTTATGCTTTTTTGAGGGATATACTATTTTAAATTTAACGCCATTGCTTGAACCAGATTTATGAAATCCAATTATTTTTCCTTTGTGATGAAAAACCGACGTTTCCTCGGGTTTGGATTTCTGCTGGCCCTTTGTTCCAGTTATGGTCAGACATATTTTATTTCCGTTTTTGGCGGTGAAATTCGAGCCACATTTGGCCTTACTCATGGGACGTTCGGTCTAGTCTATTCGATAGCAACCTTGATGAGTGGCGTGTGCATGATCTGGATAGGCAGCCTGATCGATCGAGTCGATTTACGAGTATTCACCTTCTTAATTTGCGTCGGCCTCACAGTGGCAAGTGTTTTAACCGGCTGGACATCCTCGGTAGTCATGTTGGGCGTTGCGATCTTTGCGCTGCGGCTCAGTGGGCAGGGATTGATGAGCCATGCGTCAATGACCGCGATGGCGCGTTATTTTGAAAACCACCGTGGTAAAGCGCTAAGCATTGCAAATCTTGGGTTTCCGGTTGGACAGGCGGTATTCCCGGTAATGGGTGTCGCGCTGACGGCTGCGATTGGCTGGCGTCAAACATGGTTTGTGCTGGCCGTTCTGCTTATTTCTTTACTAATGCCATTGCTGATGTGGTTACTCAAAGATCATGACAAACGCCATAAAAATATGTTGTCGCGAACTCGCGCCCAATCGTCAGACCCCGAACACCTTTTGATATATCAATGGAATTCTCACCAGGTACGTCGCGACCTTCGATTTTGGCTCATGGCTCCTTCAGTTCTGGGTTTGTCTTTAATTGGTACGGGAATTGTTTTTCACCAGGTCCACCTTGTGGAAACTAAGGGCTGGTCGCTTTCTTGGTTTGCTGCAAATTACACCGGTATGGCATTATCATCGGTCGTTACTGCACTGATATCTGGTCCTCTAGTGGATCGGAAAAGTGCGGTAAGGCTAACGCCGTATTATCAGGTACCCGCAATACTGTCGCTGGTCTTTCTAGCCAGCGGAACTGGATTATGGATTGTTCCTGTATATATGGTGCTATTTGGGATCAGTGTCGGCATGTCTCGAGTGGTGGTTGGTGCATTGTGGGCTGAATGGTACGGCGTCCGTCATCTGGGTTCTATTCGAGCGTTAGTTGCCGCTATGATGGTCATGGCCAGTGCAGCTTCGCCAGTCTTGTTCGGTTGGATGATTGATCGAGGTGTTACTATCGATACGATTTTGTTTTTGTCGACCGCATATACGGGAGCATCAATCGTACTAACACTATTTGCTGTTCGGATAACAGCAAAGCCCCACTGACCTTGTTCAGGACCGAGGGGTCTGTCGGGAACCCCCCTAGCGTGCCCCGGTAATACTTGATTGCAGCCCGCACCTATTCCGCGGCAATGGGGGGTAGATCATCCAACTCCGCCTCATAAAATTGTTCCATATCGGCCTGTAACCCGTGTTTAGAGAGTGCTTCCGTAAACATCGAACGAACGTTTTCGGTTTCATCGGCGTAGTCGATCTGATCGCCTCCGATGCGCGAGGAAATCCAAGATTTGGGTACGCCCTGCGAGTTTCTTACGGCGACCCCCTCATATTTGAAAGCAAGATAGCGCGAAGGTGTTGGGCCCGTATTAAAATGTTGGTGAAACCACATGTTGGGTGGAACGATCATTGTTCCAACTTCCCAAGGATAGTGACGTGGCTCTTCTCCATCCGGCCACATCAGAGAGTAACCCTCTCCCGAGAGAATAATCACATGGGCTCCGGGTCCATGTCGGTGTCCTTTTTTGTAGGTCCCGATCGGAAATTGGGAAATATGGGCATTCATAGAACTTTTAGCGAAATTAAAACGTATATGTCCACCGCCGGCTCCACGCTCTTTCGCGGTAATTAGTGGCAGGTTTACGGCATCCGGTACAAAGTTAGTCACCAATTTAAACCCATCTGTTTCCGACTTAGCGGCGAAGTAATCCGGTTCTCCATTGAAGCGACCTGTGAAATCGTACTGAGAATTAAAAACGAAATTTGGGTCCTCAAAAATGTTGAACATTGGCGGCCCATTAGTGACGGCGACAAAGCGAGCGGGTTCTTTTCCAGACGCGTTAAAATGCTGATGCCAACAATTAAGTGGTATCGCAAATAGAGCTCCAGGGCCCCACTCAAAAGTAATGCGGTCGCCTTTATCGTTCCACACGCTGGTAGAACCGCGACCTGATAAAATCATGATCATTTCTTCAAATAGCATCCGTTGCGGTGCCAGTTTTTTTCCGGGAGAAATCTCGCATACATAACAGTCGTTTGATGTACGAGAAGCATCGTGGTTGAGGTAGATACCTTTACCTTCTCGGCGTGCCCAAGGTTTCAGTTCCACGGTATAGAGGTTTTGAACATAAACCGAGCTGATGATTTCAAGGCCTTCACTTTTTACCCACTGCTCGTACGGTGTTTCCTTTTCAGAAGCGAACTTTTTTGCCAATTCATCTGATACTACCGCACTTTCTTTATTGACGTCTTTTGACATAAGTTTCCTCTCTTCTGCTCGCGAAGGCTCGTGATGTGGTGTGTAATTGTTTGTTTATAAGGTTTTATCCCTTTTAGTCAGTCGGTGCCAACAGGAGGGCTAATAAGTTCGGTGTCATCCGCTGCAGCTAACACGAAGACAATTTTATCTTACTTGTCTACCAGGAACTGCGGCCCAAAACTATCCGTTCTTTAGCCCCTACTTTTGATGCCATGCCTGTGTTTGCTGGTATTTTTATGCTCATGAGCGTGAGAATGTTTGTGTTCGTGATCCAATCTCTGTCCCGATCGTGGATCGTCAGAAAAAACTAACGACTTTATTGTCACCGGCACCGTTCTCGACGGCAAACGAATCTTCCCCAAGTCAATATAGTCAAAGTCCCAAAGGACTACCCCATCAATTACGAGGACCTCGACCGGCACATTAAGCTCGTCTTTCAATATGTGGCCCAAAGATTGCGCAATGTCTCCGTCGAGTACTATGAACAGCGGTTTTTTCGCAGAAATCATATCATCGAGAGCTGACATTAAACCTTTGGCAAATGCATATATCCGGTCATATTCGGGATTTCCACTCCAGTGGAATGACAGGGCTATTTCACGGTCGTCATTATCGACCTCAAATGTTTTGCGATGGGTGTTTATAACCTGCGCTAATTTCTCAGGTTCTATCACGTCCGGGCAAGAGTAAGGTGGTTGGATTACCTGCAGATTTCGACGTGGTAGTAGTTTTCCGGGACTCGATATGTAGCAAGTATTTCCCGATAACTGGACTGAATATTCCGAGGCACCAAGCGCCGTGGCACGTATGCATTCGCCCGGTGGTAACAGCGGCCACGGCAGTTTTCCGGTTTTGGTGCGTTTCGCAATTGCGTGGCCCAGTCGTCGGCCCATGTCTCCAAAATCGCGTTTTTCTCGATCGTATATGTACTCCGCTACACCACCCGAAAACATTAGGCCGTCCACCTCATCCATGTTGATGATTGGATCTGTCAAATAAAGACGTTCAATTTCCTTTGGCAGTGGGCGTTTAATTAATGCATCGATGAGTGTTTCCGCCATCTTGTCGGCAACGATATCAAGTTCGTCGCCCGACACTTTGTCGCCAATAGTCCACTCAAAACCAGCGCGAGCTGCATGCGTGCGCCCAGCAGGGTCGAGCCGGGTAATAGTCCCATTTTCATCAATGACCTGCAATCGGCCCCCTATGTGGATTGCCGCGGTTAACTTGACTTGTCCATTTTCCACAATGGCGAGTTTGGCGGTTCCACCGCCAATATCCACGTTTAAAATACGCTGCTCAACATCTTGAGATGCCTTCGCAGCCCCAGATCCATATGCGGCGAGCATACTTTCCATATGGTGTCCGGCTGTAGCGCACACAAAATCGCCGCCGCGCTGCGAAACTGTTGCCGCTATTCCTTGAGAATTTTCTCTCCGCAATGCTTCGCCCGTTAATATCACGGCACCGGCATCAATATCGTCAGGACTAAGTCCGGCGGCCTCATAGGCCTGATCAAGAATATTGCCGAGTTGTATATCTGAAATTCGGGTTTCACTTTCGTACGGTGTGAGCGCGACAGGTGATTGAAATAACGTCTCCCGGTTGACGACAAAGTACCGACTGGACATATCCTCTGCCATTCGCCTCAGGTGTAACCTTGAAAATATAACCTGGGTCCCAGAAGATCCTACATCAATACCCACGCTGGTCAGGCGGACATTATCAGCAATCCATAAGGGGTTTTCATCTAATGGAACGTCGGCAAAATCCTCATCGTGGTCATGATCGGCATCTGGGCCGTGCTCGTGGAAAAATACGTCACCCATCGAGTGGTCTTCGAGTGTATGGCCAACGGGCGGCCCTGTCGGTGTCGCAGTTTCCGCCTCGGGCCCTTTGCGGGTTTTATTCGCTTCATCATCCCTTGGACCCATTGTCTCTCCAGCCACTATAATCATCAAAATTTATGAATTTGTGGTATTAGTAATGTTCGTCAATTAGCCTCATCACTGCACGTGCGCAAGAACAAATTAGACCGAATAACACCCTGCACAACTCCTTCTGTGCAAACCAAAAATATTGGTCCATTGCGGTTTGGTGCTTCCGATTTCTTGATAGCTTAAGAGAAATTTGCGTCTACGAATACACCACGCAGGGAAGGGGAAGCTTAAAAAGGAAAACCGAAATTTTGGAAAGCCAGATGTAAAAGAAATGTGGGAATGAACCTATCATTAAGGATTACTATTTCTTTGATTACAAACTTGGTATGTTGCCCGATTACAGAGAGATAAATAGGGAGCAAATAATGCCCGGAACTGTGACTGAAAGCCCTGTAACCCTCCAAGAATATGGATCAATGACCATGCAAGAACGAGAGGCATTGTGGTTAGAAATTTCCGATATTACGGAGGAAGAGTTTAAGGCTCATATGATGCGCGAAAAAGACCGTGAGGTTGATGTTCCGGGCGTTGGCGCGTATGCGCCGGATTTTACGGCTGATGTTTTGGGGGATAACCGGAAACGAACTGGCGAAAAGGTCGTCTTGTCGCAGCTCAGAGGAAAACCCGTTGGTATAGCCTTTGGGTCATTTACCTGACCGCCTTTTCGGGGTAAGGCCGTGCGCCTTAATGAACTTTATAGTAAGTACGGGGACCGGGTTCAGTTCTACATAATCTATATCCGCGAAGCGCATCCGGCCGCTGGTTGGCAAGTGCCTAATAACTTGATCGAAAATGTCATATACGATGAGCCATCCACCGATGCAGAGCGAACCGACGTTGCATCAGCGTGCCAGATAAATTTGGGCCTTAAAATGCCAATGTTGATCGATTCTATAGATAACGACATTGACAAAAAATATGTCGGGCTTCCGATGCGGCAATTTCTCATCGATTCCGAAGGTAAGATCGCTTACGCAGGGGAAAAAGGGCCGTTTGGATGGAATGATCAAGCCTTTGAGGAAGAACTGCAAAAGCTAATCGAGTGAACGAGAGACAGTAAAATATAATTGGCGCTGAGGGCGACTACGGGAATATCGCTTTGATCTTTAAGGGTTGACCAACTTCGTTACGTAATTGTGTCCAAAAATACATATTAAAGGGTACCCAAAGGGTATTGAAGCCGATGGCAGATAAGAGAGAATACGAAGCGGATATAGCGATAATTGGCTCCGGTGGAGCTGGGATTTCGGCTGGCATAGAAGCCCTTGATGCAGGGGCTAGGGTGCTATCGTTTGAAAAAGCAGAAGAGCCGGGTGGTGCCGCGATTATCTCTGGTGGCGGGTGCTGCATTGTCGGGTCTCCCGTCCAAAAAGCACTTGGTATCGAAGACAATCCAGATCGGGCGTTTGGGGACTGGATGAATTGGGGTGGCCCGTCTGCGGACGCAATATGGGCGCGTTATTATCTCGAACACTCTCTTCATGACCTGTACTACTGGGCTGAAGCATTGGGTGTTGAGTGGGTTGATATGAAGCCCCAAGAGGGAAACTCCGTGATGCGTTGGACACGTCCCGTCGGAAATGGGCAAGGCCTAACCCAGACGTTGATTGATTCGTTTAAGTCCAAAGGTGGAAAAATAATAACGAACACCGAAATTTTCGATATTACTGCAAAAAACGGCAGAGTAGTCGGGTTTACTGGAAGAACGACAGGCAGTAACGAAGAGGTAATTGTTAAAAGCAAAGCGGTTGTTGCAACAACGGGTGGCTTTAATTCAAATTTGGATATGGTTTTAGATGTTCGACCCGAATTGAAAAACTTCAAAGTAATGGAGGGATCAGGCCGCGGGTCCACGGGCGATGGCCATAACATGGTATCTCGTGTTGGTGGTTACCTCACGCACATGGACCATGTTTGGTTCTATTGTTATGCGACCCCGGATTACCTTGACCAACAGGGTAAACGCGGTCTCGTGTGCCGGCATATTCCGGGATACGTTTGGGTTAACCAACAAGGAAATCGTTTTCATAACGAAGCACTTTCCGGGGGCAACTCCATGAGCCCTGCGATGCTTGCCCAAAACCCTCCGCATGCTTGGGCAATAGTAGACACGCCGATGAAGTCTCGATTGGAAATTGCAGATCCCTATTACCGGGATGGCGATCAAATTATTCGAGAAAAAGTCGAGGAATTGCTCCATAATTCACCATTTATTAAAAAGGCCGAAACACTTGAGGAACTAGCGCACTCTATTGGGGTGGATGAAAAGAACTTCGTTTGCGCTATAACTGATTACAATGAAGCAGTACAAAAGGGCTTAGAGACAGAGCCAGCATTTGGAAAACCTCTCACTCAATCGAAGGCCTTTGACACCCCACCTTATTTTGCAATTCAGTTTTTCCCACTTGCGCGTAAGAATTTTGGTGGCATTAAAACTGATCTTCGTTGCCGGGTTCTTGATAAACACTTTGAACCTATTACCGGTCTGTATGGTGCCGGCGAATTATGTGGTATGGCCGGCGGCCACATTAATGGTCGGGCGGGGTTAGAGGGCACGATGCTTGGACCTTCTTTATTTAGTGGAAGGGTGGCGGGTGGTTGGGCGGCCAATGAGGCTGGTTTTGGGGTCGGTTTTGAAGGAAAATCAAATCGGTAATTAAAAGCGTTTAGTTGCTAGTCGCCTTAATTTGCGAAGCCCATCGCAAGAGCGTCTAAATCTTGCCCGTGAAAATGCAACAAAAGATTTGTAACGTCGTCAGGATCGTCGACTATCGGGTACGCGCCGTTTTCTCCTGAGGCTCTTTGATTTGGGTTCGCTAACAGTCTAGGGGGACAAATTTTCGAAATGTCCTCGGGTAACGCGACTGGTTATTAAACGCTCTGCTGCCTCTTTTTTGATTGGGCAAAAAACCAATTTAAGTTTGTTCTGGTCAAATGGGCGCAAAGATTTCTCAGTAAGTACGATCGTACATCTCGCGAAGATGAGCTTCCACGGTGGTCGGTGGATACTTCGGTGTTTCCCCTCTTTCGAGACAACAATCAAGCGCAACTACTTTGTGAGTGAGATTTCCATTATAGAAGAAAGGCACCGAATAACGTTCATTTCCCGAGGAATTGATTACACGATGCAGCGTGGATTGGTATTTATCATTTGTCCATCGCGATATCATGTCGGCGAGATTTACGATAAACGTGTTCGGAATAGGCGGGGCATCGATCCAACTGTTATTTTGGGTGCAGATTTGTAACCCACCGTTTGCATCTTGCATTAGTATCGTTATCCCCCCGAAGTCGGTGTGTGCGCCGCAGCCCTTTTCCCCTGGATTCGGGTTTGCCGGCTGGGGTGGATAATGCAGTAATTTTAGCGCTGTAAGAGGCTCATGACAGAAATCGGAAAAATAATCGTCTTCAAGCTCTAAGGATAAGGCTAAACCGCTCATCAGCAGTTTTCCTAAGGACAGCATTTCGGCGTAATAGCCCATCATGGTTTCTTTGAACCCAACTAACTCTGTTGGCCATTGGTTAGGTCCCAGATTAAAACTTCCGTGTTCCAGACGAGGATGTCCCAAGGGAATTTCTTCACCGATATACAGCCCTTCCTTTAGGTCCGGCGGGTTCCCGTCTTCCAAAGTTTGACCACCCAGAGGTTCAAACCCTCTATTGTGGGGTGAATGTGACATGTCGATTATTTTCTTTTTGTCTTCAGGCAGGGAGAAAAAAGCTGACGCCTGGGCGAATACTTCTGCCTGCAGCTTACAATCGACCCCATGGCCGACGACATACATAAATCCGAGGTCCAAGCACGCCGTTCGGATTTCAGTGGCCACGTCTCTGCGTGATAAGCGATCAGTACTTCGTAGTCTCGACACATCAATTATGGGCAGCGTGTTTTCCAAGGTCTGATTCACATTTCGTTTATCTAATTACGGCTAGATTGCCAAACTACTCTATAAATTAAAAACGATATTCGAGAAAACGTCACCCCTTATGGTACCCTGCAATGATTCCCCGTAAAACTCACACAAAGAATTTACTGGAACGAGAATGTCTCGGACGTGGTTCAAAAGTCCCTATGTGGTCCTGTTTTGTGCGGTAGGTATTGTTTTTTTCGCCTACGGCAGTCGCCAGAGCTTCGGTATATATCTTAAACCGATTACAGCGGACCTTGGTTGGGGCCGAGAGAGCTTATCACTCGTTTTTGGTGCCCAAGCGCTTATTTATGGCATGGCTGCTCCTTTTGTTGGCGCAATCGCCGATAAGTGGGGTCCTATTAAAGTCATGCTAGTTTCGGCGTTTCTGTATTCCGCTGGCATATATTTTATGACCGAAGCAACCACACAGGCGGGCATGCTGTTGAGCTCAAGTTTTCTTGGTGGGGTCGGGTCGGCTGGCTGTGCATTGTCTCTAGTTCTTGCGGTTGCCAGCCGCGTTGCCCCTGAGGAAAAGCGTGGTTTGTGGCTTGGAATTATCACTTCGGGCGGGACAGGCGGCCAGCTTGTTCTTGTGCCCGCGGGTCAATTAATAATGAATGAGCACGGTTGGGTGGTCGCTTTGATCGCCTTGGCACTTTTCGTTCTTATGATCCTCCCCTTAACACTAACCATGGGGGCGTCGGCGGGAGACGCCGTTAATAGCAAGAAGGAGGGCCAAAGTCTTAAACAGGCTTTATATGAGGCAAAGCAGCACCGAGGGTTCTGGCTTCTGGTTCTTGGTTTTTTCACCTGTGGGTTTCAAGTTCAATATATCAACAGTCACCTCCCGGCGTACCTTACGGATATGCAACTAGACCCTATTATCGGTGCGACAGCTATTTCAGTGATCAGTCTTTTTAATATGATAGGCACTTGGTGCGCAGGTTGGCTGGGCGATCGATACCGAAAGAAAAATGTCCTCGCTTTGATTTACTTTTTTCGGTCACTGTTGTTCATGATTTTTATTTTGTGCCCCTTAAGCGCCTGGTCAGTCTACATTTTTTCGGCGTGCATAGGACTTCTCTGGTTGGCAACCGTGCCTCTCACATCGGGGATCGTCTTTGGGATGTTTGGTCCACGGTATATGGCAACTCTCTATGGAATTGTTTTTCTCAGCCATCAGGTCGGCAGTTTTGCAAGTGCATGGTTGGGTGGGTTTATCTGGGACCAGACGGGTTCATACCAAATTGCCTGGTGGATCATTATCATCGGTGGCGCGCTGGCATCGCTCCTGCACTGGCCTATAGATGATCGTCCAGTTGAAGAAGTCTTGAAAGATAGAGAAAATATCGTTGTGTAACTACCGAAGCATACGTTTAAACATTGCAAATATCTGTTCCCAGTCCCTGTTTGTTGCCCTTTCATTATAAACATCGCGGTCCGGTAGGGCATACCCGTGTTCGGTTTCTTCATGAATGGTAAAGGTTGTGGTGGCGTCGCTTGCCATAAAAGCCGCCCTCACGGTCTCCACAAGGTCTGGGGGTGTAAATGGATCATTTGCGCCTATGCCGAAGTAGATCTCTCCCTTAATATTTTGTGATAGTCGGTGGGGCGAATCGGGTTTGGAGGTTGCAAGCGATGTGCCGTGGAAGCTTGCTGTTGCTCGAAAGACGTCTGGGAGCGCTGCGGCTACTTTGACGACGTGCCTACCACCCATACAATAGCCAAAGCAGCCGGCGAACCCGTCTGATACACAATCAATTTGACGTAACTGAGATATTAATGCCGCAGTGTCACTGACAACCATATCATCCGTAAGGTGGGCGTTGTAATTTAGCAGTTCGTTGCGATCTTCATCCGCGAGAATAGAAATTGATTTGGTTCGGCCGTCCGTGTGCCGATAGTCAAAATGAGTATTTCCGGCTCTGTAATACAGGCTGGGTGCGGCGCAGACAAACCCATTTTTTGCAACAAAACGTGCAATATTGCGCAGTTGGTCGCGCATTCCCCAAATATCCATATAAAGGATGGTTGCTGGAAAGGGCCCCTGGCCAACGGGTAAAGCCACAAAAGTAGGCATAACACCGTTTTGAGTTGTGATGTTCATCGAGACTTCTGGCATATCGCCTTCCGTATTTACTTATTATAATCCTATGTATTAATCAGTTGCTGCGTTCGATCAATGGCTGAAGAGAGGAGCACTAGTGACCCAAACCAGTACAATCAACGATGACGCAATTGAAGGTGTGTTGACGTTTGCTGTGGATACGGGCGAAAAAATTATCAACGAAACGATGGGGGCTGGTGACATGAGCCGCCGCCGGACCGGCGTTGTCGAGAAAAAGGCCACGAAAATTAGAAACGGACGATCCTTGCGAGACACCTTTGATTTGGAGACCCAAGGGTTCGAGTTTTTGGATCATCGTTCAGAAATGGCAGATTTTTTTGATTCCAAAGAGTTAAAATCTATTTACTACAAAGAGGTCGAAGCACTCGTAAAACAGAGGACCGGTGCTTCGCGCGTTCATGTATTTGATCATACGCTCAGGTCCGGCGATGAGGCGACGCGGAACACAAAATTGGTAAGAGAACCCGTTGCCCGGGTGCACAATGATTACACAGATTGGTCTGGACCTAATCGAGTGCGTGATCTACTCCCGGAGGAGTCAGATGATCTGCTTAGTCGAAGATTTGCAATCGTTCAGGTATGGCGTGCCATAAGAAATCCAATAGAATCTGATCCCTTAGCAATATGCGATGCGAGAACGATTGCGGCAAAGGATCTCTTGGTGTCAGAACGCCGCTATCCGAACCGAATCGGGCAGACTTATCAGGTGGCCCATAACCCCGGTCAAGATTGGTACTACTTTCCCAAAATGACACGTGACGAAGCCCTAGTATTTAAGGTTTTTGACTCAGCGACGGACGGTCGGGCCAGGTTTACAGCGCATTCCGCCTTTTCTGATCCAGCTAGCTCAGAAAACGCTTTTCCACGTGAAAGCATTGAGATGCGTACTTTCGCGTTTTTTTGACTTGAGTAAACCGCTTTCCACAGAAGTCGCGCTGCCCGTGACCAAGGGGTTTTGAAATATGCATGAATAACTGGGTTGGTTTAGCCAAAATATTCTGTGATCCATAAACAGATTTGCTGCGTACACAAATAACAGGCAAGATTTTTTGCTTGTTGTGTGAGGAAAAACTGTTCATATGTCGCACTCTCTTGCCATACAACAACGTGGACCGGAACCTCCTTTCGTGCCGTCTCTTACAACCCCTATTACCCGCTCTTCGCGAAAAAGCGTCGCTGTAAAGGTGGAGCCAATGCAATCCCCAGAGAGCCGCGCTGTTGACCATTATGCAGATTGTCTGCGTGCGATCGGTAAAACCCACGACCGGGCAGCCTTTGAGTCCGTTTTTCGGTTTTATGCGCCCCGTATTAAAGCTGTTTTAATGAAGTCTGGAGCGCGACCAGAGGAGGCCGAGGAGGTTATGCAAGAGACGATGGTCCTTGTGTGGCGCAAAGCAGAACAATTTGACCCAGCTAAGGCTTCGGCTTCGACGTGGATTTATACCATTGCAAGAAACCGCCGCATCGACCTTTTAAGAAAAACACGGCGACCAGAATTGGACCCTGATGATCCGTTCTTCACCGACAGTCTCACCGAACCCGATGGAGAGCAAAATGTTCACAATGCGGAACGCGCTGAGATCGTGCAGAACTACATTAAAACACTACCTAAAGAACAGCTTTTGGTCATCCAAAAGGCTTTTTTTGAGGACAAAACACACCAAGAAATTGCGTCAGAATTACAGATACCACTCGGTACGGTAAAATCACGAATTCGTATTGCCA
This sequence comes from uncultured Rhodospirillaceae bacterium, assembly GCA_964579285.1. Lineage (GTDB taxonomy): Bacteria > Pseudomonadota > Alphaproteobacteria > MPNO01 > UBA830 > JAYZQT01. The sequence goes on along the minus strand of CAZOHS010000024.1, from coordinate 6,298 downwards.
TGCGCAGCATGCGCGACCAGCTTGAGAAGGTAGATCTATGATAGAACATCATCTTCCTGAAAATTTTCTTTTAGACTACGCAGCGGGCAGTCTCGCCGAACCAGAATCAGTTGTCGTCGCCAGCCACCTTTCTATGTGTGGCACCTGCAACGAGCGTGTTGAGTTACTGGAATCGGTGGCCGGTAATCTGTTGGATGAAGAAGAAAGTGTATCTCTAGATTTTGGTGCGTTTGATACCGTGTTACAAAAGATAGATTTATCTGACGATGAACCCGTTTCTTTATCTGTTAAGACGCTTAATGCCGATACGCGGAAAATCATACCCCCGCCTTTACGGGATTATCTAGAGCACGATCTCGATGAACTGTCTTGGAGATTTATCGGAAGTGGCATCCGAGAGGCCATCCTGGTGAAGGACGGCGAAAGCCGGTTATCTTTAATCAAGATTAGGCCGGGTGGCAAAGTTCCAACCCATACGCACGAAGGCGAAGAATTTACGTTGATTTTGCATGGTGCCTATACCGATGGTGAAAGGCGTTTCGCGAAAGGGGATCTTGCGATTGCTGATGAAAACGTCGACCACGCCCCCGTTGTGGACGATGACGAGTATTGCCTTTGCCTTGCTCTGTTTAAGGGGCCGGTGCGCATGACGGGGCCTATAGGACGTTTAATAAACCCCCTGATCCGCGGTTAACTTTCAGCCCCCTTCCATTTGCGGTCAAGTCGTTAATACCGCCACTTCCCATAGCACTATACATCTTTGCCTTGCGCGCCGTGCGCGCATATAAAACCCCTTGAATGAGTGGAGTGTTACCCATGGAAGGTGTTGCCGGTCAAAGGTCGTATCGTGATCTCCAAGAGCACATTGACGAACTAAAAAAACGCGACTTGCTTTATGTTATTGATGATCCAGTCAACAAGGATACTGAAATGTCCGCCTTGGTTCGTTGGCAATTTCGAGGTGGCTTGCGAGAAGCAGATCGAAAGGCCTTTCTCTTTACAAATGTCACCGACTCCCAGGGACGCAAATATGATATTCCTGTTGTCATCGGAGCGCTAGCCGCCAATCAGGATATCTATGCGACCGGCATGGATGCGGCTGTTGAAGAGATTGCCGCTAAATGGCAAGCCGCAATTTCCAAACCTATTGCTCCCAAATTGCTCAATGAGGCACCGTGTCAAGACGTTGTTATTGAAGGAAATGACTTGTTGAAGGAAGACGGTGGCCTCGTCCGATTGCCTATACCGCTCTCTACGCCAGGGTTTGATTCCGCCCCCACATTAGCCGCTACAAACGTGATAACCCGCAATCCAGATACTGGCACTCAAAATATGGGTACCTATCGTGCAGGTCTCAAAGCATCTAACCGCCTTGTCGTGCGCATGGCGACCCGAGTGGGTGGGGCGGAGGGTTACATGCATTGGCAAACGCACAAGTCTCGCGGAGAAAAATTGCCGTGTGCCATAGTGGTTGGGTGTCCTCCATATGTCGCATTCATGGGTCCGCAAAAACTCCCTGTCGGTGTTGAAGAATTGCACGTCGCGGGTGGCCTGGCTGGACAAGCCATCAACGTGGTGCGTGCTCGAACCGTCGACTTAGTGGTGCCCGCTGAAGCAGAGCTCGTAATAGAAGGCCTCGTTGATACAGAAATGCTCGAGCCCGAAGGTCCATTTGGTGAAAGCCATGGCCATGTTGCGTTGGAAGAGTTGAATTTGCCCATGCATGTAACGGCCATTACGCACCGGAAGAAAGCGGTAATTCCCTCCTACATTTCGCAAGTTGCGCCATCAGAAAGTTCCGTAATCAAACGCGTCGCATATGAACCGTTATTTCTCGCCCATTTGCGAGATCATTTGGGGATAAAGGGTATACGAAAAGTTCAATTACATGAGCCTCTTACGGGATTACTTCGTGTTACAATTATTTCTGTTGATCCGGAGACGCCGAGGACCGAGGTGTGGCGTGCGTTATACGGCGCTGCTAGCTTCAAAGGCGATTGCGGTAAAATTACCATCGCCGTTAATGAAGATATCGACGCCGACAATGCCGACGCTGTTTTGTGGGCGATGGCATACCGCCTCAACCCTGCTGAGGATGTTGAGGTTTTGCCGCATCGCGGGCAGGGTCACGGACCTAAGCGTGAGACATATGGTGAAGAGGATTCCACCCTTTTAATTGATGCTACGATGAAAGCGCCTATGCCGCCCCTGGCACTGCCTACAAAGCCCTATATGGAGGCTGGGAAGGAGCTTTGGGAAAAACTTGGACTTCCCACGCTTCGTCCCGAGTCTCCGTGGCACGGATATTCTCTTGGCGATTGGTCAAAATCGTGGACGGAGGCGGCCGAACGCGCAACTGCGGGTGACTGGCCGGAGAACGGCCGTCGTACATTGCAGAGACAGGTTCCCGCAGATGTTAAACCGGAGACATCCGTGCGCGAGGTTGAAGACGGATGGAAAGATGAGCTGGAATGGAAAAAATAGGGTAGTCGCGAAAACATAAGGGGTCCCAACATGAATGGAGCAGAAAGACGAGACTTTGTCCGGAAACACCGGACGGCGGTGTTCGGTTATCCACGAAAGGAACACGGCCCCTCTATGTCTTGTGTATATTATGTGATGGATGGCGAAGACATTCTCGTCTCATCCATGTTGGGCCGAGCTAAGCCCAAAGCTGTTACTCGGGACCCTCGTGTTTCACTATGTATTCTCGATGAGAAATGGCCATTGACGTACATTACAGTATACGGAAATGCTACTGTGGAAGAGCGAGGCGGAGACGATTTACTTATTGCTGTGTGCGAACTCATGGCTGAGCAGGTCATGCCGCACGATGAACGAGAAAAGCTTAGAAAACTTGCGATTGAGGAAGAACGGTGCGTTATCCGAATAGTCCCCGAAACGACCTTTGAAACACCCCCTCGACACGTTCACAACCCCGAGGATGTTGACACGTTATCCCATTGGCTCGGCAATACTTTGCCATGGAATTCAGCATGAGTGGTCCTGTTGCGCGTGAAGAGTACTCTATACGAATTTTTAATAAGCTTGCGGATGCAGGCGTCACGCTGTTCTCGTATGTTCCTGATTTCGGGAATGCTGAGATTATTAATTTGGCCCAGGAAGACAACAGAACGACTGTGGCTCTTCTTTCCAGCGAGCAAGAGGGCGTAGCGCTCAGCGCAGGTGCCGATTTAGTGAATGGGCGCGCTGTTCTACTTATGCAATCCTCCGGGGTCGGTAATTGTGTCAACATGCTTTCACTTGTTAAGGCCGGGCGTTTTCCCCTCCTCATGATTGTGACAATGCGCGGAGACTACGGGGAGCAGAACCCATGGCAATATCCGATGGGCCAAGCAGTCGAGCCAGTTTTGGAAGCGATGGGAGTGCAATGCCTATGGGTGCGAAGGGTCGCCGATTTAGACGACGCGCTTGATGCAGCCATTTCCGGTGTTTTCACAGCCGGACAGGGGGTGGCTTTGATTCTTTCACAAAAATTAATTGGCGCGAAGGTCTTTTAAAATGGTTGGTCCTACGTCCGTTGGAATGATCGACCGCACGAGTATTTTGCCGCAATTATTTGCAGACCCCAATGACTATTTGATTATTACGGGGCTTGCGGGTGCCGCCAAGGATGCAGCCTCTTGGACTGGTGATGCCGATAACTTATTAACATTTGGGGGTGCGATGGGGGGCGCTCTTCCGACCGCACTCGGGACTGCTTTATGTGCTCCTAATAGGAACGTTTTGGTGATCACAGGTGACGCAGAACTCTTAATGAGTGCGGGCGCGCTGGCCACCACGGCATCGGCGCGCCCAGACAACTTAACAATTGTGTGTATTGATAATGCCCAACATGGCGAAACAGGTGGGCAACCTAGTCATACGGCTATGCAGACTAACTTGTCATTGTTGGCCGAGGGAGCGGGAATACCATCGGTTATGACGTTATCGGCTCCTGAAAAGTTAGAAGAGGCGCGTCGGTTTTTGAAGGAAAAGCCGGGTCCTCGCTTCCTGTGTGTTCGCGTGAGGCCCGGCCCCCCATCGGATTATAAACGGGATTGGGACTTGGTTCATTGTCGTGTGAGATTTAAAGCAGCACTTATTTCAACTGAAGACAGACAAACAAAAAGATAACTTGCGGCGATTGTCGAACATTTGAGCGTCTCTCCTCCGCCAGGTTTGGCCGCGAGTTGGGTTTTCAAGTGTGTCAGGGTCTAACCCTCGTTCGGCATATTCATCCCAAGCGATTGTGCCACGGCTTCCAGCCGGTTCCAGGTTCCTGCGGGCACGGGTATGCCGGACCGCTCTCGTTCTGCAAAAACCTTATCGCCTCGTTCACCAGGAACGAGGATTTCGTCGACCCCGGAGGCCCGAGGCAGCGTTTTTACCGCGCTCGCGAGTCGGTCGACTTCGCGCGCGTAATCAGAAACATCGCCGAATTTTGAGAGGTCCACCGCTATTACAAGGCCATTTTGCATGTGCAGGTCGCCGTTCGGTGCGCCTTCCAGGAACGGCGCTATGAGCGGGTTTCCAACGGTTAGGCTTGCCAGGCATTCGAACATTAGGGAGAGGCCACCTCCCTTATGTCCTCCAAGGGCAGTTGGTATTGCCGCTTTCGACGGATCCGTTGTCGGATCGCCCTTGCTATCTATTGCCCAGCCTTCACCTAGGGGACTATTCGTATCGCGAGCAAGTTGGATTTTTCCCATAGATTGTGTTGCGGTCGCCATATCGAGCATTAAGGGCGCGTGCTTTGAGCCAGGTACCGCAATTGCGATTGGGCTTGTCGCGATGCCTGCGGATCGCGCGCCTGGGTAGGCCATATTGGGACGAGATACATTGATCACGATACCCGCCATTCCTTCTGCGGTGAGTTCCAAAGCAAAATATCCGACGGCACCCATATGTGTGGCTTTCCGGACACAGCAAAGGCCTATTCCTGCCTTCGATGCTTTTTCTAAAGCGATTTCCGTGGCGCGAGAAAGCGCTACCTGTCCAAAAGCGTGGTCCGCATCTAAGACGGCGGCCGCGAGTAGATCCGTAGTTATATGCATTTGCGGCGTGGGGTTGTTCACACCACTATCCACGCGCGCAATATAGCCTGGGATACGCAATACCCCATGTGAATCGACACCCCGCATGTTTGCCCATACTAAGACTTTACCTACCAACGCAGCGTCGCGCGGCGGTAATCCTTTTTTCGCGAATACCTCTACGACGAAGGCGGTTAGCCGCTGTTGTGAAATCAATCGTGTTTCTGGATCCATGGGCGACCTAATATCAAGGGTTGTCTGTTTGGTCCAGCGTTGCCGAAGTTGGTTTCATGGGCGTATAAACTGATAAAACCCTCGGAGGTGAGTTTTGGAACAAGCAGTTTCCTTTAAGTCTGGCAAAAATGGCGAGCTGAATATTTCAGGGGTCATACACATTCCCGATGATTTGGGACAGGGAGAAAAACGCCCAGCTGTTCTTGTATTGCATGGCTTTGGAAGCCGAAAGGATGCCGAAAATGTGAAGGGCCCCACGAATATGTTTATGGGATGGGGGTATGTTGTTCTGAGATTTGACATGCGCGGTTGTGGCGAAAGCGATGGAATTTTTGGACACTTGCTGTGCCTTGACCAAGTGGAGGACACACAATCGGCAATCACATTTCTGCAGTCCCGGCCAGAAGTAGATCCCGATAAAATAGCAGTCGTGGGATCAAGCTTTGGTGCTGCCGTCGCAGTCTATACAGCTGGAGTCGACAATCGAGTTGCTGCGGTGATCTCCTCGGGGGGTTGGGGAAATGGGGAACGCAAATTTCGTGGTCAGCATTCTACCGCCGAGGCGTGGGCGGCGTTCACAAAAATGCTGGAGGAAGGGAAAAAACATCGCGAGAAAACGGGAGAGCCTATGATGGTCGACCGCTTTGCAATAGTACCCATACCTGAGCATTTAAGGAAAAATATGCCATCGGGTTCCGTCGAAAAATTCACAGCCGACACCGCCCTGGGTATGATGGAATTTAATGCTGAAAATGTAATTGAGAATATCGCGCCGCGACCCGTGCTCCTGCTGCATAGTTCCGTAGATTCTGTGACACCTACCGAGCAATCTGTTGAAATGTTTAAGCGAGCCGGACAGCCCACGGATCTGCATTTAACAGCGGATACCGACCATTTTATGATGGCTGAATCAAATACGCGTGTGATCAAAATTATTGAAGATTGGCTCGAACGATACTTTTCTGTTACCGCGGACAATAATGCCTGACGGTATACACTCATCGAGTGACACCAAAGTCACGGAAATT
>CAZOHS010000023.1:5886-25935 GCA_964579285.1 uncultured Rhodospirillaceae bacterium | reverse complement strand
TGGCTTGAAAAAATATATTTGATCTGTGGCATCGGGTTTTTTGGCTACGCATTTTATCACTTATTTTTTGGCCCATGATTATTGCAAACATGTATTCCAAAAAACCTCGACAGCCAAAAAAAATGTCTGAAAAACGCTTACGCAATATCGCCCAATGGTATTGCCAACGCTATGTGGTCTCAACCAAGAAATTAAAAGATCATCTAGAAAAGCGGCTCAGTCGCGAAGTAAGTGACCCAGATGAATTGGCAAGATTTCAGAAATCTGTTTCAGGGATAGTTTCTGAATTTAAAACATCGGGTCTTGTAAGTGACCGGGAAGCCGCATCTGCGCGGCTCAGGGCTGCACTGCGGTCAGGTTATGCATCCAACGCGGCCGTTTACGCAGCCTCTAGGGCTGCAATGGTGGAGCGCTCTGTTGTCGAAAAGGAATTGCAAAGCGCGTTAAAAGAGACAATGCCGGACCTCGATGAATGTGACGGTGACGATCGGGAGAACATGAAAGACCAGGCGATATTCGCACTTAAACGGGCAAATCGCGGCCCATATCGAGCCAGGCCCGGCGGTGATCAATTTGTCAGACGCGACGCCGGTTGGTTACAACGACGCGGCTTCAGCCTTGACGTGATACAATCTGTTCTTAAGACAGAGATTATCGAAGAATAAGACTAACTAGAACTGTTTATCAGTAGTGTACGTACAAATTTGTTTCAAAAATGACTTCAGCTGCACCTAAATTAATACTAGCGCATAGTTCGGACCTCCACATAGATGACGGGTACACTATGAGAGCATGGAATGGGGATGGAAACGGCCCCCTTGCAGCTGTAATCGAAACCGCTTGTACAGCAAATACGGACATCCTGCTGCTGACCGGCGACGTCTTTGAACATAATAGATTGAAAAACGAGGTATTAGACCGCACAAGAAGTTTGTTAATGGACGCTCCGTTTCCTGTTGTAATGCTGCCCGGAAATCATGATCCATTAACACCCCGGTCGGTCTGGGAGCGGGCAAAACTTGATGAACTAAATAACGTGCACGTGATAGATAGAAACCAACACACTGCCATCTACTCAGACTACGATCTCCACATTTGGGGAAAAGCGCACATTGATTATATTGATATGTCGCCCTTAACAGGCGCCCCCAGCCGGACAGCCAAATATCATGTCGTCTCAGGACACGGACACTACGTAGAGATTGCGCCACCCAAAGACAAACAAAGTGCATCTTGGTTAATTACGTCAGACGATATAGAAGCAGCGGGCGCCGACTATGTTGCCCTTGGGCATTGGAATGTTTCAACCCAAGTGGGGCAGCCCTCTTCTCCGGCATACTATTCAGGCGCGCCAGATTACGCGGAAACAATAAATATTGTCGAGTTTTGGTCTGACCGGGCGCCAAAGATTAAACAGCACCCTGTACTCGGTCTTCCCGGAAAATAAATTTTTACGGCTGACTATTCTGTTCAGACCGAATGCCATCTGCCACCATTTTACGAAGCGCCAGACCCGGCCCATCGACATTAATATCAACCCATTCCTTGGGTTTATGGCCATGCCGGTCGATGTTCATCTGTTGCGCTGCAAGAATGTCGACATCATCTTGAAAGGCGCCCCGCAATTCACGGCGAAATTCTTCATCCATTTCGGGATCCTTCTGCGAGAAATTGCGCGAATGTGCATAGAAATACCACGTGGAATTCTCCGTTTCGGGCGTGATCGCGTTGAGGTTGAAGAATTCAAAACCCTGCCCGTTCCTACCTCCATTTTTCACGGCAAAATTATCAGGGTGATCACCGGGTCGAGCGCCGGTACCGGCGGGCAAGCAGCCCACCCGCACCGTATTATAGCTTGGAACCATCGCCTCCGCGTACTGCCATCGATCAATGTTTTCCTTGAACCCTCCAAAATGTGAGTAAAGCGGCGCCGGCGGTGAATCCAAGATCCATCTAATCATTCTGACTGTTTTCGGCCCGCGTGTCGTCACAATGGGAAAATCAGGGACCGCCTGCGTCCCTATATTTTTGACGTGAACATAAGCAAGATGCGACAGGTCGAGTAAATTATCGTTGAATAACTCGTAATGGCAGGGAATATGAAAGGGAGGGTCTCCTTTTACGACGGCCCAGTCCGGGTGATCCATTACCCACCAGTCCGGAAGCGAGCTTTCGTCTACTAGCTTCGGATCACCCATCCAAATCCAAACGTACTTGTATTTCTCGAGTACTGGCCACGACCTAACGGCGCTGTCGGGAGGCACGTTTGTCTGGCCCGGAACTTTCACGCACACACCATTTCTGTCGAAAGTCAGACCGTGGTAGGCACATTGCAAAAAATTGCCGGTCACCTTTCCGTGAGATAACGGAACGTGGCGATGGCAGCATCGATCTTCGAGCGCTATTACTCCACCGTGAGCATCCCGAAAAAAAACAACCTTTTCGTTTAGAATAGTGCGCGCGAGAGGTGCCGCCCCAATCTCATGATCCCAGGCAGCCGCGTACCAAGCATTTCTAAGAAATTTTCCCATAACACCAATTTGCCAATGCCAATCGTCGAATTCCACCGCATGTCAACAAATTTAATTGCTATACTATTTTTGTAACCTTATCTACCGAAGATACTTTTAACGCCAAAAATCTCGAGAGTTTGTCATCTCTTTCTACGCGTAAACTGAGGGTTGGTTATTGACGTATTATGATTATATTGCGGCTCTGTATGCAAAAAGGTGATTTAAATTATGGTTAGATTTTTCACCCCGGACTTGGGCACAAGCCCTGACAACCCTTTCGCACGCGACGAAAGCGACAAGCTTGTCCGTCGCGATTTTTGGTTGGGAATGAGCGACCAATCGATGGTCTTGGCAATGAAACAAGGCATAGGGGAACCCCTGACTGCCGACCAGAAAAGAGCGCATTTAGCCGATGTTGGGCGGGCTCACTTAATCGACCAGGTCTGTACGCAGGAGATTTTGCCGCCTGAATAAGTTATTCTGCGGCTACTTCGTGGGCTTCCTGTTGTCGGTGCACGTCGACCAGAACATCCGGGCTTAGCTCGTCAATCATGTTCCAGCTGCGCATCCAGTCGTATGTTCTCTTCAGTTCTTCTTCGGGAATAGGGGCCGGATCAACCATTTGAATTCGGGACAGCCTAAAGTCATCAACAGTTAGCTTCTCGATACTTGGATGCTGACCTTTATGACGATCAATAAAGTAGTGGATGAACCTTTTTTTATCAGCGTTAATCATTCGCACGGATTTCTTCACGGCCCGGTTAAAGGCCGCGTATGTATCAGCATCTATGTCATGTGAAGCAACTTCTGTGCCGTGATACATGCTTTCGGCAATAATTCTGCAACCCTCTTTTTCTGCTAACGTTAAAAATGGCTCTGTAAGGGTAGTCGCCTCGACTTCTCCGTTCATCAAAGCCTCGTAACGTGCAGCGGACCCATTGGGAGCTCGACAGGTTTTAATAAGGTCTCGGGGCAAAAACCCTTCCAACATTTGATACGTAAGGTAATGCGTACCGAAATAGTAGGGTACTGCAACCATCTTGTTAGCAAGCTGTTGTGGTGAAAAAACCTCTGAGCTTGGGGCTACAACGATACCGGCCCAAACCATGATAGACCGCCTGCCTAACTGACGACCCTGAGCTTCAGAGTCTTGGACCCGCCGGTAGTTGCCCCACTCACACGCGTTATACATGTCAGCGCCACCCTTTTCGAAGGCCTCACCATGACTCGAGAAGGCCGACAACCCATCAGGCGTCGTAATTTTAGGATTGACCTGACGCGGAGAATTCTCTCGTTTAACCCACTCTATCACGATACCTTCTTCTGCGAAGAGGCCCTCTTCATCAGCGACAAGCTCTGCGAGACCTTGGAACGGTGAGGTTGTTTCGAGGCGCAGTGTCTTCATGTGATCCTCCTATTCGGCTGCTACATCCGAATGTTGAAGCAAGTTTAGTATATCCCGCAACTTCTCGTCACCAAAATTAGTGCGGATATGATCTTTCGTCACCTTTTCATCTTTAAGATCCGCTAACAACAACATGTCGGCACGGTCATTGGGCGGGCCAAGACCCCCGCCGCCCGGCGTTTCTATCCTAACGACATCACCCTTTTTAAGGGTATCTACGCCTTTTGATTTTAAAACTGTATTTTCTGTTCTCGGATTTAATATGAACCGCCCAGGCATACCTTTTCCGCCGCCCTCAGCGCCAGGCACAGGATATTTTTGACGGTCCCCATACCTTGAAAATACGACGTCTTCAGCCAAAATCTCTACATTACGCGCAATTCCCAACGCGCCCCGATACTTTCCAGCCCCACCGCTGTCCGGAAGCAGTTCATATGACCATACTCGCACAGGATACTCATGTTCGATAATTTCAGTGGGCGTGTTCTTGAAGCGCGCCATGTGCGTGTCCTGTGCATCTCGTCCGTCTTTAAGGGGACGTGCACCCGCACCACCGCCAAAAATATCATTGTAACTAAACGTTTTTCCAGTGTCCGGTTCAGTCCCAACAAATGCGACGTGACTGATTTGTGCGTGGCTAGGCGCCATCATTTGACCTGGCAACATTTTGGCCAGCGCCATTAGCACAGCTTCTTGTATTTTCAGAGAAACATTTGTGCGTGCAGCTGTGGCAGCGGGTTTTAACGGGTCGACGACCGAACCTTTTCTAGTCTTGATGTCGACTACACTAAATAACCCTTGGTTCGGTGTAACATGCTTGTCTAATGCAATCATAAAACCGTACTGAACCGCCGCGAGTGTTGTCGCAAGAGGACAGTTGATATTTCCCTTTGCCTGGTCCGGACAATCGGAAAGATCGACTGTCACGTTCAGCCCATTTTTAATGATCTTAACGCGGATAATAATTGGATCGTTTGTTATTCCGTCATCGTCGACAATATCCTCACCCGTGAATGTGCCGTCCGGCAACCCCTCCAGAGCCTGTTTTAGCCTGTCTTCCGTCTCACTAATCAGCATATCTGCTGTGCGCTCGATCGTTTTTTGCCCGAACCGGTCCACTACATCGAGGTAACGCCGTATCCCCGTGAGACAACTAGCGGCTTGCGCGCGTATATCACCGATCGTTTTATCGGGGACCCGAATGTTGTTCTCTATTAACGCAAAAAGATCAGTATTTTCGTTGCCGTTGATATACAGGCGCACAAAGGGGAAACAGAGACCTTCCGCATAAATTTCGGTTAGTCCACCCGCAACTCCCCCAGGCGATGCCCCACCGAGATCCGAGTGATGGGCAACCGCACCGACATACCCAATTAAATTGCCCCCATTAAAAACTGGAGCAATCATCATGACATCCATAATGTGCTGTCCACCTCTAAAAGGATCGTTGGCAATCAATATATCGCCATCGTGAAGGGGTTGACGTTCCATATGTTTCATTGCTTCAGACATGGTCAAAGTAGAACCGGCCAGCAACATCGGGGCGTGTTTTGATTGAACGATTACCCGACCTTCCCGATCAAACAGGGCGCAGGACAGGTCTTGAACTTCCTTGATAATCGTGGACCTCGCGGTGCGCATCAACGTAGAAGCCATGTCCTCAGCAACAAGTTCAAGCGCATAGCGTATTACTTGCGTCTGAACGCGGTCACGCATTACGGCGTTCGAGGTCAACCTGGCGCTTGTCATGTTTTCTTTCGGTAATCGTTCATTATACTTATACACTAAGTTTCACTGATTCGAAGATCCCTTCCTTCCGCAACTAATTTCGAGGTTCAAATACTGATCCACCTGCGCCACCCACCCTGGAGGTATTAGCGCGGAAGATCCCGCGCCTTCCACGACGGCAGGCCCCTCAACAAATGAACCCACCGTTAAACCCAAACGGGACCAGACCCGGGCGCTCCTCATCTCTCGGACACCTGTAAAATATATTTCTCGTTCTCCTCGCCCGTCCGAGTTTTCTTCTGTCACAATATTAGTGGGTTTTGGGTATTTCACTTCTTCTCCCCGCACAGATACACGCACTTGAACAATTTCAATGTCTTCATCATCAGAACGATGGGCGTACCGTCGCTCGTGCTGGATGCTAAATTCTTCCACCAGCCGAAAAATGGTATCTTCCGGAATGCCGTCCGCTAATGTCGCTCCGAGGTTAATCGGAATGTCGTACGACTGACCAACGTAACGCATGTGAACATGCCACGAAGTTATAAGATTAACTGAACCCTCGCCGCTGCCCTCGAGGGTACTGCGCGCCTCAGCGTCCAGGGCTTTAATTATTTTGCTTAGTTCTTTTGATGTTATGGTTCTTACCGACTTTATAATCGCAGCGGACACGTCCCGTCGGAGCGGAGAAAGCAATAGTCCAACAGCGGAAAAACTGCCTGCTAGGTGTGGAATCACAACACGGGTCATTCCCATAGCGTCTGCCAACTCAACCCCGTGCGTGGGACCAGCGCCCCCAAACACGACAAGCGGAAGATTCCGAATATCCAGCCCCTGTTCAAGAGTATGAGCGGCGATTGCTTTTACCATCCTGGCCTGAATAATTTCTAATGTCCCCGCCGCCGCAGAAATAACATCGGTGGAAAGATGTACGGCGATCTCGTTCTGAAAAGCCGTTTCCGCGGCTTTTTGGTCTAAAGAAAAACCACCCCTACCTTCGAAGTTCGTCCCAAGCCGACGTAGTATTAAATCCGCGTCAGTTATTGTTGGTCGCGTTCCACCGCGTCCGTAACAAGCAGGCCCGGGAATAGAACCAGCAGATTCTCGGTCAACCTGGATAAAACCGATGTCATCTACTATAGCCAGCGACCCTCCGCCGGCGGCAACGGCGGAGACATCAACCATCGGAATACGCATCGGATAGCCCGCGATAAAGCCCTCAAACTTCTGTACAGGTTGGCCGCCCTCCACGACACCTATATCGAGGCTGGTTCCGCCCATATCAATCGTCACCAGGTCTTCAAAACCAAGCGCCCTGCCAAGACTTGCAGAGGCAATAACCCCTGCCGCGGGACCTGAATTAACCATATTTACCGGGGCATTCGCCGCTAAACGACAACTGGATAAGCCCCCTGAAGCCAACATTATTTTAATGGGGAAACGGGACAGTCCTGCCATTCTATCTTCCAACGTTTCCAGGTATGAAGACATGACCGGTTTTAGAACGGCATCCAATACGGTGGTGCTCGTGCGTTCGAATTCACGTATCTCGGGAGAAACATCGTAAGAGATAGATATAAAAACGTTAGGAAGTTCTTCCCGGACGATTTCGCGAATCCGGCGTTCGTGGATAGGATCTACAAACGAAAAAAGACTACTCACTGCGATACTCACAACCTCCGACATTTGCGACCCCCTTAAAGTCGCCCGCAGATCTTCTTCATCGATAGGTACTACAACCTCGCCCCGAGGTCCCATCCGTTCTTTGACCTCAATCCTGAGTGCCCGAGAAACAAGAGGTTCAGGCGTATCAATATTAAAGTCATAAATTCCCGCCACCGGTCGTTGGATTCGCCCAATGTCCAAAATGTCGCGAAAACCACTCGTCGTGAGAAGTCCGGTTTTCGGCAGTTTATGCTCAACGATGGCGTTCGTCGCAAGCGTCGTCGCGTGACGTATACTTTCTACACCCGCGTTTGATTCGTCCTCAAAAAGCCTCAAACCCGCGATCATGGACGCCACCGGGTCAAGATAATCCGTGGGTACCTTGACCGAATCCAAGACACCCGACTTTATATTTAAACGAACGACATCGGTAAAAGTGCCGCCGACGTCTATACCGATGATATAATTATTAACCGTCATAAAACATTTCTACGTCGAGCCTGACGGCACGCCAAGTAATTAAAACCATTATTGACCCGCTTCGTCTGACCCGCGAAGCTGGGCTAAATACAACACGGAGACACAATTCGATGACGGACGCGTACATTCCTTATGGTGGATATTGGTCCACCCCCTTTGCAAAATGGCAGGGGACACTGAGCCATCTGAACAGCGTGGAACTAGCAGCGCACGTAGCCAAGAATGAGTTAGATAATCGTGGGATTGATCCAAGAGACTTTGATATGGCGATGCTCGGGATAACAATTCCTCAACACAAATCGTTCTATGGGACGCCTTGGATGACGGGAATGATGGGCGCGGACCAAGTAACTGGCCCAACAGTAACGCAAGCGTGCGCTACTTCGACACGGTGCTTGCAGAACACAAGCCAGGAAATTGGTGAGACGGCGGAGTCAGCATTGGTGGTGACCACAGACCGCACTTCAAATGGACCTAATGTATACTATCCGAACCCGACCGGCGCAGGAGGAACGGGGGAGAGTGAGAATTGGGTACTCGACAGTTTCGGCCACGACCCCTACGCAAATGTGGCGATGATAGGGACAGCAGAAAATGTGGCCCGAAAATGGCAAATCACCAGCGAAGAACAGCACGACGTTGTCGCGCAACGTTACGAACAATATTGTGATGCGACCGCCAATGAAAACGCGTTTCAGAAACGTTATATGAGGATACCCTTTGATGTCCCTGATCAACGTTTTCGCAAAACCATCGCCACGATGACAGGCGACGAGGGTGTCTTCAAGACGACGCGTGACGGGCTGAACAAACTAAAACCCGTCGTCAAAGACGGGACCGTAACCTTCGGCAGCCAAACGCACCCTGCTGACGGAAACACCTCAATGATCGTTACCACCCGTAATAAGGCTGTCGAGATGTCCACAGATCCAAATATTGTAATTCGCATTGCGGGTTTTGGGCAGGCACGTACGGAAAAAGCGTACATGCCTCAAGCACCTGTCCCCGCTTCACAGCGAGCTCTTGATAATGCCGGTATCTCACTGAACAACGTCACAGCTGTCAAAACACATAACCCTTTTGCCGTTAATGACATCGTATTTTGCCGGGAAACCGGTTACGACATCACAAAAATGAATAATTACGGCTGTTCACTAATATGGGGACACCCCCAAGGACCGACGGGCCTCCGCGCAATTTGTGAATTGATAGAAGAGCTCGTCATTTTGGGCGGTGGATACGGCCTATTTAATGGTTGCGCGGCGGGCGATAGCTCTATGGCAGCGGTAATTGAAGTAAAGGAAGCGGCATGAGTGAAAAACCCAATGTTTCTAGTAGCGTAGAAGATCGGGTCGTTATTGTTACAGGCGCCGGAAGCGGCATTGGTCGTGCTTATGCCAAGCACTTTGCGGCTCATGGCGCAATACCCGTCATAGCAGAGATCAACGGACAAAACGGGACCAAGGTAGCCGGGGAAATCACGGCGGAAGGCGGCAAAGCCCTCGCCGTCCAAACCGATGTCTCAGATGAGGAATCCGTTGCTGAAACTGTGGCGCGCGCAATGGAGGAATACGGAAGAATAGACGTTTTGATTAATAATGCAGCGATTTTTTCAACAATCAGCCGTTCTCCATTTGAAGAAATTTCACGCGAAGATTGGACGCGTGTTCTCGACGTTAACGTGATCGGATCGTGGATATGCGCAAAACTCGTGACAAAACATATGGAGGCGGGAGGTTACGGTCGCATAATTAATATTTCGTCTTCAACGGTACCGGTAGGACTGCCTCTCCTTATGCATTACGTGACTTCGAAAGCCGCAGTAGTCGGAATGACCCGTTGTATGGCTTCAGAACTTGGGGAGCGCGGCATCACGTGTAACGCAATACTGCCCGGTATGACAGATTCCGAAGTCGAATATGTTGGACGAACGGACGCCAGCATTTCCGCAGTCCTGGGTATGCAAAAGCTAAAACGGATTGAAGAGGCAAGTGATCTTGTAGGCACCGCGCTTTTTCTTGCTTCACCTGCAAGCGGCTTTATGACGGGCCAGTCCCTCTTAGTCGATGGCGGCATGGCCTATATCTAATGCGGGCTCTGGTTTTAAACGGTCCAAACGAACCATTCTCACTAGAGACAATACCTGACCCGGAACCAAGACGCGGCGAAGCGGTTGCACGCGTCATAAGTTGTGGCGCAGGCCTGACAATACAACACGTAAAAGCCGGGCGGGCGGGCGTCGAATATCCGAGAATTATTGGCCATGAAATTACGGGCGTCATTGAGGCCGTCGGACAAGGCGTCACAGATTTGAGCGTCGGGGACGCCGTCACTACCTATTTTTACCTGACATGCGGTCGCTGCAGATGGTGCCAAATCAATCGTGAGACATTATGTGAAAATTTTGGTGGTTACGTTGGCCGCGTATGTGATGGCGGTTACGCAGAACTCATAAATCTACCAACTCAAAACTATATAAAGCTTCCCGAAAGTCTTGATTGGCAGGAAAATGCTGCGGAAGTGGGCGTCATTACCGATGCAATAGCCACCCCGGTCAAGGTAATCCGTCACGCAGGAATAAAACCGGGAGAAACCGTTGCCGTATTCGGTGCTGGCGGGGGGCTTGGCATTCACATGGTTATGTTATCCAAATGGGCACACGCTGAGGTAATTGCCGTTGACACAGCCACGGAGAAATTCTCCGCCTGCCGGGATGCGGGCGCGGATCATTGCGTCAATCCCAACAAAGAGGGCTGCCCCGAGTTACTCAAAGAACTTTCGAGTGGTGGTGTGGACGTTGCTATCGACTTTGTCTCATCAACCCAGACGTTGGAAACGTCAATAGAAAGCCTCGGACGTGGCGGAAGGATGGTAACTTTGGGGGGAAGCGGTGAAAGTTTCGCGGCACATTCGCATCAAATGCTACAAAAAGAGCTTGTACTTATGGGGAGCCGCTACGCAACTCGCCAGGAGGTTATCGATTCTCTAAAATTATGTGGTCGTGGAGAAGTTTGGCCAATGGTAACAGAGACGACTGATATGGAAGGAGCAGAAGCACTTCATGGTAGGCTTGAACAGGGCCTCATAACCGGCCGGGCGGCTATTATGATTAATGGACCCAAAGACACTTGACGAATAGCGATCCCCTACCCCACGTCTACGAAACGGTGGTCCATATGCTCGTCACCGCAGCACAGGACCACCCTGACCAAGTGGCCATCACATGCGGTGATGTTCATCTTACATATCGAGAATACCTAAACAGCGTCGAGAAGCTCGCGCATAAGCTCCTGGAGCTCGGCTCAAAAGGTGAGCGAATAGCACTCATTATGGAAAATTCAATCGATATGGCGATCGCGATGTTTTCCGTACACGCTGGGGGCGCTCAAGTGGTCCCCATAAATCCTCTCTATACTGCACGGGAAGCAACCTACATTTTAAAAGATTCGATGCCCGTGGTAACCATATACCATAGGTCCATGGGGGAGCTTGTTGAGACGCTGCCCCATACCGGTACAAAAGTTGTCAGTGACGGTACGACATTTCTAAAAAGGTCGACGAATACCGATCGCGAACCCCGAACGATAATTCCTATTGCAGACGATCTCGCAACACTTCAGTACACAGGGGGCACCACGGGCTATCCAAAAGGCGTCAATCTAAGCCACGCTCAGGTGTCTATTAATATTTCCCAGCGTGAGGCAATTCTTCCAACAAAAATCCAAAGCGAAACCATTGTATGCGTAATGCCGCTATTTCACGTGTTTGCCGTATCAATGTGCCTTCATCTGGCCTGCTACTGCCGCAGCCGGTTGGTTATTCTCCCGCGCTATCATCCAAAAGAGCTCTGCGACGCCCTCCAAAGGGAAAAGATCACAATATTACCCGCGGGCCCAACGATCTTTGCGGGTTTATTAAACTTCGAAGAATTCGAAGAGGCCGACCTAGAACACTTATCTAAATGTTACTCTGGTTCCGCTCCATTGCCGGAAGAAACACTCCGGCAATGGCAAAGTATTACGGGCTGCTTCATATTGGAGGGATATGGTCAAACCGAAGCAGGACCAGTGCTCACTTATAATCCTGAAACGGGCAAAAAAAAATCGGGCTCCGTAGGAGTCCCACTTCATGGTACAGAGGTCGAAATCGTCGACATCGCAGATCATACAAAGATTTTACCTCCCGGAAAGACCGGTGAAATTCGTGCCCGTGGATCCCAAATTATGTCTGGTTATAGAAATCTACCTGAAGAAACTGCGTCAACAATTCGCGACGGTTGGCTTTATACGGGCGACATAGGTGAATTTGACGAAGATGGTTATCTATATATTCGCGACCGTAAAAAGGATATGGCAATCGTGGGCGGCTACAACGTCTTTCCACGAGAAATTGATGAAGTTCTTTACACTCATCCTATGGTCGCCGAAGCGGCAACGATTGGAATACCGGATACATACTATGGGGAAGTCACCAAAGCGTGGGTCGTTCTAAAACCCGGAATGACCTGTTCCGAGCAGGACCTAATCACATTTTGCTCGAACAATCTCGCCAAATATAAAGTGCCAACAGCCATCGTGATAACCACTGCGCTTCCGAAAACAACCATTGGTAAAATCGACAAGAAAGCCCTTCGCACCTGAAAAAGCTCTCGTGCAAGTGAGTTACCCTGCTGACACAATAAATTTACAAATGCGGTTCTTTTGAAAACGGTGTGAATTCCCCGTCCATACTTCCGGGAGAAAATCCCTCACCAATCATTTCTAAGCCGATAATTTCCAATACATTGCGATCGGGATCGTGGAAATAGCACTGTTTTCCGTGGAAAACGCCCTCGTGACGTTCCTCCTCAAAAATAATCTCGATGCCCTTATCAATTAAATGTTGCTTGGATGCTTCATATTCGTTGACATCAACACGGAAGGCATGATGAATGAAAAATTCATTTCCAGGATTGGGTTCAATAGGGGTTTTACTTTTAGTTAAGATTACGAAATCCTCCCCAGAGCGCATAAAAACCATGCCAATCGGTGGTACTTTTTGTACCGTCTCCAATCCCAATACGTCCCGATAAAAAGTTTCACTTCTATCGGGGTCACTTACGGAAATCGTAAAGTGGACGATACCATTTGTTTTAATCATGACGTTTCCTCTCTGCACCGAAGGCATTGTATAATGGTCGTTAGACAAACGAAAAGGGGCATAGATGCATCCCGTTAAATTATTTTGTTGGCACTTTATGGCGTACCCATATTTGCCCGAAGATTTTGATGAAAAATATGATTCAGGCTGGGTTACAGTCCCAAATTCGTTATGGGATCGGGAAAGAGCCAGGGGATTATATCAGGAATACATTGACCAATTGGTCTACGCAGACGAATTGGGTTTTGACGGCATGGTGCTAAACGAACACCATCAAAATATATACGGGCTGATGCCGTCCCCAAATATGATTGCCGCAGCGCTCAGCCAAAAAACCCAAAACGGAAAAATTGTTGTTCTGGGAAATCTTTTACCTATGCATTTAAACCCCCTTCGTGTCGCAGAAGAGTACGCGATGCTCGATTGTATGTCTGGAGGCCGCCTAATCGCCGGCTTCGCGGTTGGTGGTGGCCCCGAGGCTTTCAATTATGACGTTCCTTCGCCGCGGGCACGTCGCCAGTTTTGGGAGGCGATCGACCTAGTGGTGCGGACGTGGACCGAAGATGGGCCCTTCGCGCATGAAGGCCCTGAATACCCCCTTCGATACGTAAACGCTTGGCCACGACCGGAACAAACCCCGCACCCTCCAATTTGGGTGCCGGGAGCACGTTCTCGGGAGACGATGGAGAATGTAGCAAAGAGAGGTTATGCGTATTTTTTGTCGTCTCGTAGTCACGGCGATCAGACCCGTCACGCAGCGCAAGCTTTCGCCGAGACAATGAAAAAATATGATCGTACCTATTCCCCTTTTGACTTTGGCATTTTGTTATCCGTCTACGTGTCTGAGACAGACGACCAAGCAAAAATTGAGAGCCAGGAAGGTATTTGGTATTTTTTACGAAATTGTCTGAAGGGGCATCTACGAACGAAAGGACGAACGTTAACATGGGGCCCCGGAATACCATCGACCAGCGCGGAAAGCTGGCGGAATGTCCTCGACAAGTGGGAGTTTGGTGCCAGCCAACTCGGTGACACGAAAGATTGGGACGAATTAGATCGACGAGCCTCGATAATCGTCGGCAGCCCGGAAACTGTGCGTACTAAACTGCTCGATCTTATAGAACGAGCTCAAACGGGAAACCTTCTAATCCAGTTTCATTTCGGCAATATGAACGATGATTTAACAAAAAAAAGTATGCGCCTTTTCGCCAAGCACGTCGCCCCAGCTTTGCGCGAACAATCCACTGATATCTTCGCGCGGGATTTTCCCGAAATCATGGATATGGAACCCGCCCAATGACCGGTTCACTGTTAGAATTGCCGACGGGCAACGTGTGGGTTGAACAATTCGGCACCGGACAACCAGTCGTATATCTGCACGGGATCGTAGATATCCACGGCATAGAATCGGAACCAATGCCGTTTCACAGGGCCTTAGCTCAACATTTCCAGCTTATAGCGCCAGCCCATCCGGGTTGCGCTAAAAGCGACGAAGACGAGCATTTGGTGACAATTGACGACGTGGTATTCCATTATTTGAGAGTTTTTGACGCTCTTGAACTTGATCAATTCTCTCTGGTCGGCAGTAGTTTGGGTGGCTGGATTGCGGCAGAAATTGCTGTAAGACACCCTGAACGTATAAAAAAACTAACATTAATTAGCGCCACTGGATTAGCGGTCCCAGGACACCAAATCGCCGATATCTTCTGGTATGCTCAACCCGATGACGGCGTGCGGTACGATGGATTACGCGACCTTTTGTTTGCGGAACCAGGGTCCGAACTTGGCAAAAGACTAATACCCGACGCAAAGGACGAGATTGAACGAGAGATGGGTAAGTATCGTGTTTTTCGTTTCGCCAGCCTCATCGGTTTCAAGCCCCCTTATTTATATAACCCGCAGCTTCGTTCGCGGCTCGACCGGTACGGCGGACCTGCGCTGATAGTATGGGGTCAACACGACAGTCTCGTACCCCGGGCGCATGCGGAAGCATACAGCACCGGATTTAAAAACGGTCGACTAGAGGTCCTGAAAAACTGCGGACACAGTCTTTACGCCGAAGCACCGGAACCCGCTGCTGAAATCGTTCAGCACTTTCTTACGGACGACTAGTTATTACCACTGCTCCACGGACGGACGGACGTCCATTTCAAATGTCCAGGCGTCTTTTGGCTGGGTATACATAGACCAATAGGCCTCAGCAATATGGTCTGGATTTAACAACCCACCCTCGGGAAGGGCCCCTACTTGGTCCGGAAATTTTTCCCGGACGGCCTCAGAATCGATCATGCCATCGACAATAATATGACCGACGTGGATACCCGCGGGTCCAAGTTCCCGCGCCATGGATTCTGCGAGTGCTCGAAGTGCATGTTTTGCGCTAGAAAATGACGCAAAGGTTGCTCCGCCACGAATACTCGCAGTAGCGCCGGTAAATATTATTGTTCCTGTTCCGCGTTTAACCATTCGCTTGGCGGCTTCACGTGCAGTTACAAACCCGGCGAAGGCGGCACTCTCCCACACTTGTCGGTAAATGCGCGTCGTCATATCGAGTATTGAAGCGCGGTGTTGTGCTCCTGTGTTAAACACCACAACCTCCGCAGGGCCTATCTCACTTTCTACCCGATCAAACAATGCACTGACAGCTTCTTCATCTCTCGCATCACACAGTATTCCTTTTGCTTTGCCGCCCTCGGATTCTATTTGTTTGACGAGTCTTTTAAGTGGTTCCGCTTTGCGCCGTGACGGCACTGCCACCAATCCGCCACGCGCAAAACGCCGCGCGACCGCCCCACCCAGCGCATCGCCAGCGCCAACAACAATGACGGCCTTATCCGACGTCAAAACGGTATCACGATCGCACCCATTGGAGCATCACAATTGAGTAAATTAACGCGTTTTTGGACAATTTTTAAGTCTTGCGAACCTTCTCGCAGTGTATGGAGGTACTCACCAGCAAAGACCTGTTGTTCATCATTTTGAAATTCCACGAGTGTAAAGTTCGATCTCACCAACGTGATGTCATCGGTTTTAGATACTATCGTGACGTTACCAATAATCCGCTGCGTCCTGGCCGCCGGTTGATCCGAGTAATTATGCGGATGACGTAATCGCCGAACACGTACCTCGAGCAATTGGCGGTCCTCATATGCAATCGAAACCTCTTCAATTGGATCTTCCTGCTTTATCCTCGCGGGTATCCAATAAACCCCGTCATCTGAAAATAACGATAACCATTCCTCAAAACGCCGCTCATCAAGCAAACGAGCTTCCTGAAACAAAAACTGTTCCACCCTCGAAATTAATAGGAGATCAGGTTCCATAACGCATACCTTGAAGCGTCTTTCGCACCTTTGAATTTATATCTTGAAAGTTTACCTCCACCGGTTTTTCTTCGGCGCTATACACGCACGGAGAACGCCAAATGGTCAACGTCGGCGTATTTAGAGAAAATATAGTAATGTTCGAAATCAAGGCACTCGACTTTCTCTTCCTACCCCGACAGAAACGGGTAATCCGTATATCCCTCCGCGCCCCCGCCATAAAAAGTGGGGCGGTCAGGTTGATTATATGCCAAACCACGCTTCAAGCGCTCGGGCAAATCGGGGTTAGCCAAAAAATCGGTGGCAAACGATACTAAATCTGCCAATTCCGCGCCTATGACCATATCCGCTTTGGCCCTATCATAACCCCCATTTGTTATAAGGGTATTGGGCCAAATATCGCGAATAAGGGTAAACAATTTATGTCTGCCTTCTAAAAACGTCTCACCTTCGGTATTTCCCCCCAACTCGACCATGTGGAGGTAACCAAGGTTACGTTTCGCTAACTGTTCCGCTAGATATGAGAAGGTTTTGTGTGGCTCTGAATCAGAGATGTCATTGTATGGTTGAAAAGGTGAGATTCTATAGCCGACCCGATCGGCACCCCACACACTAATTACGGCATCCGTTACTTCAAGGGGCAATCGACATCGATTTTCGATGGACCCACCATATCGATCATCGCGCCGATTTGTTGAATCACGTGTAAACTGATCCAATAGATAGCCGTTAGCCCCGTGAACCTCGACGCCATCAAAGCCGGCTATATCCGCATTTTTGGCCGCTACACGATATTGTTCTACAAGCTCTGGTAATTCTTCCATCTCAAGTGCACGAGGCGTAACGAAAGGTTTCATTCCAGATGTTGTCATCGCCTCGCCGTCCGGTTTTATGGCGGAAGGCGCTACCGGAACGCGTCCGTTTGGTTGCAAATCGGGGTGCGAAATTCTCCCCACGTGCCACAATTGAAGAACAATCCTTCCACCCGCTTCATGCACGGCATCTGTAACCGCCCGCCAACCATCTATTTGCGGTTCGGAATGAATTCCCGGCGTTCCCGGATAGCCCATACCTTCGGGACTTATCTGTGTTGCTTCGGAAACAATTAACGCAGCGTCGGAACGCTGTTGATAGTAGGTCGCATTCAGTGCATGTGGCGAGTTTCCTTTGCCGGCGCGGTTACGCGTCATTGGCGCCATAACCACCCGGTGGGGAAGGTCAAAGAGTCCTGCTGAATAAGGGGAAAATAAATCGACCATGCTTACCTCTCAACGCGCGCTTGATCTTCCAGAACAGCGCACACGGCAGCCGTGTCTTTTTCACCCAACCCTTGCGCCAACGTGGCCCTATAGGGCTGGACAGCAGCCATAAACAAATTCACGGGGCACCCAACCTCCGCAGCAAAGGCTGAAATGATATCCAAGTCTTTTTGGTAAAGCCGATTTGACATTCCTACCTCGTCATAATTGTTCTCGGACATCATTTTTCCACGCACTTGAAACATTCGTGAAGTCGCCGCGCTTGTACTTATAACGTCAAAAATGAGTGACGGATCGAGACCAGACTTCATTCCTAAAACCATCGCTTCTGCCGCAGCAGTGTTGTGTACTGTTACGAGATGGTTTGCCACGAATTTCATTTTGCTGCCGGCTCCAAATGGGCCACAATACTTATTCTCTCGACTGAATGCCTCGATGATGGGCATACATTCATCCACAGAGTCTTTGTCTCCGCTCGTAAAAACCGCCAGATCCCCAGTCTTAGCCTGCTGTCCAGTCCCCGAAACCGGACAATCTAAAAGGGTGTGGCCTGCTCTTTCCAATATGTCCCGAGCCTCTTCCTTATCGTAAATAGTGAAGGTGCTCGCTTCAACTACTATGCATTTTTTAGAGACAGACGACGCAATTTCCTCGGCAACTTCTTTCAGTGCCGACGCGCTCGGCAAAGAACAAATCACAATCTTAGAATTCTGGGCAACGTCGGAAACCGACGTCATTAGGGTTACGCCATCCGCCGAAGCCCGGCGCGATGCTTCCTCTGATATGTCATAGCCAAAAACATCAAAACCCTTTTCCGAAATGTGACGCGCAAACGCACCCCCCATTATCCCAAGGCCAATAACTCCCGCCGTCGGCTTCATTCAGTCTTCCTCTCTATGCTGAATTCAGCGTAGCACAAGCACTCAATGTTTGGCGAGAAACTCACTCAGTGTTTTCGTAAAATCGGCCGGTCGCTCGATATTAGAAATATGGGCTGCCGGATCGAGAAGTACATACTCGGAACCCGCCATCTTTGCATGCATCGCCTCCATCCCGGGAGCCGGTGTCCCAGCATCCTGCGCACCAGCGATAAACAGTACTGGAATACCCGATATCTGATCCAAGCTGTCAAGATAGTTCAAATTTTGGATTGCCGCTGCACAACCGGTGTAACCGTTTACCGAAGTCGTCGCGATCATGGTGGCGACGGCCCGACCTTCCTCAGTGTTTTTATCTCGGTACGCTTCTGTGAACCAACGTTCCATTGTTGGCTGGATAAGCGGATCCATGCCCTTATCTTTTGACAGATCTATCCGATCTTGCCAGGCACTAACAAACTCGGGTGCAATTGTGCCCATCGAATTCGCTATAACCACAGAATTTAGACGTTCAGCGTGTTCCAGCATTAGGCCCTGTGCAGTCATCCCGCCGATCGACAAACCGACAAAATGGGTATTTTCAATCCCGAGGTGGTCCCACAGGCCAACAATATCACCCATCAGGTCATTAAAACTGTATGGCCCAACAATAGCTTCGGATTGACCGTGTCCGCGTTTATCATAGCGCAACACGTGAAAATCGGACCCGAGAGCCTGCGCCTGCTCGTCCCACATATGTAAATTAGTAGCGAGGGAATTTGAAAACGTTACCCAAGGTTTATCCTCATTGCCGGATACCTCATAATTAATTTCGACTCCGTTTACTGCGGCCTTCATTTGAACTCTCTCCATCCTATCTTACGACGACGCGTGCTTTACGAACCGCTCGGGAACAGCTTCGCCCCACTGCGAGAGAAAGCCTTCCTCAGCGGGAACGACATTTGGCGGATTTTGGTTGTTAAGGCGGTCACTGTCGGTCCAGTGTTCGTGCACTCGGCCCCACGGGTCTTGCCAATAGTCAAACACCTGGCTCCCGAGAACGTGGCGCCCGGTACCCCACATATGATCATATTTTTCTTTGGAGTGCAGAAATGCGTGCCCCATAAAGACGTCATCTATATCTTGCACCTGGAACGCCATGTGATTGAGACCTGTCTTTTCACCCTGAATACACAAGAATGTATGATGGTCGACGTATTCCTCGCCAGCGTCAACACGGTTGAACGTGGCTATTACTTTCTCTTTATCACCCTCGACATAAACATCATCAGAGGGCACAAGACCCAAGGTCTCGCGGTACCATTTTGTCCCTTTCCAAAGGTCCGTCGTCATTATTACAGCGTGTCCGAGGCGTTTGACGTGCGAAGGCCCCGGCCTAATTCTGGTCAGGTCACTAACACGCACGTCGATATTCTTTGCGTCATTAACCTTAAACCGAGGAATTTGGACCTCATCCACCACGTCACGGCCCCATACAACTTCAATCTGGTAGCCATGTGGGTCAGAAAGGCGAACACGCTTTCCCCCGCCTGGTTCATCCATTTCCTCGACAGCCGATGCCCCCTCTATCTTTGAAGCTCTCGCGAGATCCTCTTCGCTATTTGCTCTAAACGCCAACCCTATGAATTTTTCTTCGCCCAAATGTGTCACGTGAATGAA
>CAZOHS010000023.1:2318-5786 GCA_964579285.1 uncultured Rhodospirillaceae bacterium | reverse complement strand
GCATCAATTTGAGGGGGCTCGGTCATCAGAAGAGCACGTCGGATCCTCATTGAACTTCCAGGGTTATTTTTGTTATGTATCCGAATACCCTCACGCAGTTTTTCGCGAACAGCCGTATTTTCCACTATCTTATCAACTTCCAAATCAGCTCCAACAACCGCGTTACAACCCGCCAAGCTGGGGAAAACAAGCAACCCAACATCATCCCTATCCTGCCCCGTGACGACGGCATCCTGGATAATAGGCGCCGCGGCTGCGATCGCCTGGAGTCTAAGCTGACCCGCGTGAACCCAGGTTCCCGATAGTAGTTTGAAGTTTTCAGCCACACGTCCATCAAAAACAATACCCTTATCGGGTTGCGTTTCATCTTCGAACCGCCCAGCATCTCCAATCTTGAAAAAACCCTCGTCATCAAACGCGTTGGCCGTAAGTTCCTTTTGAGAAAAATAACCCGGCGTTATATTTGGCCCCCGCATCCGTATTTCTAGTTTATCCCCGTTTGGTGTGAGTTTTACTTCGTTACCCGGAAGCGGCAAGCCAATATTCCCTGTAGCCTGGGGCAACCAATTTAAATACGTGGCGCCCGGCGCTGTTTCAGTGGAGCCAAGCGAAGTAGTTATTGGTATTCTTTCCCCACGGGCCGCAATGGACAGTTGATCTAGACGTTCCCAAACATTTTTTGGGAGCGCCGCTCCAGCGAAAAAAAACTTTGTAAGGTTGCGAAATAGCCCGTCACGGGCACCTTCGTCCTCTTCTAAAAGCGGAAGCAAAAGATCGTAACCACGAGGAACATTCAAATACACCGTCGGAGAAATCTCTTTAAGGTTTGCTATTGTATCCTCAATCCGCCCAGGCAATGGCCTGCCCTCGTCAATATACAGGGTACCGCCGTTATAGAGCACCATGTTGACGTTATAATTCCCGCCAAAGGTATGGTTCCACGGCAGCCAATCGACTAAAATCGGCGGCTCTTCACGCAGAAATTTGTATACTTGCGCAAGCGCGACCTGGTTGGAAACCATCATTCTGTGCGTGTTGATTACGCCTTTCGGTAATCCCGTTGAGCCTGAGGTCAGCAATATTTTGCCGATTGTATCCAAATTGATATCGGAGACAGCACCGTGGATACCTTCCCGGGGTTTTGTAGACAGCATATCGCTTAATGACACAGTCGGCCGCGAATTGCTGGGCAAAATACTGGTTGCGAGCGTC
This sequence comes from uncultured Rhodospirillaceae bacterium, assembly GCA_964579285.1. GTDB lineage: Bacteria > Pseudomonadota > Alphaproteobacteria > MPNO01 > UBA830 > JAYZQT01. The sequence goes on along the minus strand of CAZOHS010000023.1, from coordinate 4,574 downwards.
CTCCGGTCCCAATCAAGCGCCTCGATTGCAGCACTATACGGTTCCGGGTCCTCCACAAAAATAACGGATGGATCGTTATGGGAGATCACACTTTTTAGTTTTTGATGGTCCTTGCTCATGAGAGAATACGCGGGCGAAACAGGCATCACAGGAATACCGGCGCTCATTGCACCAAAAGATACGAGTGCTTGGTCAATCGAATTATCCGATAATATGGCAACCGGGCGGTTTTTATCGTCGCCCATATCAATAAGTGCCTGCCCAATTGAATTGGCCGCAGCAAAAACATCTCCATAGGTCACACAGCGCCATGCCCCCGTGCCGTCACGTTGACAGAAAAAATCCCGGTCCGCATGTTCCGCGGCTCGGTCTTTTAAAATTGATATCAGGCTAGTGGGCAATTTGGCGAGTGGTTCTGGACAGCGCAATATACTCTCACCGTCCCCACGTCTCTCTACATGGACCCCAAATGACGTCATATTAACTTGAGCAAGTTTCGTCATAAATGCCTCACCTGTTAGCCGTGAGCCAAACGCAAGGCACCATCAAGACGCACTACCTCTCCATTGAGCATCTTATTTCTGAGAATACTCATTACAAAATCAGCATACTCATCTGGTTTTCCAAGTCGCGAAGGAAAGGGTGTCATTTTTTCAAGTGATTCCTGCGCTGGCTGAGGCAATCCGCGAAGCATTGGCGTTTCAAATATCCCGGGAGCAATTGCGAGCACGCGTATCCCAAAGCGTGCCAATTCCCGCGCGGCCGGCAAAGTGAGGCTGGCGATCGCCCCCTTTGAAGAGGCATAGGCCGCCTGTCCAACCTGCCCATCGTAAGCTGCAACTGAAGACGTGTTAATAATTACGCCACGCTCACCATCTTCATCCATCGGCTCCGCCTGGCTCATGCTATGCGACACGATGCGTAACATGTTGAAGGAACCAATCACGTTGATATTAATGCACTTGGAAAAGCTATCGAGTGGCATTGGCCCCTCACGGCCCACAATTCGCTCCGCGGGCCCGATCCCAGCGCAATTCACTAGAACTCGCGGCTGCCCAAGAACATTTTGGACCTTCGCCAACGCGGCTTCCGCCCCAACTGGATCTGTAACATCACAACTCAGGGCGACACCACCCACCGCCTTGGCCGTGACTTCTGCAAGGTCCAAATCGATATCGAGTATCGCAACTTTACTACCAGCATTAGAAAGTGCCTTAGCGGTGGACGCCCCGAGACCAGACGCTCCTCCGGCAACGATCGAGGCTTGCCCACGTATGTCCAATTGTCCTCTCCCTCTATCTTTGTATTTATATCAGAGTTTACACCGCGTTGGTGGGCACTTATAGAGGCCTATCGGAACCTGTCCAGTCTGCCCAAGGAGAGAATTTATTGTCGTCCTTCAAATCTGATTTAATTGATTTCGAACTGCGTGACCGCATTGCTGTGTTGACACTCAACCGGCCCGAAAAACGAAACGCCATAAATGATATATTAATCCAAGACCTTCACCGGTTCTTTTCCGCTCCACCCTCTGACGCCCTAGCAGTTATATTGAAAGGTAACGGTGATCATTTCTGTGCGGGTCTTGATCTGGCAGAGCACAGGGAAAGAGATGTCGCGGAATCGTTCGAACATTCTCGATACTGGCATCGAACGTTCGACTTGATCCAATACGGAGGTCTGCCCGTGATCGCGGTTATGCACGGCGCCGTCATGGGTGGTGGCTTGGAGTTGGCAACGACAGCACACGTTCGAGTTGCGGAACCCTCAACCATATACCAATTACCGGAAGGCAGGCGCGGGATCTATGTGGGCGGCGGCGCAAGTATTCGTGTGGCTCGTGTGATTGGCCCGGGTCGTATGACCGAAATGATGTTGACGGGTCGTAGACGGAATGCGGAGGAAGGCCAGGAACTCGGACTGTCACACTACCTTGTTGGCGACGGCGAGGCATTCGAAAAGGCGATCGAACTTGCAGATACCATTACTGGAAATGCGCCCCTGGCTAATAAAATGATGCTCAATACAATCCAGAGAATTGATCGTATGGGAGAAAGTGAAGGTTATTTTGTGGAATCACTGGCTTCCGCTCTGACACAAACTTCCGAAGATGCCCGAGAGGGAATGCGCGCGTTTCTAGAAAAGCGCAAAATCCGTTTTGACGAATAGTTTGTCCACTTAGAGCACAAAAATTCGCGAATTAACCTACCCTTTTTCAGGGAACCTTTTGGCCGTGGGAAACCGCCCGCCAAACGC